>CAZBJW010000031.1:3507-12967 GCA_964492135.1 uncultured Anaerolineales bacterium
CCAGAACCTACGACCCGCTCGCCCAGGCACAGCACATTAGCGTCGTTGTGCTTTCGGCTCATCCGTGCGTTGAAGGTGTCGTGGCAGATAGCGGCGCGGATACCTGTGATGTTGTTGGCGCTGATGGCCATGCCTTGACCAGTACCACAGACCAGGATTCCCCTCTCCTGCTCCCCGCTGGCGACGGCTCTAGTTACCATCACGGCATAGTCGGGATACTCCACATCGTCAAGCTCGTGGGGCCCGAAATCGCGGAAATCGTGCCCCAGTCTTTCCAGCCATCGGGCGATGTCACTTTTCAATCGGAAGCCACGGTGATTGGAAGCGATAGCGACGCGCATCCTCTTCTGTTCCTTCGTGGCATGCAGGTCGGCTCTGAGACATTATACATCGTGGCCATTGCCCAGGCAATGGGCAGGCGTCCTGCAAGGGCATCCGCTCGCCTTTGGAATGCGCACCTGGGGAATGAGCTTGCCTCCTTTCAGCACGGTGATCGCGTGAAGTCACTGCGACAGGGCTCGAAGGATGATGGTGGGTGCCGGCGTACTGTCAAGTCGATGTCCGGCAGGTGCTGCGATCTCTCTGCGAAGCCATGAGGGGAAGAAACGCTGTGCCTCAGGGAGAAGATGAGTCGAAGTCCGCCAGAAAGCTGTTCACGGCGCCTGCAAAATCGCGCATGCTTTCTCGGGAATTCGCGCCATCGAGTTCCTCCTCCCGCCCGTCAGTGCTGCGCAACAGAGCTGCCCAATAGACATGTTCCACCCTCTCGCCTTTCTTGTCGACAAACCGGGCGGTCCGCTGGACAAGGCTCACGCTCTCGATCGAGTTCAACGGCAGACTGGTGATGTTGTTGCGGCGGATAAGGTATCGCTCTTCTCTTATGAAGTTCCCCACGGCACGATTGAAGATGAGCACCTCTTTCCAAGGTCTATGATAGAATGCGATTGAGAGGCCGGCGATTGGTGGCAGTATGATGAAGCCTGCGACCATGACTCCACTGGGGGACTGCCACGGTCTCAGGAGCCACAGCAGGACCAAAACCACACCGCCGATCACCGCCACTACCAGAGGGAACGAACCCCTTCTCTCCAGTTGCAGGATCTCATCCTGCCTCTGAGTCACTCGGAAATGTCCTACTTTCTCAGGCATAATGCAGTCAATCGGGTGAAAGGGATGGAGAAGGGCGGCCAATGCCGCGGTGAGGTTCCCTCAATGGTCTGTGGTGTGGGACGAAGACCGCCTGTCTGGGCCTTGTGACGCTGGACTGTCAACCCAGAAATGCTCTGGACGGATTATCCCCCGCTGGTCGAAAGTGACGCCTTCCATCTCCAGTAGCGCTCTTTTCAACGGAAGGCCACCTCCGAAACCGCCCAGGCTACCGTCGCGCCTGACTGTCCGATGACAAGGGATGATAAGCGGGAAAGGGTTGCGAGCCAAGGCGGTCCCCACCGCTCGAGCAGCCTTCGGCTCCCCAATCGCTGCTGCTAGCTGACCATATGACCGCACGTATCCCCTGGGGATGGCCTTTTCTGCCATCAGCACGCGCCACTGGAAGTCGGAGCAACGCGTGCGGTCTAGATAGTCAACCGGTAGCTGCACCGCTTCTCCCTCCAGATAGCGCGCGATCTGCTCGCAGAGGCGACCGATTGCGTCGTCCGCGCAGGTGCTTTGGGGATCCTCGACATCTCGGACTCCTGCTCTCGGCAGAGTAAGGCCCAGGATCTTGGGCGTAGGTTCATCTTCGCGCCACACGAGGACGACATCGCCGAATCTCGAAGGGATGATCCTGTGGTGGACTCTGTTGTCAGCCATCCGAACGCTTCTTTGACCTCATTTGCAGTCGAACCTCACTGGGGAGATATCTCATGGCTCAATGAGCTGCGCGACCGGCCACTGCGATTCCGGGGAAGCACATCGGCTCGCTCTGTGGGTGTGCCTATATGTCCAAGTTGCGCACAGCCTTGGCGTGGGTCTGGATGAAACGTTTGCGCGGAGGGACTGCAGGCCCCATGAGTTTGTCAAAGGTACTGTCCGCCTTGACGGCATCCTCGATATCAACCTGCAGCAGAGTTCTCGACTCCGGGTTCATCGTAGTCTCCCACAGTTGCTCTGGATTCATCTCTCCGAGGCCCTTGTAGCGCTGCATCTGTATCTTCGCCTTGCCCAGTTTTTTCAGCAAGCGCTCCTTCTCTTCCTCAGTGTATACGTAATGCTGCTTCGACCGGGCGGCGATGCGGTAGAGGGGAGGCTGAGCGATGAACAAATGGCCGCTAATGATCAACGGTTCCATGTACCGGAAGAAGAAGGTGAGGAGTAGAGTGCGGATATGCGCACCGTCAACGTCGGCGTCGGTCATGACGATGACATGATGGTAGCGCAGGTTGCTCAGATCAAAACTGTCCTCGATGCCGATGCCCAAGGCGCTGATGAGGGCTTCGATTTCCTTGTTGCTGAGGATCTTGTTCAGGCGGGCCTTCTCGACATTGAGGATCTTCCCCCGCAGCGGCAGAATAGCTTGGAAGCGCCGATCTCGACCCTGCTTGGCTGAGCCACCGGCCGAATCGCCCTCCACGATGTACAATTCGCACTTCGATGGATCTCGTTCCGAGCAGTCGGCCAACTTGCCAGGCAAGGTCATGCTCTCCAGCGCGCTCTTGCGCACCACCAGGTCACGAGCTTTGCGAGCTGCCGCTCGAGCGCGCGATGCCACAAGGCATTTCTCTATGATGGCCTTGGCCGCACGGGGATCCTCTTCCATGAAGGTGGACAGTGCATCCGAAACCACGGATTCGACCAATCCCTTGACCTCGGCGTTGCCCAATTTGGCCTTGGTCTGGCTCTCGAACTGTGGATCTGTCAACTTCACGCTGATAATGGCGGTCAGTCCCTCACGCACATCCTCGCCTGTGAAGTTGGGATCGCTGTCTTTCAACAAGCTATTCTTCCGCGCATAGTCATTGATGCCGCGTGTGAGGGCCGAGCGAAAGCCAGTGAGATGGGTGCCTCCGTCCACGGTGTTGACGTTGTTCGCGAAGGCGTGGATCGATTCGGCATAACCATCGGTGTATTGCAGGGCAGCTTCCACCACTGAGCCGTTCACTTCCTTTTCGACGTGGACGGGCTCGTGCAGGGCCTTTCTGTTCCAGTTCAGACGGCGAACGAAAGAAACGATCCCGCCTTCGAAATAGTATGTTCTGTCCTGGCCCGTTCGTTCGTCGTGGAAGATGATAGTCAGCCCCTTGGTGAGAAACGCCATCTCCCGGAACCGCTGGGTCAAGGCTGGGAACTTGTAGTCGAGGGTCTTGAAAATCTCTCTATCGGGTAAGAAGGTGGTCTTGGTGCCTGTGCCCTTGACCTTGTTGCTTACCACTTTCACCGGTGTCACCGGCAGGCCGCGCTCGTATCGCTGGAAGTACTTCTTGCCGTCACGCTTGACCTCGACCTCCAGCCACTCGGCCAGGGCGTTCACTGCGGAAACCCCCACTCCGTGCAGGCCACTGGCCACCTTGTATCCTCCGCCACCGAATTTGGCGCCGGAGTGGAGGACAGTATGGACAACCTCGAGAGCGGATTTACCAGTCTGAGGGTGTACTTCCACGGGGATGCCACGGCCGTTGTCTACCACAGTCACCGTATTGTCCTCGTGGATGGTGATCCTGATT
Organism: uncultured Anaerolineales bacterium; assembly: GCA_964492135.1. Lineage (GTDB taxonomy): Bacteria > Chloroflexota > Anaerolineae > UBA7937 > B3-Chlor > CAYGAW01. Next base: position 7,170 of record CAZBJW010000031.1, read on the forward strand.
TCGTTGCAGGCCTCAGCAAGGGCCTCGTCCACAGAGTTGTCAGTGACTTCGTAGATCAGATGGTGCAAGCCACGTACATCGGTGCTGCCCACGTACATCCCGGGCCGACGCCGTACAGCTTCCAGACCCTCAAGAATCTCGATGTCAGAGGCCTTGTAACTAAGATCATGCTGTGCCACTTCTGACAATTGACCTCCTTCATTGTCTGTTCTTATTTTACCATATCTGCAGCATTTTGCAAGGCTGGGCGAGTCTCCGACGGTCAAGCCGTACTACCATATCTAGTGCCACCAGAGGGGAGCCGCACCATATCTTGTGCGTGGTGGCCTCTTGTGCTGCAAGATAGCGGCTGCCCCGAAATCGTATTTGGGCGGCACAGTCCCTCCGGCGCACAGGGAGCAAGCGTCGACACGTTTGACAGACAATGCGTCGGGTGCTATACTGTAGTAACTGCGCCATGGGGTGTGAGGCTCAATCGGGATGAGGACCGCAATACGGGACATAATTGGAGGATTGATTATCCTCGGTCTTGTGGCGCTCCTCTTCTCGTCCACCTTCGCCTGGCTGGTCTACAACTGGATGAACAATTCTTACTACTCTCACGGCTTCTTGGTACCACTGATTTCGGGCTTCTTCTTGTGGCGCAGAAGGGACGCCTTCAGGCGAGATAGCCGTGAACCCAACACCTGGGGCCTGGTCCCGATGGCGCTGGGTGTGGTGGCCTTCCTGATAGCGCAGGTCTGGCAAGCCTATTATCTTTCTGCTTTCGCTCTCGTGGTGCTCCTGTCAGGGCTTGCTCTCTACTTCTTGGGCGACAAGGCGACGCGGCGGATCGCCTTTCCCTTGGCCTTTCTCGTCTTCATGATTCCCTTGCCTTTCATCAACCGCCTCAGCCCAGCTCTGGAGTCTTTCACGGCCACGACGTCCGCCTCCGCCGTCCGCCTACTGGGTATACGGGCCAGTAACCTGGGTTCTCAGATCGAGCTGCAGAATTCCAGCTTCGTCGTGGGTGCGGCTTGCAGCGGGCTCAACTCCGTGGTGGCTCTGGCTACGCTGGTTGTGATATTCGTCTACATCCTCGAGGGCTCTCCTCGTGCCAAGATTGTCCTCCTGGCGCTGGCGATTCCTATCGCCGTTTTGGCCAATATCTTCCGCGTCTCATCGCTCCTGGTCATCGCCCACGTGTTTGGAGCCGAGGCGGGCATAAGATACTTCCACGATTACTCCAGCCCTGTTTTGTTCTTGGTGGCTTTCGCGCTGTTAATCGTGGTAAGCAGGTTGGTAGGATGTTCAGAGATAAGGCGCGATATCTGATCGTAGTCGTGCTGCTGCTTGGGGCGTTGGGAGGCTGGCTGGTTCTCTCCCAAGGGCTCGCCTGGGGGCCCGGTGCCGCCTCTACCGGGTCCGAGGGGACCTCCTATCCTCTTGTCGATGAGGAAGCTACCCATGTGGTCATTCTCGATGTGGAAGGTTGGTATCGCCGGACATCGCATGAGCGGGCCCTGGCCACCGCTGTCGATTTCACGCTGCGAGAGGATCTGTTCGACGGCATCCCCATGGAGATCGGAGGCTGGCGATCCGATAGTGGAGATTCGCCTATGGGCGTGGTTGTTGATGAGTGGTATGACAACCCTGAGGTCGCTGTAACTCGTGGGTACAGCGACGACCGGGGCCATCAAGTATTCTTCTCCATCATCGGGAGCAGAGGAGGCAAGAGCTTCCACCTTTTCGAACATACTGCCCTGACGTGCTATCCTGGTAGCGGGTGGCGCATCGTGGATGTGGGGTTGGAACCCATAGACATCGGCGATTCTTCGGTGAGCGTGCAGCGGGTCGTCGCCGAGAAGGGCGAACTCAGACGCGCCACTCTGTACTGGTATCTGTGGACCGACCCCGAGAGAGACCCCGATAACGGCGTGCTTTCCGTGACCCTCCACGCCAATGTTTCCAACTCCGACGAGGAGACTCTACAGACCCTGAAGGAATTCTTTCGACTTCTGTTCCCTACTGTGATGCCCTGGCGCCGGCTCGGATAGCTGGCTCCTCCAGAACGTGAGGCGGTCTGGTCACTGACATATCTGGTGTTGAGCCGAGTGCACGCTGAAACAGCGGGCAGCGAATGCACTGGGAGCCGGCTGTTGGCCTGAGTCGTTGCCCGTCTGTCACCCTTTACGGAGCGCTATGAACGGGGAAGTTCCCATCGTCAGGACCAAGGTTGTGGTGCCTAGAAAACGACCGGACCTCCTCCGTCGGACGAGGCTCGTAGATTTCATTCACGAGCACATTGACCGCAAGCTGATCCTCATCTCCGCCTCGGCAGGCTATGGCAAGACTTCGCTTCTAACTGACTACGCTTACGACACCGACTTGCCGGTCTGCTGGTATTCCCTCGATGAGTCGGATCGCGATCCCAGAGTGTTCCTGGAGTATCTGGTGGCCTCCATCAGCGAACGCTTTCCCCAGTTCGGCAGCAGGACTCTGGGCGCCTTGCAAGGGGCAGGGCGAGCCGAGGGACTGAGGCCGGTGGTGGGCGCCATGGTCAACGAGATATTTGAGATCATCCCCGACTATTTCGCTCTGGTCATCGATGATTTCCACCTCGTCGGCGATGCAGATGAGGTGACGAGTCTGCTCAGCTTCCTGCTCCGCCGTCTGCCGGAGAACTGTCACATCCTGGTGGCTAGCAGGACGACAACGCCGGGACTCCCCATCATAGAACTGATGGCTCACCAACTATTGGCGGGCCTGGGCAACGAGGACCTCAAGTTCACTGCGGACGAGATCCAGAGATTGCTGAAACAGAATCACAATCTGGATCTGCCGCCCAAAGAGGCGGAGAGACTAGCTCGGCAATCCGAGGGCTGGATTACCGCCATTCTCCTCACGACCCATACCCTGTGGAAAGGGCTGTTGAGGACGATGGCGCGGGTGCGAGGGGATGATAGCCAGATCTTTGCTTACCTGGCGCGCGAGGTGTTGGAGCAGCAAGCAGACGAGGTGCAGAGTTTCCTCAAGCGTTCCTCCGTCCTTCAGCGTATGACCCCAGCTATCTGCGATAGACTACTAGGGGTGGACAACTCCGAAGAGATGTTGAGTTTGGTTGAGGACAAGAATCTCTTCATCTCAAGGCTGGAAGGCGACGGGGAGGATTGGTTCCGCTACCACCCGCTGTTCCAGGAATTTCTGCAGACCAAGCTTCGGGACGACGGCGATCTGTACCTCAATCTACATCTCAAGGCCGGCGAGATCTTCGAGGCAGAGGAGAGTTGGGATTGGGCGATCAGGCACTATCTGGAGGCCGAAGCCTATGAGCACGCCGGGAGGTTGGTGGAGGCCGTTGCTGCATGGGCCTTCCAGTCAGGGAGGTGGAGCAGCCTGTTGTCTTGGACCGAGTCGCTTACGGGGAAAGCGAGTCCTTCACCCTGGATATACTACTGGCAGTCCAAGGTGTTCACTGACTCTGGACAGCTGGATAATGCCATCCGCGCCCTGGAGATGGCAAGGCAGGGATTCTCGGACAGAGAAGACCATTTGGGAACGGTCAGGGCCACGCTGGAGGAGAGCTACATCCATCGGCTGCGGGCGGAGTATGACCGGGCGATAGCCAAGGCGGAGCAAGTGCTTCTCATGGCGGACGGTGACACGGACGGCGCCGTGATCGGCTTGGCGCATCGAACCCTGGGCATATGCTATGGATTGCAGGGCCAGCTCGACGATGGGGTGGCGCAACTCGACGAAGCCCTAGGCTGCTTCGAGCGCTTGGAAGACGAGTACAACGTCGCCATGACCTTGCACGACATGGGCACGATCCACCTGTCCGTGGATGACGAGAAGTTCCTGGACCATTCGCGGAGAGCGCTGGCCTACTGGCGTCGTCTAGGTGCGAGGGGCCCGCTGGCCATGACGCTGAATAACATCGGAGTCGCTCACTATCGCCAAGGCAGGTTCGACGAAGCGATGACCGCTCTTCAAGAGGCCCTGGCGGAGAGCCAGGCCATGGCATTGCTGCGTCCCCAGGCCTATGCCCAGGCGACGATAGGCGATGTGCATCGAGCGAGGGGACAGTATGGACCGGCGCAGAAAGCCTGCGAGGAGGCACTGGCGCTGGCCGAGGAAGCAAGCGAGGGCTTTCTGGTGAGCTACCTGCGGGATGCCCTGGGCAATCTGGAACGGGTGCTGGGCAACCACGAGAAGGCGGAGGAGCTGCTACGCAGTGCTCTGGAAAAGGGCTACGAGCACGGTTCGGACCAAGAGGTGGCGATCTCGCTCATCTCGCGTGGGATCTTGCTCCATGTGGATGGAAGAGACGAGGAGGCGCTGAGGACGCTGCGACAAGCGGTCGGCATTGTCCAGAAGCTGGGCGTCAAGCAAGAGTTGGCCAAGGCGCAGTTCCATCTGGCCAGCGTGTTGTTCTCTCAGGACCAGGTAAACGAAGCGATGCTGAACCTGGAGATGGCCCTCGATATGCTGCCCGATGCCGGTCTTGACCCGCTACTGTTGGACGAGGCGACGGGAAGCCGCGCCTTGCTCGAGTATGTTATCGGGGAGAGGCTCATGGGGAAGCACGCGGGTTGGCTGAGGCGGATGCTGTTGCGCACTGAGCCTCCCAGCGAACTCATCGAGATCGCGCCAGACGAGGCGGGCTCTGCGATGCTTGAATTATCCGCCTTGGGCTCCTCCGTGGTTCACCGCGATGGGAAGCCCGTCGAAGCGAGCGAGCTTCGGTTGGGGGCCAAGAGAATGCTCTTCTTCTTCCTGGCGCACCCGTCAGCGACGAAGGAGCAGATAGTGGCCGCCCTCTGGCCGGATCTGTCCGTGGCCAAAGCGCACAGCACCTTTCACTTCTATCTCTTTCAAGTGCGGCGCCTTCTGGGAGGCACGGCTGCCATTACGTACCAAGGCGGGGCGTACAGGCTTGAGTCGAAGGGGTACCTGTATGACGTCGAGGAGTTTCAGAGGGCCTTGGCCAAGGCGGAGAAGGCAAGAGGTCCGCAACGGGAGCGATACCTTCGGGAGGCAGTCTCTCTATACCGGGGGGATTATCTAGAGGACGTCTACGCGGACTGGACCGCGGGACTGAGGGCTTCACTGCAGCGGCAGTACTTCCGAGCGCTGGAGGAACTGGCGGGACACTATTTTCAAGGGGGCAGGCCTGAGGAGGCTGTGAAGTGTTACCGGACTCTGCTGGACAGGGATCCGTTGCGAGAGGACATTCACCGCCATGTGATCCGCGGTCTTGACCTGATGGGGGATCACGCGGGGGCGATAGGCCAGTACGAAGAACTGCGTAGGACGTTGGCAGAGTTCGGAGCAGAGCCTTCGACGGAGACCCTGGAGCTGTACGAAGACTTGCTGACAGGAGCCGGCTGAAGATCAATTCCTGGACGTTGAGCTAAACATTAGCTAAACCCTCCTCGGTATAATCTAGGCAAACTACCGAGGAGGTTTTTGCTATGAAGCGGTTTGCATCGCATCTCACGGCGCGGAATGTCAAGATAGCCTGGTTCGTTATCACGCTTGTCGCACTGGCTGCGGCGGCGGGTGCTCCGGCCGGCTACGGTGGTGGAGGAGGATAGGCCTTGTAAATGATTCTAATCGCCCTGTGCCTCGTTTTTCTGCTGGGGCTGATGGCGGCGGGAGGCAGGGTCAGCAACCTCGCACAGATCAAGATCAAGCGGGGATGGCTGGCCCCTCTCGCTTTTCTTATGCAGGCCTACCTGATTTTCGTCCCTGCCGAGACAGCTGGAGGATTGCTGAGCAGCAGACCCCTGATTCTGACCTTGTCCAATTGCCTGCTG
>CAZBJW010000031.1:12977-25871 GCA_964492135.1 uncultured Anaerolineales bacterium
TTCGCGGTCATCTGGCAGAACCGTGACCTCCAGGGAGTGAAGCTCATCGGCCTGGGATTGCTACTCAACTTCGCTGTGATCATGCTGAACGGTGGGTTCATGCCTATCACTCCTGAAGCCTTGATCCAGACAGGCTATGATAGCTATGCGCCGCAGCTGGAGACGGGGTATCGGGTGGCGCGTACGAAGAACATCGTGATGGAGCCAGGGGAGGCGAGGCTATGGTTTCTATCGGATATCCTGGTCCTGCCCAGGCCTTTTCCCATCCCCTCTGTAGTAAGCGTGGGGGATGTGGTGATCGCAGCAGGGGTGTTCTTCTTCCTGCGAGAGCCCATGTTTCGGAAGGCTCCCGTGAGTTTGACACAAACACGCTAGGAGATGAAGGATGTCTGATCACACTCTAAACAACATCATGTGTCTGGCCCTCATAGATGGCAAGTTTCGCGATAGCCTGTTGAGCGACCCGGCCAGGGTGGTGGGAAACTTCGAACTTGACGCTGAGGAACAGGACATACTGAAGGCCATCAAAGCCGATTCGGTCACGGAGTATGCCCGGAAGCTCCATACCTGGATGACGGAGCGGAGAGGGGGGAACGGCTATCGGAGAACCTACGAGTCCGGGGGCTTAATGCAGAGATTGTTCTTGTCCTCCGTCGACTGAGTGTCCGTGCTGCGCGTGCGTAGCGGCCTCCAATGAGGGCTTATGGAATTCACACTGATCACAGACGGATCTGTGTCGCGCGAGACACGCGAGTCACGGAGCACAGTGTCCGGGGGAGAACTCATTGTGCTCTGCGATCTTTAGGCACGGAAACACATTACTAGGGGAAGCATGAACACTTTTGCAGGGAAGACCGATCGTCAGTTGCGGCAGACGATACTGGTGGTTGACGATGAGCAAGTTATCCTCGATCTCTTGCGACGGGTGCTCAGTCGCGAGGGGTATATGGTCGCTACCACTACTCACAGCGACGAAGCCGTGGGTCTGGTATCGACAGGACGGTTCGACCTGGCCATAGCGGACATAGGAGTGCATAAGCTGGACGGTCGCGATCTGATGATGAGGATCAGGCAAGCGAGCCCTGGAACCGCGCTCGTCGCTATGATGAGCTATCCGGCCAGCGAGGTCATGCGGTTCGCTCGAGACTACACGGACGGGTACCTTGAGAAGCCTTTTGCCCTCGAGGACCTGCTAGGGGTAGTGCGAAGGGCGCTTCAGAACAGAGTCACGCTTTCAGGCGAGGGTGCCGCAATCCCTAAGACGCCGTCTTGAGACCACAGGGGATACAGGTACGAGTGGGGGAGTGAGCGCCCCAGCGTCGGGGGGACTCAACGATGGCCGAGAGCCTGGCCGATAACTGCGGCGTCACGGGTTTCGAGGCTGAGAGGGCCCGCCGAGGGGATATACGCAGCGGTGTGAGAGGGTGCTCTCTGGCATTCGCTCACGGCACTGACATTGAAGGGCGACAGTGCAGCTGCCGACCATGTTCACTCCGGTGAAAGTGACCCGGCAGATTGCTGTACGCTACCATAAGTTGGAGACGATCGAGGGAGGAGACAGGTGGACATCATCAGGGTCGCGATCACCTCAAGGCCTACGGCGGTGGCTGGGGCCATCGCGGCCTCGGTCCGTCAGAGCAATGAAGCACAGGTTCAGGCCATTGGGCCCGATGCGGTCAATCAGGCCATGAAGGCCATAGCCTTGGCCCGAATGTACCTGGCAGGGGATGGGTTTGCTATTGTCTGTGTCCCCAGTTTCGTCGACGTCGCAGTCCATGACGGGAAACGCACGGCAATGAGATTCCACGTCGAGCCCCGATGACACTCACTGCACCAAGAATAGGGGTCTAGCACCGGGACTTGACCCGGTGCCCGAACTCGCTCCGAACTAAGGCGTTCCTCACAAGTTGAATTAGCCCTGTTTTTCTGTCGTCATTCTTTATTGTCTCTTGGCCAGCGTAGGCTGCTAAGCCCAGTTGATCCTGCCAGGCTGAATTTGGGTGCTCCTGGCGCCAGCGAGGCGAGACGTGGAGCAACCTGTTCCATGGCAGGATCGAGCTGGCTGTGTTGATCCCGCAGAGGCCCGGAGCACAGGGGCGTCCGCCCATCATTGGGTCCCCGTGCGGGGCGCAAGCTCATCTCTCCCGACCTTTGACCTCACTCGCTCTGCGGCCATCGCGGCGAGACGGTTCGGCGATCTCGTTCTACGCGTGGTCGGTGATTGAGGGAGTCGTTGTCTTTCCTCTTGTCGGGTTGTTTCTCCTCGCATCTGTCTCGTGGGTCCGAGGGCCTGAGGTGGGATCATGATTGGGAAGCTTACCCGAAGGGAGCGGCAGATACTGCTGCTGATCTGTGGGGGTATGTGTAACAAGGATATAGCGCGAGAACTTCATATCACCGTCAAGACTGTAGAGTGGCATGTCACGAACGTTCTCGGGAAACTGGGTGCCGACAACAGGACCCAGGCCGTCGTGATAGCGCTGCAACAGGGCTTGTTGGACCCGGGGCACCGCCAATGAGCGAATCGATAATGGGCGCCGTGGGGAGGCGGACTATGGCTGATCACCGGCTTCGGTGGCTTCTCAAGTCACCTGGATTTTGGGTAACAAGCCTGCTCGTCGTAGTGGTGGCGGTGGCTGGAGCCCGCTATCTTCTTCAAGAAGCACCCTATGGCTTCATCGGAGAAGAAGCCCAGGTTCACGTTCCGGATATCCCGAACTGGCCATGGGAAGGGCCAATCTATCCTGCCGACAAGGTTGCGCTCTCGGAAGCAAGGATCAGCGTGCCCTTCACTATCCCGCTCCCGACCTCTCTGCCGGACGCCGTTAGCGTGGAAATAGAGGAGGTCTGGGTCTCTGTCGTCCAGGCACCTCTCGATCTGGATGAGGAGGTATACACGGAGCTATACTCAGTGGCCGTTGTCTTTTCCGATGGATGCCACATGATCATCCACCAGATGGACTCACCCCCCGATTGGGATGCCATCATCGCTCAACAAACTCCTGTCTTTAGCAAGGTGACCATTAGTGGTCATGCTGGCATGGGAACCAGTCCGGAGGTGCAGGAGATCATGGGAGGGCAACATCGTTATCCTGGCAGCGTCTCGTGGTGGGTTGACGGCCTGGATATCACCATCTACTCGGAGACGCTACCGCTCGAGGAACTGCTGGAGATCGCCAATTCGGTGCGCTACTAGTACTAGCGGGTAACTGGTGGACTCGAACAGAACTCAGCCGTGGTGATAGTGCTGAAGTAGGGAGCGCCAAACGGGGCCGAAGTGCAAACGCGTCCCGCAACAAGCAATACAACAACCTGGGGAAATCTTCAACTAAAAACTAGGGTTTTCCCTGGGGATAAAAGAGGGATTTCGTGTTATACTGTTTCTGAAGTGTGTCACCGTGGCGCGAGTGCGGGCATCTGAAAGTCATCGCTCTGAGCAATCGGTGGGTTGTTAGTGTGGAAGAGCAGTCACATGGCATCATCAGATGGGAACGGGATGAACCTGGGCAAGTGGGTCATGACGGCAGGGGTCCTTTTCCTGACTATGGCGCTTAGTGCCTGTGGCAGCGGGTCAGACTTGCAGGAAGTGACCAGGAAAGCAGTCGTCGCTACGACGGCAGCTCAGTCGTATCGAGAGACGGCGACCACTAGCCAGAGGTCGGGGGGTGACACCGTCACGCTATACGCGGAGGGAGAGTACGCTGCGCCGGACCGCTACCGGGTGAAGGTACGCCAGGACACTGGATCCTGGCACCAGTGTATACAGATTGGCGATGAGAGGTATGTCCTGACCCCAGATGACGCGGACTGGCCTGGAGGGGAACGGGAGGAATCGTGTGTGGTGTTCCCCATTGCTGAGGAACTCGAAGCGCTGAACTACCTGGTCCACTTCGAGGTGCTGCCGGAGCAGCAGATGGGAGGTGTCGACTGCATCCATTACCGTGCCAGCGTTGATTTTGGAGCCTTGGCGGCGAAATGGGAGGCCGAGGGCGAGTATGCCCTGCCGCCGGGAGTCCTGAACCTGACGCAGGGCCTGAGTATGGAGGTTGAGCTCTGGGTGGGGAAAGACGACTACCTCGTCCGCCAGATGAAGACTGAGGGACGCCTGGCCGAGTACGACGCCGTCACCAGGCAGGAGAAGTGGGTTACCCAACACAGCATTACGCGGTTCTACGACTTCAACGAGCCCATCGCCATCGAGCCGCCTGCGACTGAGCCGAGCGGACTCGGCGACTGACCTTCAGCGGTACGGTCTTGCAGAGTGCATGAGGCGATCCTGGGTGTTAATCGCAGGAGCTTCAGTGGGTCGAGCAGTTGGATGCCACTTCTTGGACTGGTGTCAAGTGACATGTCTATACGAATGGCTGACTCAATAGTGCGATGGAAGCCCCCGGGTAGGGCGGTGTTTGTTGGTGGCACGGTCTTGCTGGTCGGTGCCTGGTTTCTCATCTCTTTCTTTATATTGGCAGCAACAGAAGCCTGGTTGGTACCTTGGGACTGTGTGCACGTCTCCCTGCGACCGGCGGTGGGAACCTGGGAGAGAACTGCCAACGATTTCTTTGAAGGTCCGCCGGGTTCTTTCTTGCCTGCCTTGGGCCTGGTACTCGTCAGTGTGGCCTTGTTGCTCGTTGGGACCCTGCGGACCAGAAGAAGAACTCTTCTGCCTGGGGCCCTGGCAGCCACAAACCTCGCCTTCGTCTTAGCTGACATCCTCTTGCTTGACGTCGCCGACCGACTTCCGATACTCCGGCTGCCAGAACCCCGCCCGGCAATTGACGTGGGCTACTATCGCACCTGGCCTGCCATCTTAATTACAGCCGTCCTAGTGTTCGTCCTCTTTCTTATGCAAGCTAAGATGGCTATCGGGGGAAAGCCAGAAGGGAGGTAGGCTGCGTTTGTAGACGTGCCTTTCTTCTCTGTGGTTCTTCTGTTTCGTAGGAGCCGGCCCTGCATACTTCGTTCCTGGGCAGGTATCACCAGAACTGCCGTGATTGTCACCATGCCGCTCCCGGTGGGTGACGCAACCTGAGGTGTACTGGTTGGAGCGCCTTATGTGAAGGCACAGCATAACCGAGGCATATCTCAAGGAGGTAGGGACGTATGAGACTGAGACAGGTATTGCTACAAGAGACCATAAGGTCGATAGCACTGGGATACGTAGCCTTTCTCTTGCTTGGTGTGGTCTACACAAGCCTTGGTTTGAGTGCCGGCCAAGTCCTGACACTCTCAGGGCTTGTTACCGTTGCGATTTTCCTGACTTTCACCGCCATTAGGCTGAAAACAGGGCGCGAGCTGATGGCCAGAACACGGAGAGAATGGACCATCGTGGGAGTGGTAGGTGCTGTCGTGTTGGCTGGCTTTATCGCGGTTGCCGCACTTGTGGGTGAGGCGCCAAGGGTACTGGGATTCCGGCCTTTGTCGGTTGTGGTAGCTGTGCTTGTTCTCATACTCTTCAGCTGGCTGGGGTATCGCGGAGCGGCGCGCAGGTAGAGAACCGCCTCCTTGAAGAACGGTGCGCTTCCTTCATGGTGGGCAGCTGTCCCATGACAACTGTTCCAGAGACGTTCGCACCGGAAGGTGGTTTGAGGACTCGTCGGGCAGGACTCAGTGCTGGGTTTGCTCAGCGCCGGGTTTAGTCTGATTAGTGGCGTTCACGCAGGGGATGGAGATGAGAACAAGAGTTTTCTTCCTGTTTGCAGTGCCCCTGGTTGCGCTGGTCGGGCTGGTGCTGGTGAGGACCAGGAACGTGCCCGCAGAGGAAAGCTTCTTTCGGTCCGAAATCTGGCGTCCTCATCGAACCGGCGGTACCTATGAGTTGATCTGGCCCTACGAGGGTCCCATCCCGGGTGAGAAGGTCACCCTGGACGAGGCTCGCCGCCGCGTGCCCTTCGAAATGCCTGTACCCGGCTACCTTCCAGAGGAAGCCGCCTTGGTAGAGGTCTATGCCTCCGCCATCGATACCCCTCGCGAAATGCGGCAGGCAGCTCTGGTTTATGCGAACGGGATTCATATCATGATGCACTACGAGGAGATGGCCTTGAGCTTCGATTGGTCGGTCATAGAACACCCAGACATCTTCAAGCGTGTAGAGGTCAGTGGCCATGCCGGCATAGGAGCCGAGCCCGGCCTGCAAAGGTCCTGTGTTAGCTACGCTCCCTCAGAGGAGTGGGAGTGCCAGGACGGACCGGGGCTAAGGCCGGGCTTGGTGGAGTGGCAAGTTGGCGGGCTGGTCATGTACATTCGCTCTTACGACTACCCTCTCGCAGAGTTGCTTCGCGTGGCAGAGTCCATGGAGCTTCGTTCATGGCCAAGTGGATGAGGAAGATTCTCCTTTCTCTCGGCCTGATCGTCGGGCTTGCGCTCATCATCAGCGTCATTGTCCGGGGTGGGATTACCCATTGGGGACAATCTGCCGAGGGCAGCGCTGAGCTACGAGCCCGGCTGGGGACCAGCCTTTTCGTCATTACTGAGCCTCGGCGCTACAGGCCCTTTGTGGGAGCCCGAGTCGAAGGGCCGCTGCTGTTCGAGTGTCGTGACGGCAGGCCTTCATACTACAAGTTCCTCTTCCGCCGGGGCGACCGTATCATCGGCTATGTGGACATATCCGCACAGTGCCTGGAGCTTCAGCGTTTCGGCTGGCACTACGAAGATCCCAACGACCTGAGTGACTGCCCCCAGCATTTCCCCGATCCGCCGACAGCTGAGGAGGCCATGGCGCGAGCGCGAGACGTCTTGTCTCGGTACGATGATGCCAGCGTTGACACACCCTTCCTGTATGGAATGGGCGGCCCAGAATGGTGGCTGATCCGGGTGCGGCGCGACCGCGAAGTGATCGCCTGGGTGACGGTGAGCACGTATGACGGTGACGTGTGGCAGCTGCCACCTGGGTACTGGGACAATCCGCTCTCTGGTTGGTGAGGGCTGCCTGCGACTGAAGGGCATCGTTATGGGAGACAACATGAAAAAGCGACTTCTCTGGTTAGCAGCTGCGTTGCTGGTGCTGTCCGTAGTGGTTGCCGGTTCTTCTGTAGTAGCGCGGGGCAAGAGTCATGGACAACCCGAGAACCCACTGGCACGACGGGTATTGCAGAAAAGTGATCTGCCCCAGGATAGCGAGGGATACTACGCTGAGCAGTTGACAGCAGATCGTTTCCCAGGCTCCCCGTGTCCCGTCAACATACCTTTGCAGGTCGAGGGATTCCTGGATGGATATGTGGCCGGCGGATGGTATCCTTTCACCTTGCAGGACAGCGTCCTACAAGGCAAGCTACAACGCAAGCAGGCTGGTGCCTATGCCTTAAGTGTCGTGTACCAATACCGAGATGAGCTGCAAGCAGCCACAGCCCTCGAGCGGCAACTGGAGTGGTTCCACAAGGAAGGGAATATAGCGGTGGACGCCAAAGCAGAGCGGGCGGGCTACGATGAATCTCTTGCCGCCGCCAACGGTGTGCGTGGGAGTGCGATGCAGCTCACTTATTCTCAGGAGGGTCTGACCTGGGTCAGCTACTGGTTTTTTGGCGTAGAGGGTGACACTTTGATGCTCCTGTGGGTGGACGGCCTGCCCGACCCGGGAACTCACGAGGTGTTCGATACCTTGGTGCCAAGGATTGTGCAGCGGTGAGAACGAGAAGGCAGCGCGAGCAAGAGGGCAAGCGTAATGTTTGCCCCGGCTGTTTGTGGGCATGGTGACCGTGCTGAGGCGACTTCTGAATTCGCTGTCATAGCCGACCCGGCGATCACGGTCCACTCCTCGGCGCTCTCGTTCGCGGCAGTGCGCAGGGGTACGGGGCTTCATCGATTCGTCGACCTCCCGTAGACAAGGACACATACTTGCCACAGTTTGCCTCAATCGCTCCATGAGGACTGCACCAGTCTCGTCAGGCAGAATCGTTTCACGCCCGGTATGTGATCGTGCTGCGGTATTGGCGCGTCTTGTCCGCTGACTTGCGGATAGTCGACATCAGGACTTTCGGCTAAGAGCATGGGTCGCTGGCTTCCGAAGACTCTGGGTGAGATGCTCCTGCTGATCGGTCGGGGCATGGCGAGAATGGGAATCACGCTGCAGCCTGGCAAGGGCGTCAAGAAGGTGCGGTAGCACACCATCAGTGTCGTTGCCAAACCAGGCGGGCTGAAAACCAGGGTTTTCCCTGGGGACAGCAGGGAGATTTCGTGGTACACTGTTTGTGAAGTGTGTCACCGTGGCGTTGGTGCGGGCATCCGAGAGTGATTGCTCTGAGCAATCGGTGGGTTGTACTGTGGAGGGGCAGTCACATGGCATCATCAAACGGCAACGGGATGAACCTGGGCCAAGTGGGCGTCTGGATGGCGTGACCACGTCGGATATCAGCATATCATGCCAGGAACTATTCCATGAGGACCATCGCCTTACTGCTTGTAGGAAGCCTGGGAGGGGCGGTCCTGGGCGTTGCGTATATCTACATATCTGTCTACCGTGCTCTCGGTCCAGCCGAGGCTGGATTCTACGAGTCTGTGCAATTGTGGGGCCGGGTGTCCCTGTGCACAGGCATTGTTCTTGCCAGCGTTTCCCTGGCGGCGGGACGTAGGCGCACACGACCCTTTAAGCTCGTCTTGGCACTGGGATACTCTGTGTTGGTGCTCTTGCAGCTTCCCGCGATCTACGGTTGGTTTGCAGGTCACGGTTACGGGATCTCAGACCACCCAGGTTTATTTGTCATACATTGGAGGTATGGAATTCCTCACGTGGTGCTGCTGGCTATTGGCGCCTTCGTCCTCTACTCTATTGTTCGCGACGTCCTGCCTGGCTCACAGAGTCGAAAACGAGTCTCCATGCAAGGGTAGTAGCAGGATGCGTGGGGCGCGTGGGCGAATTGTGGCCAAGTGATTGGCTTTCGCGCAGATCCGGTTTGGAGTCAACACGGAAGAGATCTTTCGTCCCACAAGCGCAGTGAGAGATGTTGGTCTAGCGTGAACCGGGCGGCCAGGAATGAGGCGAGAAGGTCGACACCTCAGTGGGCTCTCAAGCTGCCAACAGCGTCACGACCAGTGGAAGCGCCAGTTTCGAGGCTTTGGGTGATGGGATCAGCAGCATCCCGGGGGTGGGAGAGTGATGCTTGCGGTTTCCTCATGAAAAGCTGGGCAAAGCGACATGCGACAAATCCGGTTGTCTCTGTGGACAATTCGATGAATTGATGGTAAGACTGGTGCAGACAGCTCAGCAGACGTAGTCCTGCTTGTCTGGCTATGACGGCTCCACGAACGGGACGTGAGGATGCGAACGAGGAGGTTCGAAAACGCGAGGCGCAGGCGTCAATGCGTGGTAGAAGTCTGAATCTGCCACTGGATTAGTGGGGTGTTCAAGTGCCACGCAAGAGCGTATTGGCGGGTCTGGCTGTGGTCGTGCTGCTGGGGCTCGTGGGGGCCGTGGTGGTGATCAGTGACCTGACGTCGATCATCACTGGGACGCCGACGGACACACCGACTTCAACTGGCCTGCCCGCAGAGACACCTACTTCCACTGGCATATCCAGCCCCGCGGCGACCTCCACTCCCAGCGGCGCTGCTGCCACCCGGCCGCCCGAGTCATCGCCCGTTCTCCGTGAAGAGGCTCGGCCGATGACGGTGGCGGAGGTGCGCGAGGCGCTGGAAGCATACGCCCGGGGATGGCGAACCGGCGCCGTGCTTACCTCTCTGGTAAGCATAGATCACCCGGAAGACTCGCCCTCCTCCGGGCTGGATGGACGGCGACGGGCCTGGCAGGCGACTATCGTGGACTTCACCCCACCGGGCAGTGAGTTGCGTGTCGATGTGGTGGACGGTTCCGTGGTTCCAGGAACGGAGGGACCCCGGACTGGGGTCGGCGGGATGCTGACGGGCCAACTGGCGCTAGACAGCCCCGAGGCGCTGACTCTCGCTCTAGAGGCAAAGCCGGATTTCACGCCTGCCCTTCCTGGGGGAAAGGGGGTCCACTTCTCTCTGGAGCGTCGCCAAAGCGGTACGCTCGCTATTAACCTGCGCGGTGCCCGCGGGCCGTACCCGGCCATGGTTAGCATCGACGCCACAACGGGCGAGGTGCTTCTTGCTCAGTTCCAGACGTTCGGGTCGGGCGGCATCCTGTACTCGTGGGATGGGGGTCAGACGTGGGATGGGGTCGCACTCCCGGGGTTTCCCAAAGTCGCGCCTGACCCGTTGGTGGAAGACAAGGCCTATGCGGCGGCCACCGAGGAATTCCACGTTGCTGTCTATCAAACGGAGGATGGCGGGAAAACATGGGCCCTCGCTGGTACCTTGCCGGATGCTGCGGGGTACTGGCCCTTCGCGCTCGAGGCCATTGCCGGGACGTCACAAGGGACACACCTCTTGGTGGGAACGTGGTCGGGTCTCTGGAGTTCGGCTGATGGCAGGAACTGGTCACTCGTGCCGGGATTGCCTGACGGTCCGAAACAGTGGCTGGCCGCTGTCCAGGCGGAAAGAGGCTACCGTCTCTTCGTGAGCATCACGTATGGCGATGATCGTGGGTTGTACGCCACTACCGACCTGCTGAACTGGGAGAAGCTGCTCGACGTCCCGTACCGGCTCTCTGAGTCGTTCGACCGCAGCATGGTTCTTGCTGCAAGCGAGGACCAGGCGGATCAGGCTCTGGTCCTAGGCATCGACAGCCAAAGAGATGCCAAGATGACGATGACCGGACCCGTACTGCGCGCGGCTGGAGATTTCACAGGGTCGGGTGCCATGATCTTGGACTCTCCACCGCTTGGCGTCGGTCGAAGGTCGCATCAGGTAGAGGAGTGGACTCTCTTTGTCGCTGTAGGTAGCCTAGCGGCGGCGCCGGACTTTCCAGCTAGCCACGTGGTGGTTGCCGGTGGATTCCGAAGCGGGATCTTTCGCAGTACGGACGCGGGCCGAACTTGGGAGCAGGTTGTTACGAACCCCTCGGCGATTGTGCCGGGCAATAACGAAATCTCCGCCGTGGAGTTCCTATCGCCGACCACCGTGCTCGCCGTCAACGGGGCGCCGATGACATGGAAGGAGTTCTAGTCGACAGGTGGCGCAGAATACTTTCGCGTGGTACGCTTCTCGCCGCAACCACACCGCTATTGTCTTAATCCCGGTATCCTCTCTCGCAACTCCGTTATCGCCAGCGTGGCATGGCGTAGAGCCACGTCCTTGGTGCGTGGCTCGACGTGAGGAGTCTTCTGATCGCGCAGGGTTGCTGACCCGTACTTCTCTGCGTAGCCCTCCGGTAGTTGGTCGGGGAAGTCCCTGTCGCACATGACGCCGTAGGCCAGCGTCCACGCCCTGGGCATCACGCCAACCTCGTATCCTCCGCCGCCGAGGGCAATCCAGCGCGGCGCCAACTCCTTGATCCTGCGCACCACCTCCGCATAGCCTTGGGTGGTCAGCATCAGGTGCCCCAGTGGATCCAGGTAATGCGTGTCGATGCCCAGCTGAGTCACGACGATGTCGGGCTGGAACCAGTCGACCACAGGGGGCACTACCTGTTCGAAGCCCCATAGGTAGATCTCGTCGTCGGTATAAGGGGCCAGAGGCAGGTTCACCGCGAAGCCCTGCCCCACTCCCTCGCCGGTCTCTCTGACGAAACCGGTGCCGGGATAGATGAAGTATCCGGATTCGTGGATCGATATGGTCAGGACTCTGTCCGTGTCATAGAAGGCCTCCTGCACTCCATCGCCGTGATGAACGTCGATGTCCACGTACGCCACTTTCAGACCCTGGCTAAGCAGGGCGTGGATGATCACCGCGATGTCGTTGAAGATGCAGAAACCAGAGGCGTAGTGGGGTCGGGCGTGATGCATTCCACCAGCCAGGCTGAAGGCCACATCCACCTCTCCGCTGGTCACCAAATCCGTGGCCACGAGGGCAGCCCCGACCTTGAGGGCCGCAATATCGTACATACCCTCAAACACCGGGTTGTCGCCAGGCCCGAAATTGTATCGACCGGGGGTGTACTCCCTCTCGCCGCGGCTCAGGCTCTCCACTGCGTCCAGGTATTCCTCGGTGTGGAAGAGCAGGAGTTCATCCCTCGTGGCTGGCCTGGTCGCAACGAGCTGTGACTGGTCTCCGTCGAAAGCGCCATACTCGGTCAAGAGTTCGTAGCCCCTTTGCAGTCGCTCGGGTCTCAGAGGATGGTTTTCGCCGTGGCCGATCTGCCACAGATCCTCCGACAAGATGACCGCCGCTTTGCTCATTGAACGCGTCTCCGTCTACCAGTGCACACCCGGGGTGCAGGGGATGCTCATTCGCCCATGATCTGCAACACCAGTTCCCGATTGTGCGGCCGCACGTCGAAATCGAGAAACACGAGTTGCTGCCAGGTGCCCAAGGTCAGGCGCTTGTCGACGAAGGGCACCGTCAGGGAGGCCCCGAAGAGGGCAGCTCGCACATGGCTATGACCGTTACCATCGCCCCAGCGCAGGTTGTGACGATAGTCGATGTCTTGCGGCACCAGCCGGTCGAAGAGGGTTTGCAGGTCGTGAACCGCTCCCGATTCATACTCGATGGTCGTGAGGGAGCTCGTGGCGCTGGGGCTGAAGATGGTTACGGTGCCGTCGCGGACCTCTGACTCTACGACTCTGCGGGCTACCTGGTCGGTGATGTCGACTACTTCCCCGTTCCCTCGTGTGCTGAACCTGATGCGTTGGGTAACAACCATCTGAACCTCTCCTTCCAGCCAACAAAACGACCCCATAACAATGGCCCTTCTCACGTGTGAGGAGGGCCCGCGGTTGAGCGAAGTGTGGTGGGCCCACCAGGATTCGAACCTGGGACCAACCGGTTATGAGCCGGTCGCTCTGACCACTGAGCTATGGGCCCTGTTGGTGGAGCGGGAGACGAGATTCGAACTCGCGATCCTCTGCTTGGAAGGCAGATGCTTTGCCAACTAAGCTACTCCCG
>CAZBJW010000032.1:0-4701 GCA_964492135.1 uncultured Anaerolineales bacterium
GGTCATGGGAGGGTGGCCAAAACACGTGGGCACCAGGACTATCTCACTTGTAGGATAGCCCGGTGGAATCTGATCGGGGAGCTCAGGCTTGTTCGACAGCTTCTTGAAGAATTCCAAAGCGTCTTGGCGCGACAGTGCCAGCGACTTCTCCTCTACGCTCTCTTCGCAGAGTTGCCTGTACTGTTCGCCCTCTTCTCGGAAGTAGCTCTCCCAATATCCCTTCCACAGTCCTAGGATTCTTCTCCGATAACCACCCGGATCGGCGACGAGTCGTACATAGTCCTCAGTCCCATACTTCCTCTCCATATGTGAGTCTCCCTCTGGACACGCCTGGGTGATCACAGAGAGCAACGAGTCCACGCTGGGCTCCAGCCTGGCCATGTCTTCCTCCGGAGCCAAACGGCCGAGAACGTAGAAGAGAAAGCGAGGTATCGTCATCTCCTCGACATACCGCAGAAAGCCATCAACATCATGGTGATCGGGGTAGTCGATCGCGAGTTCCATCAGGAGAATTCCATTCTCGAAGCGGCTGTATAGAAACTCCAAGTCGTCCAAGACCTTCTTGGACAACAGAGCCCTGGCTTGCCCTGCCCAGTCTCGATGGCGCGGGCGTGGACTGTGCAATGTGGTCAAGCTGAGACACATTTCATAGATGGTCGAGGTTCGAAAAGTGATTATTGAGCGGAGTTCATCTGAATCAGTGGTGATCAGCGGTGTCATGGTGATTCTCCAATATGGTATAGGTCAGAGTGCACGCTGCGTGGGAGTTCAGGTTTTCTTCCCATCGACTAATGAACATGAGGGAGTCACTGCCCACTGCTGCAGTATTGCGCAATTAGCAAATTAATAATACCATAATTCTCACACTTGTCAAGTCCTGCGAAGCTTTACAACCTTAAATCTGGGTCCTGGGGCAGCTTGGAAGGGTTTGACTTTGCGCCCTCAGGCAGATAGAATGAGAGCGCTGAAGGCTAGGGCGCCATGGAATGAGGAGGATGGGTGGTTTGAAGGGAAGAAAGGGGACAACCGTGAGAGGACATCGGACCGGTCTGGTTATTGTGATTTCGCTGCTGCTGAGCATGACGTTGCTCGGATGCGTGCCTCTTCCTGCTGTTCCCAGCCCCACGCCCAAGCCACCATCCAGCGCCACCGCGACGCCCTTCGTCGTCGTGCCAACTCCCACATCGCTTCCTCCATCCGTGCTGGATGAGGCGACTGCCGAGGACTTGCTGTTGATAAACCTCTATGAGCGAGTCAACCCAGCCGTCGTCAACATCCAGGTTCTGAGGCCGACCGCGCCGTCGATAGACGCTGAGTTGTTCCAGGAAGGTGAGGGTTCTGGTTTCATCATCGACCATGAGGGACACATTGTCACCAACAACCATGTGGTGGAGGGAGCGGAAGACGTTCAGGTGACTCTGTACGATGCAACAATCGTCTCGGCTCGAGTGCTCGGTAGCGATCCCCACAGCGACCTGGCCGTGATCCAGATAGATTTGCCTGCCGAGCTTCTGCACAGTGTGGAGCTAGGAGATTCGGACGAACTGCATGTGGGGCAGCGGACCATCGCCATCGGCAATCCCTTCGGTCTGGAAGGGACCCTCACCACCGGCGTCGTGAGCGCCCTCGGGCGTACCTTGCCCGCCGAGAGCTTGTTCGCCATACCGGACGTGATCCAGACCGATGCAGCCATCAATCCGGGAAACTCGGGAGGGCCGCTGTTGGACGCCCGGGGCCTAGTAGTAGGCGTGAACACAGCTATAAGGACGACCACTGGCTTCGGCACCGGAGTCGGCTTTGCCGTACCCATCAACCTCGCGAAGCGCGTGGTCCCCCGCCTCATCTCTGATGGCCATTATGACCACCCACAGTTGGGCATCAAGGGCCTGACCATCACGCCCATCCTCGTGGAAGAGCTGGGGTTGCCAGTGGAAAGCGGGGTCCTGGTCTCCGAGGTCGTCTCGGGCAGCCCAGCGGAGAAAGCTGGGTTCAGAGGCGGTTCGAGGAACGTGGAGATCAGAGGCCAGTTGGTCCGCGAGGGGGGAGACATCATTGTCAGGATCGATGGCCGGGAGACACTTCAGTTTGAGGACCTTTTGTCCTACCTGGTCATGGAGACCGAGGTGGGGCAGGAGGTAAGCGTAGGAATCATCCGCGATGGACAGGAGCAAGTCGTAAGGGTTGTGCTGGAAGCACGTCCCTAGTCCGTGCTCTCGCTGGCGAGGTCAGGGCCACCAAGGGCTGCTTGCCGCAAGTAGTGATCAGCGAGGAGAAGAATCTGGAATCCGGGGAGCTGGCTAGAGAACTGGTGAACGCCATCGCTGACAAGAAAGGCTCCGACATCATTTTGCTTGATGTCCGATCTGTGTCGCTGCTTGCCGACTACTTCATTGTCTGCAGCGGAGACACTGAGCGGCAGGTCAAGGCCATCTTCGATAACATACTTGAAAGTGCACAGAACTCAGGCCTCAAGCCCCTCCAAATCGAAGGCGCCCCCGCTTCTGGCTGGATGCTCTTGGACTATGGCACGATCATCGTGCACGTATTCCTGCCTGCTCAACGGGACTATTACCAGTTGGAGGAACTGTGGAGCGATGCGTCTCTCGTGGTCAGGATACAGTAGGGTGTGTAGACGCCTCTACAGGATATTCTCCTTAAGCCTGAGCCACAGTCTGGGAAGTTCCTCAGCCGCCGGGCCCAAGACGACTTCGTCCGCATAAGCCGAGAGCGGCGTTCTTTCCACGTTGACTTCTATCAGATAACCGCCTTTGTCCCTTGCTATCGCTGGCAGGGAAGCCGCCGGTTGCACCACAGCCGAGGTGCCGATGACCAACATCAACTGGCTTCTCTCAGCCGCCCGAAAGGCTGCCCCAAGTATCTCAGGGTCCAGCGACTCCCCGAACCACACCACATGGGGCCGCAGAAGGGCACCGCACGAGCACCTGGGCGGCACCTCGGGGAGGGGGACGGCGCTGTTCTCCACGACGGTATTCTCATCTGTGCATCGCATCTGCCAGATGTTGCCGTGGAGTTCCAGCAATCGCTGGCTGCCGGCCCGTCGGTGCAGGCCATCCACGTTCTGGGTGATGAGGAGGAAATCCCCGCACTGCTTCTCCATCTCTACCAGGGTGTGGTGAGCTGAGTTGGGTTCGCAGCTGGCTATCAGTCCGCGCCGCCAATCGTACCATTGCCAGACCAGTGCAGGGTCTCGCTGGAAGGCCCAAGGCGTGGCCAGCTCCTCGGCACGGTATTGCCGCCAGAGCCCCTCCTCTCCGCGGAAAGTCGGCACACCGCTTTCGGCAGATATCCCCGCGCCTGTCAGCACGGCGATGGAATCGAAGGTCCGTCCCGTCACTTTCCGTAGAGACCTCAACTAGAACATCACGTTCTCTGCCGCGCTCTCGTAGGAACACAGTTCCTGGCCTGGAAACCAGTAGTTGATCTCGTATTCAGCCTCTTCCAGGTCACTGGAAGCATGGACTAGGTTTCTGACTGCTCTCTTCAGTTCGTTGGCCACAATAGGAGATGTGATCGAGAAGTCTCCTCTGATCGTTCCAGGCTCAGCGAAGGCCGGCAAAGTGAAGCCACACATTTTCCTGACCACGCTGATGGCATGGGCTCCCTCCAGGACCAAGGCAACTAGAGGATCAGATGTCAGATAGTCGACGTTCCAATCCTTTATCATGTTGCCAATCTCCATGGGGTCGTCGGTACCAACCTCTGCCACAGGGTCTTTGCCTTGTTCGCGGTAGGTCTGCAGGGTTTTCTCCCCCATTCCCTTGATCCACTCCGGGGTGTTGGGATAATGGTTCTCCACGAAGCTCCTGGAAGCGTGAACCATCTTCAGGCCTACTATCTTGAGACCTACCTCCTCAAACCTGGTCAGCACCCTGCCCAGTATGCCCCGTTTCACTCCGTCTGGTTTGACCAACACCAGAGTCCTCTCCGATAGGTTCGATCTCATCGTAGAAGCCCTTTCACCATTGTCTGGTCACACTTGAAGGCGTGTGGTGGAGCCACACGCCTTCATTCACCGACCTATGTTCATACGCTGCGGAAGCTGTCAACCGCTCAGCACCACTCTCAGCCAACGGTACTTGTCGAGTGCCTTCTGCAAGTGCCCGCCTTTCATGTAGGCATCGGCTAGCAACTCATGGGTGGGTAGGTGATCTGGGGCATCTTCGGCCACCCTTTCTAGATCCTCTATGACCTCGTCAAACATAGTGCCATGGGAGAGTATCAGCTCGTACTGAGATGCAGCCTCGTCCCATTTGCGGTTCCGCCCGTAGGCTCGGGCCAGGTCTAGCCTGGTGCGGTCGTCCTGGGGATTGGACTCCAGGTGCCTGCGATACTCCTCTATGCCCCACCCAGCCCGGACAGCCTCCCTCACAGGCTCTGCCACACTGGGAGCGGCCGCAGCACGCTCTTCGGCGGTGACCACTTCTCGGGTAGGCAACTCTTCCTCGACGGGCGGCGCCCCAATCTCTTCGAGCGCACGCTCGCCTGCTTCCGGGGGACCTGCAGCCTCCTTGACTGCTTCTGCTCTCAGTTCGCGAAGCCAGGACGGTATCTCGTCCTCTTCCATCGGTGGCAACTCAACTTCCGCCGCGGGAGCTTCCGAAGGAGCCAGCGCTTCTTCTCTGGCGGCTTCTGCCCTCAGTTCGCGAAGCCATGTAGGGACTTCCTCTTCTTCCATCGGCG
>CAZBJW010000032.1:4801-25690 GCA_964492135.1 uncultured Anaerolineales bacterium
GCTTCTGCCCTCAGTTCGCGAAGCCATGTAGGGACTTCCTCTTCTTCCATCGGCGCGATTGGCGGTCCCTCAATCGGGGCTTCGGGCTCCTCGACCGGCACGGGTTCCTCTTCCTTGACCGCTTCTGCCCTCAGTTCGCGAAGCCACGAAGGGACTTCCTCTTCTTCCATCGGCGCGATTGGTGCTTCCTCAATCAGGGCTTCGGGCTCCTCGACCGGAACGCGTTCCTCTCCCTTGGCCGCTTCTCCCCTCAGTTCGCGAAGCCATGAGGGGATTTCTTCTTCCTCCATGAGGGGAATCAGCTCTTCTTCTACGGGAGGCTCCGCTTCTTCTTCCGCAGCCTCCGCCCTCACCTGCACAGGTGGAGACGGCACCTCCTCGTCCTCTGGGGAGGGAACCCGTGCTTCGTCAAGCGAGATCTCACGCTCTTCCCCACGAGCCACGACTTCTTCCTCTGCCGCCTCGGCTCTCAGGTCTCGCAACCAGGTCGGGAGTTCCTTCTCCTCAACCGGCATAGTCTCTTCGTCAACCCGAGCTTCGACTTCCTGCTCCTTGGGCCGCAGTTCCGCAAGCCATGGAGGCACCTCTTCTTCGGCCTCGGGAGCCTGCACTTCTTCAGGCTCCTCCGGGGCAGCCTCCGCCCTTTCCTCCAGGTGCGCTTCGAACACTTCGTCTTCGGCCAGCATAGCCTTGGATCTCTCCATCCAGGCCATTATCTCCTCAATGGATGCCGATTCGTCCGGCATGGACTCGCGGAGACGAACCATGGTCTCTTCGCTTAGCTCTGCTTCTTCCTCAACGGCTGGCCTTTCTTCCTCCCAAGCCGTCTCAGGGGGTTGTTCACGATCTGGCACCTCCTTCAGGGGTACCTCAGCCGGACCCACCATCTCCTGCGGAGGTGCGGCGAGCTCTTCTGCGCCGGGTTCTTCGCGCAACTCACGCAGCCACGCTGGTACTTCCTCCTCTTCTGGAGAAATCGCTTGTTCTGGAGGGGAAACAGACTCAGCCTCTTCGGCCCTCAGCGCGCTCAGCCAGTCGGGTACGTCCTCGTCCGCAAGAGCAGGGGGCTCCTCCACCCGCCCTTCAGGGGGCACAGCTTCAGCGAACTCCCGCTGGGGCTCCTCCAGTGTGACCGTTGGCTCCTCCCTGAGCACCTCACCTTCCTCTTCGGCTGGAGGGAACTCCGCCTCTGGACCGCCGATGCTTTCGGGTTCCCCTTCCACAGGCGCCCCTTCTGCCGGTGGAACCGGCACAGGGCCCTCCTCAGCCTGGCCGTACTCTGGGACGTCTCTGACGTCACGGACCCAGGCAGGCAGTTCCCCCTCCTCCGTCGCTGAGCGCTGTTCTTCAGCCAGAGCTGCAGCTTCCGCATCCACAGGTCTCTCTGTTGCCAGTTCGCGAAGCCAGTCGGGCATCTCCTCCGTGGTGAGCGGAGATACTTCTGCCTCGTGGACTGGTTCCTTCTCGCCCTCCTGCAATTTGCGGAGCCAATCCGGCATTGCCTCCTCGAACTCCTCCTCAGAGATCAGAGGAGGAGTTTCTTCCGCCTCGGCCTTCTCGGCGACGGCGGGCATCTCTGGACTAATCTCTTCTACCTCCTGTTGCAGTCCCTCCTCGTCCAGCCTGGGCACGCCAACGGTCTCCAAAGGCAGAGGTGATTGATCGCCGAACAACTCATGAGCGACGATGTTCTCAGGATCCATGGCTTGAGCCGTGTCCAACAGGGCTCGACCCTCATCCTCGCGATCACTGTTGAAGAGGATTTCGCCCAGTATCAGGTTGGCTTTTAGACAGTTTGGGAACTGCTCCAGAATCTCCTCGCAGACCTCGGCGGCTTCTCGCCGCTGCTCGTTCCACCACAGCGCCTGGGCCAAGGTCACCTGGATGTCGACTCTCTCAGGGTCTTCCTCTAGCACGCCTCTGAACTCGTCTATGGCGCGCTGATATAGCCCCTCTCTTAGATATAACCTGCCCAAAGCTGCTGGTGTGAGCTTCAATTTGGGAGGTGCTTCGCCATCGCGCTGCGCGTAGAGTCTCTGCAGCTCCTTGCGAATCTCTGCGTTGCCCGGAGTCAACTCAAAAGCTCGCTCTAGCTGCCAAATTGCTTCATCGACGGCGCCTTCTTCATCGTATACAATGCCCAAGCCTGCGTAGACGACAACGTCCTCCATATCGGCGCTGAGAACCCTCTTGAAGAGATTGGCTGCCTCGACATAGTCACCTCTCTCCAAGGATGCCTCACCCATCAAGCGATAGGACCTGATGTGCTTGGGGTAGTGCTTCAAGATGTGACGGCATATGGCGATGGCACGATCATAGGACTCATCCCTGATAAGCTTCCTTGCCTGGTCACAGTACTCACGCAGGGTTATCTCGGCCATGGTTCTTCCTCCGTCAACGATCAAGAACGGGGGTTCCACTTGTTTAATATTATGCACTCATTTCCCTGAAATGTCAATATCGCGTCTGAGTTGCGGGTGAACTGAAGCGCCATGGAGCCCTACCTCGGTTTGCGGCTAGAGTCAACAGCCGCGCTAGACGTGTCGAGTTCGCAAGATCAATCGGGTGCTGCCGTCAAATGGACGGCTAGACCAACCGGTGCACGCCCTTGATCTGAAGGATTATGTCGTCGACGGAGACGTCGGGCCGGGGCGATGGGCCCAGGGGATCGGTAATATCGTCGCCCAGCAAAGCCTGCATAGTGGCGGCGATGGAATGAGCCAGAGCTTCCAGGTCGTATCCACCCTCCAGCGTGAAGGCTAGGCGACCATCACAGAGTTCCTCCGCCATCTCCTTCAGCACGCGAGTCAGTGAGCTGTAGCCAGTGGCAGAGAGTTGCATCATGCCCAGGGGATCCGCCCAGTGAGCATCGTATCCGGCAGATACCAAGATTAGTTCCGGGCGATAGCGCTCGGCTACCGGATAAAGTATCTCGTCGAAGATGCGCTCGTAACCTTGGTCTCCCACTCCTGGGGGGAGGGGCACGTTTATGGTGTAGCCCTCACCCTCGCTTTGTCCTATGTCGCTCCAGTGACCGGTGCCCGGATAGTACGGGTACTGATGGGTGGAGAAGTAAAGTACTTCGCTGGTGGCAAAGAACACGTCTTGCGTACCGTTGCCGTGATGGAGGTCAAAGTCCACGATGAGAATGCGCGAGAGGCCATTCTGGCTGAGGGCATACTTGGCAGCCACAGCTACGTTGTTGAAGAGGCAGAATCCCATGGCCCGGCCCGGCAAGGCGTGATGGCCGGGAGGGCGCACCAATGCAAACCCGTTCTCCACTTCTCCGTCCAAGACTGCCTGCACGAGATTCAGCATTCCCCCGGCGGCCAACAATGCGACCTCATATGAACGACCGTTGACGTAGGTGTCAGGGTCCAGATTGCCTCCTCCTTTGTCCGCGACCTCCCGGACGAGGTTGACGTATTGCTGCTGATGGACCTTCAACAGGTGCTCCATCGGCACCGGCGTAGCTTCCACCTGGACGAGCTCTTTTAGCAGCCTGTCCTGCTGGAGCACCTGCATCGTCGTCTCCAGCCGCTCTCGACGCTCGACGTGTCCCGATCGATTGTGCTCTAGGTACTGCGGATCGTAGACATAGGCCGTGGTCATGATCTTGCCTCTCGCCTATTGAACCATCAGCTTGCAGTGTATAAGGATGCAGGAGGAGTCAGCCGCGGCCTACTCGTAGAATAGCTCGTCAACGAGGGCATGAATCTTGTCCCAATCGGGATAGAGTAAGCTAGGCTCATCGCCCGGCTGTCTCTGTGACGGGTCAAGAAAAGAGCGGTCTATGACCACGAGGCGCGCCTGATCTGGATCTACCTGGGCGGCCATTCCGGCTAGGCGGACCATCACTGCCGGGGACAGGTCCGTGTAGAAGGTATGACTCATGGTTTGCAGCAAATCCGGTAGTTTGGGCAGCATCTCAAGGCTCAAGAACTTCTCGCCCAACGCTCGCAGTGCTTTCTGCTGCCTGCGCATGCGGTCGAAGTCGTCACTTCCATATCTGGAACGGCAATACCGCAGCAGCGTTTCGCTATCCATGTGCTGCTGTCCTGCCGGGATGTGGATGGTGATCTCGCCCCCGCGGTCGTCGGGATATTTGTAGTCCCATACCTCCTTCTCTACGTAGATGTCCACCCCGCCGAGGAGATCGACCATCTCCCTGAAGCCTCGGAAGTCGATCATCACGTAACCGTGTACGGGTATGCCGAAGTTCTCCTCTATGGTGTCCATCAGCAGAGCAGGTCCTCCGCCCGGATAGTCCTGCGTTTCGCCCAGCACGTGGGCGATATTGATTCTTCTCTTGCCATGTCCGGGGACCTCGACATACAGATCCCGAGGGATAGACAACAGCAGCCCCTCGTTGGTGTCGAGGTGAAGCGACGCAATCATCATCGTGTCGGTCCGGAATGCCCTGTGTGACACCTCCCAACGCCGATCGAGGCCGACCAGCAGGACGTTGATGCGCGGGTTGCCGTGTATGGCCTCTGCGGTTGCCTGCGCTGCGGGCACGTTCTCGAAGCGCGGCCCGACCGTAGGGAGGAGCCCGGTTGCCTCGAGAGGCTGAACCAGCGTGCGGTAGACGTCGTAGAAGTACGGGATCTCGATCAGTCCGTAGAAAACGTACCCCGAGAAGACCCCCGCCACCGTGCAGAAGGTCATCGTGAGAGATGCCAATACTACGATGGCTAGGGCTTGACGTCCGCCTGCCCTAGTCTCACTAGTCTTGTCTGTCATTTCTGTCCAAGAAGCCAACCTCTTTCTATTATAGCAGTTTCGGGCATCCTGTCAACGCTGGCACATCTTGGGGCCAGTAGTCAGAAGGATAGCCCCAGGCCAGCAAGAGAACGCTGAAGTGGGGCTATCCCAGCTGAATTCGTGCGACAGAAGCGATATTACACACTGATGAACAGCGGCGCAAGCACCAAGGTAATGGTGGACAACAGCTTGATAAGGACATGTAGGGAAGGTCCGGCGGTATCCTTCAAGGGATCTCCAACCGTGTCCCCGACCACCGCTGCCGCATGAATCTCACTGCCCTTGGCGATAGGGTTCCCGTCAGCGTCCTTGAGCAGCCCCGCTTCTATCGATTTCTTGGCGTTGTCCCAGGCCGCACCGCCGTTGTTCATCACCGTGGCCAGGAGAACGCCCGCTATGGTGCCTACCATCAAGAAGGCGGCTTCCGCTTCGGCGCGCAACAGGATTCCGACGACGATGGGCGTGGCCACTGCCAGGAGTCCTGGTGCGATCATCTCCCTCAATGCTGCGCGGGTGCTGATATCCACAGCCCGGGCATAGTCGGGCCGGGAAGTGCCGGCCATGATCCCGGGATCTTCACGGAACTGCCGACGCACCTCCTCTATCATCTCGCTTGCCGCGCGCCCTACCGCTCGGATGGCAAAGGAACTGAACAGGTAGATGAGCATCGCTCCGATGGTGGCCCCGACGAAAACCTCGACCCTAGTCAGATCCACCACCTGTGCGCCGATAATCTGCTCGATCACCTCTGGGGCGTACCCCAGGCCTTCGAGTATGCGTGTCCTCACCAACGCCACCTTGTCCAGGTAGGCTGAGAACAGCAGGAAAGCAGCCAGGGCTGCGGAGCCGATAGCGTATCCCTTGGTGAGGGCCTTGGTGGTGTTTCCAGCCGAATCCAGTGCGTCGGTGCCTCGGCGGATCTGCTCGGAGGCTCCCGACATCTCCACGATGCCGCCTGCGTTATCGGCAATAGGCCCAAAGGTGTCCATGGATAGAATATAGGCGCAGGTCATGAGCATGCCCATGGTAGACACTGCAGTGCCATAGATACCCCCGACGGTAGGGCTAACGCCCAGCATTCCGCTGCCCTGCGCGCCAGCCCAGAAGGATCCGATCAAGGCGATTGAGATCACGACCACGGGGGCAGCCGTGTTCTCGAAGGCGATAGCTATGCCAGCGATGATATTGGTGGCTGGCCCTGTCCTGGACTGCTCCGCCATGAATCTGACTGGACGCCATCTGTTCCCTGTGTAGTACTCAGTAATGACCACGAAGGCCACGCTGGTCAGGAGACCGATGAAGCCAGCGACGAAGAACCACCACCAGGCCTCACCCAGCATCAAGTAGGTGCAAGCCGCCAGGCCTACCACTGAGAGTGCAAAGGCCACTGCATAGCCACGGATGAGCGGACTAATCGGGTTTTCGCCTTCCCTCCAGCGCACGGCTACCAGCCCGAACATGGAAGCGATCAGGCCCAAGGCACGGACCACCAGGGGGAAGAAGATCCAAGAGTTGTACCCTGTGGCTTCGGCCAGGGCTACGCCCAGGATCATCGCTCCAATGTTCTCTGCCACTGTGGATTCAAAAAGATCAGCACCTCGACCGGCGCAGTCGCCCACGTTGTCGCCCACGAGGTCAGCTACCACGGCTGCGTTCCGTGGGTCATCCTCGGGAATGCCTGCCTCAATCTTACCCACCAGGTCCGCACCTACATCCGCAGCCTTGGTGTAGATACCTCCACCCAGCTGAGCAAAGAGAGCTACAAAGCTGGCGCCGAAGGCAAAGCCGACGATGATGAACGGCGCAGCGTGGGGGTTGGTGCCCCCGCCATATAGGTAGAAGATGGCGGCGACACCCAGCAGGCTGAGGGCCACCACGAGGAAGCCGGAGACCGCTCCTCCGCGGAGGGCTACGATCAGAGCTTCACCGACGCTTCTCCCCGCAGCGCTGGCGCACCGGGTATTGGACTTGACCGCGATATACATGCCAATCACCCCGGAGATCGCAGAACACGCGGCTCCTGCGAGGAAGGCAATCCCTGTGCGTATGCCTAGCTCCACGACGTCGATCTCCACCTCGGGATACCGCTCGAAAAGGGCGATAAGACCACCAATGATGAGGGCAGTCAAGACGGCAAGGATGGCGATGGTGGTATACTGGCGCTTGATGTAAGCTACTGCCCCTTCGTAGATAGTGGCACCCACCTCCTGCATCTTCTGAGTCCCTGTGTCTCGTCGTAGAACATCCCACACCAAGTAGAGTGCGAAAAGGATTGCGGCCACCCCGCACACAGGTACTACCCAGACGAGATTCAAAGTCATAGCTACCTCCCGGCAATGTGGTTCTTGAAGGTGAGGCTTCATGGCCCCACCTGGTCACAAACGGTTGTATTCTAGCATAGAGCGTGAGTGCCAGCAACCCCCTTCGAACTCGTCGGGTACATGGTTTCCACCCTGGAGTCATCTTTGGATGGAGCATATGCCATAGTTGGTGGTCCAGCACAATCTTAGTGCCAGCTGGAGCCGTTGCCATAGCGCCCGATGAGTCTTACTGCGGGCGAGTCAGAGACTCCAAGAACCCACAGCCGTTTCGTACATCCATGGCTGATTTCCTCCTCACGCACCGAGAGAACTCGTCCCAGCCTCCCAGCACCTTGAGAACCTCCCGACCTACGGTCATCAGATGAGTCAAACGGTACAGAGCATATGCTCAGCGAGGTCCCCGGGATCTCCCCCAACGGCCTCACCGTTGTCCTCACCACACTACCCGCCATGATTGCCAGAGCGTTCGCCTAAATCATCTAGATCAACCTTGAGGGACCAAACGTCAATCTCAACAAGACACCCTTTCAAGCAGTTCAACAACAAGGTTGCATCAAGGACCCTCGCATCATGCTCTTCCTCCCGCGGATCCTGGATTCGCTCCCTCTCTTCCGCCCCTACCTGCGCTCTGTGAACGGTGTCTCCATGGAGGTCAGACGACGGATGGCTCCGGAGCGGGCGCTGATGCCGTGCTGCCGATAACGGCTGTAGGCGGCAAGCGCTCATCCAAGTCGCCGTTGCCACCCTGGGAGTCGGTCGCCATAGTTGCTATAATGAGCGCAGCTTTCGTGTTTTCCGCAGGTTGACCGTGAAAGGCCGAGTTCTCCTCATCAACCCCTGGATCTATGACTTCGCTGCCTATTGCGAATGGAGCGAGCCGCTAGGCCTGCTCTCCATAGCTGCTGTACTTCAGGATAGTGGCTACGAAGTGGCTCTCATTGACTGTCTTGACCGACATCATCCTCAGCCGCCCCTCAGACCCCGGCAGGATGCATACGGCTGCGGCAAGTATGCCAAGACCGTTGTCGAGAAGCCGCATCCGCTGAGGCACGTGCACCGTCACTACGGACGATATGGCCTACCCCTCGAGGTGTTCGATGAAGAACTCCACTGCCAACCCGGCCCCGACGCCGTACTCGTCACCTCAGGCATGACATATTGGTATCCAGGACCTTTCGAGGCCATCAGGAAAGTGAAGGCACATTTCCCTCATGTGCCAGTGGTCTTGGGCGGGACCTACGCCACGCTCTGCCACGACCATGCCAGTGACAACTCCGGCGCCGACCACGTCATCCAAGGCGAAGGTGAGCTGATAGCACTCGAGTTGGTGGATCAGCTTACGGGGAACAGCTCCGACTACACCCGTTTTGCTCAGGGGCTCAATTCGCTGCCTCGGCCTCTCCATGAGTTAAGGAGGAATCAGGGTTTTATTGCCATCGAGACGTCGCGCGGCTGTCCTTTCCGCTGCACCTATTGTGCGTCATCTCTACTCCATCCACGAGGATTTCGGCGCAGAGATCCCTGTCGAGTGGCCGATGAGATAGAGTACTGCCGCCGACAACTGGAGGTGGAGGACTTCGCTTTCTACGACGATGCCCTGCTCGTGGAGGCCGATCAACACATCCACGTTCTCCTCGACGAGATCGTGCAACGCAGCCTGCAATGCCGGTTCCATACGCCTAGCGGTCTACACGGCAGCCACATCGACGGAGCATTGGCCAACAAGATGTACCAAGCTGGCTTCAAGACCATCAGGCTGGGCCTGGAAACGTGCAACGTTTCCGAGCAAGTCCGCACCGGGGGCAAGATCACCAACGAAGGTTTTCGGCAAGCGGTGCGAAATCTCAGAGCGGCCGGATTCCGTGCTCGTGAGATTACTGGTTACATCTTGATGGGGTTACCTGGACAGTCAGTCGGGGAGGTGTTGGAGGCCGTGGACTTCGTCCACGCATGTGACGCCACCGCACAGATAGCCCTGTATTCGCTCATTCCCGGCACCGTAGAGTGGCAACGCGCGGTCGCGCAGTGGGGCTTCGATGCGTCCGCGGATCCTTTGCTCCACAACGACTCTATATACCCCTTTCCGTGGTGCGAAGCGAGTTTCGAAGACTTCGAATATGCAAAGGCCAAAGCTCTCGCAGGCAATCGCGCCTTGACCGCACCAGCCTGAGACCCCACCGCTCACGAAATCCCACGCAATGCCGCTTTCATACTCAGGGGTTTTGTGTTAGAATACTACTGAATCCAGGCTCAGAGGATTGTCTCGAGCGCTGGACCCAGGAGGTAAACACGTGGCTAAGCCGGGAAGGAATGATCCCTGCCCATGCGGTAGCGGGAAAAAGTACAAGTACTGCTGCCTGATAAGGGAGACGACAGACAGGTCCGAGGCCCTCACCCGAGACAGGGCCTGGGATACGATGATGGACAAACTGCTCGACTTCTCAAGGGAGGCCCGCTTCGCCCAGAACCTTGAATCAGCTTTCGACCTGTTCTGGAACAACACCTACAGCATGGAGCAAATAGATTCTCTCGCTCCAATGCAGATCATGAGCTTTTTGGACTGGTATGTGCACGACTACCGTACCACATTCGATGGCCGCAGGATAGTGGAGCTCTTCCTCACGGAGCGAGCTTCCAGTGTATCCGAGCTGGAATTTGCACTCCTGAAAGCTGCATCGAAGTCCCTCCTCAGTGCCCATGAGGTGACAGAGGTGGATGAGGGTAGGACGATCAAGCTCCTCGACGCATTCCAGGACGTGGAGCACGAGTTGCCGCACCTCGCCTCTCTGGCAGGAATCAAGGTAGGGCACTTGCTGTTGGGTCGCTTGGCTATTGCCGACGATTTCCGACGGTTATCCTGGATCAGCACGCTGGTACCTCCCGAAGTCGAAGATGCCTTGAAGGATTACATTGCGGAGATGTTTGCCGCGTACCAGGAGGAGCACTATCAGGCGACCTGGAAGGACTTTCTCCGGGAAAGAAGCTACCTCTTCAATCACTTCATGCTCAAGGTGAAGGGCGAACTGCCTGCGCCCAAGATCTTCCTGCCCTATGAGACTGAGCAGGAAGGAGAAGCTCGGCCCCTGGTTCTCACTCCGGAAGCCCCGAGGACGGAGGAACGGCCAGCCGTCCTGGTGCCGGGGCAAGACCAAGGGCAATCCCGCCCCACGGTACTCATCCCTGGCAGGGATGGTTGACACGCCACAGGGACGCTGCGAAAGGTCGTAAAGCGGTGCCGCCGACCACAAGACTATATCTCGTCAGTTGCGCAGAGACTACCCTGGACAAGCAAGGTGTCTTTCAAGGAAGCATCGGGCACCAGCTTTCGCGCAAGGGGATTGGGCACGCCAAGCTGCTGAGCAAGTACCTGCAGAATAAAAGGATAGACTCCCTCTACTCCAGCCCCTACGAAGGAGCCTTCAAGACGGCTTCCCTCCTCGCTGCAAGCCATCGCCGTGGGGTTGTCAGACTGAAAGACTTGCGCGAGATGGACTACGGCCAATGGACCAGCGTCACGGCTAAGGAGTTGAAGGAATCTGACCCAGAACTACTCATTGCCTGGCAATTCACTCAACATCAGCACCGCATGCCCGGCGGGGAGACCCTGCAAGAGGTGCAGGACAGGGTCGTTCGCACGCTAGAGAACATCTGCTCTGTGGAGAGAGGTAACGGCATTTGTGTGGTCACGCATGTCATTCCCATCAAGACTGCCTTGTGTTACTATAAGAGCGAGGATCTCTCCATCATCTGGCACACGCCTAGACAGGATAGCACTGCGCTGAACATCCTGGATGTTGACGAGCATGGAGTCAGGGTAGTGCAGGTCGGAAGCTTGAAGCATCTCGATGACCAAAGCCCTTAGCGGCCCCTAAGGCATGCGGTCTCACGCTGGCGCGGAATCTCTTCGCGGAAGAAGGCACATTGCCTTCTTCCTTTGTCTTGTAAAGGATATCCGAGCCACCGGTGGGTGGGAAGTTTAGCATAGGTGAATGACTATGGCATCCAGGTCGCATGAAGCAGCGTTGGACACGAAGATGGAAGATCTGAGGCGCATCCTCTCTGAGATGGGCAGCGTAGTCGTAGCCTTTTCCGGAGGGGTGGATAGCAGCCTGCTATTAAGGGTGGCTCACGAGCAACTAGGGGATAGGGTCGTCGCCGCTACGGCCGTATCGCCCAGCCTGCCCTCGGAAGAGCGAAAGCAGGCTGCCACCATGGCCAGGAAGATAGGCGTGGAACTCATCGTGGTCGAAACCGACGAGTTAGCCGACCCCAGCTACGTTGCTAACCCGCCCAACAGATGCTACCATTGCAAATCTGTTCTGTTCGCTGAGCTTCTTCAGATAGCCCAAGAGAGGGGGGTCGCATACGTGGTCGACGGGTGCAATGTCGACGATCTAGGAGATCACCGCCCGGGTATGCAGGCTGCCCGGGAACTGGGCGTGCGCAGTCCCCTGGTGGAGGCGGGATTGACGAAGGCCGACATCAGGTCAGCGAGTCAGAGGCTAGGCTTGCCCACATGGGATAAGCCATCAGCAGCGTGCCTGGCGAGCCGCATCCCTTACGGGACGCCCATCACGGAGGAAAGGTTGGAGCAAGTCGCTGAAGCGGAACGGTTGCTACGGGCCCTGGGTGTCACGCAGGTACGTGTAAGACACCACGGCGGTATCGCCCGGATCGAGGTGGATCCCGAGAGCTTGCCCCTCTTGCTGCAGAATCGCACGTCGATTGTGGATCATATGCGCAAACTGGGGTTCTCGTATGTGACCGCCGACCTGGAAGGCTACCGGACCGGCAGCATGAACGAGACCCTGGATGAGAAGAATCATGGATGAGCGATTGAGGAAATTGCTGGAGGGCGTCAAGGCCGGCAAGATGAGCATCGAAGATGCACTGTCCATCCTGCGCGACCTGCCCTATCAGGACCTGAGCTACGCAGTACTCGATCATCACCGGGGCTTGAGAAAGGGATTTCCCGAAGTTGTGTTCTGTCAAGGCAAGTCGCCACAGCAAGTGGTAGAACTGATGTCGGAACTCTTCAGGCGCAACGATTGTGTTATGGCCACCCGCGCTGACGAGGACACTTTCGAGAAGGTCAGAGAAACATTGCCCGAGGCCCGGTACCACCCCGAGGCGCGCATCGTGGTGGTGGATAGGCGAGAGAGACCGCCCGCGTCGCAGGGCGGGGACGAGAGGTACGTCTTGGTGGTCTGCGCCGGGACTTCCGACATCCCTGTCGCAGAGGAAGCGGCAGTCACGGCGGAGGTCTTAGGCAGCCGTGTTGAAAGACTGTACGACGTGGGGGTCGCGGGCCTGCACCGGCTGCTCGACAAGCGAGAGAAGCTCTTTCGGGCCGCGGTCATCGTCACCGTCGCCGGGATGGAGGGTGCACTGGCCAGTGTGGTAGGAGGCTTGGTGCCCTGCCCCGTGGTCGCAGTGCCGACGAGCGTGGGTTACGGGGCGAGTTTTCAGGGTTTGGCCCCCTTGCTCACTATGCTCAACTCCTGTGCACCGGGTGTCGCCGTGGTCAATGTGGACAATGGCTTCGGGGCGGGCTACTTCGCCCATAACATCATGCAAGTGATGGCGGGAACATGAGGATCGCCTATTTCGACTGCTTCGCTGGAGCCAGCGGCGACATGATCCTGGGCGCGCTGATCGATGCCGGCGTGGACGTGCGCAAGCTCCGAGAAGGCCTCGGGCGAGTGGATATCACTGACTACGAGCTTCGCGTGAGTCGGGTGCAGAAGGGAGCCATCGGAGCCACGGACGCAGAAGTCCTGGTCGGAGGCGAAGCATCTGATCGTAAGCTGGCTGATATCGAGGCTGTGATCACTGAGAGCGACCTGCCCCAAGAGATCAAACAGACCAGCGTGACCATCTTTCGCCGCCTGGTCACAGTCGAGGCTGAGATACACGGCGCCGACCACGAGAGTGTGCATCTCCACGAGGCGGGCGGCACGGATGCTATCGTGGATGTGGTGGGAAGCTTGCTCGGGTTGAGCCTCCTGGGCGTTGAGCAGGTCTACGCTTCCAGGCTGCCTTTGGGACATGGCTATGTCCGTTGCGCCCACGGCCTGCTGCCGGTTCCTGCACCGGCGACGCTGGAGTTGTTGAAAGGTGTTCCGGTATCTCAGGTTGACGTCGAGGGGGAGATGGTGACTCCCACAGGAGCGGCGATCCTCACTGGCATCGTCCACGAATTCGGTCCCTTCCCTCAGATGACCGTCGAGAGCATAGGATACGGAGCTGGCAAGAGCGAATTCGCCTTTCCCAATGTCCTGAGGCTCCTCGTGGGCACGACGCCCCAGCGTCTGGGCGAATCGAGGGAGAGCGTCGTACTGCTTGAGACGAACTTGGACGATATGAACCCCGAGCTGTACGACCACATCATGCAAGCTCTCTTCGCTGCGGGTGCCCTCGACGTCTACCTGCAGCCAATCCAGGCCAAGAAGAACCGTCCGGGAGTCGTACTCTCTGCCCTGTGCCACCCACAAGCGGCACAAGAGTTGTCATCCATCATTTTCGCCGAGACCACAACGTTGGGGATCAGGCAGCAGGCCATGGAACGACTGTGCCTGCGCCGTGAGACGATCAAGGTGGACACGCCCTTCGGTCAGGTTAGGATCAAGGTAGCGAAGCTGGGCGACAGGACCACGAATCTCGCCCCCGAATACGAGGATTGTCGGCGCCTAGCTATCGAGACCAAAACGCCGCTGAAGGAGGTGTATGCGGCCGCTCAAGCCGCCGCCAGAGAGTGGCACGACAGGGTTCCATAGCGTCGTATCAGCACCTCAGCCAGCTGTGTGACCCGCGATAAGGACATCCCGTGCGCATCTTACGTCGCCTATTCCTGCTGCTCACCTTCGCCGCCATTGTTGCATCCCTGGCCTTCGGCTACCTCTGCCTGACGATCGACCGCTCTGGTCGAAGAGACCTAGCCGAGCCAGCAGAGGCTATCGTGGTCCTGGGGGCCGTGGTCCTGCCCGATGGCCAGCCAGGGCCTGACCTGGCGAGCCGAACGCAGCACGCAGTCAACCTCTATAGCCGAGGACTCGCCACCCAACTCATCTGTGCTGGAGGGGTCAAGGACGATCCATCGTCAGCCGCCGCGGTGTGCAAGACACTGGCCATCTCCCATGGCATTCCCGAGGACAGCATCCATCTCGCTGACGGCTCTTCCAACACTGAGGAAGATGCTCATCAGGCGGCGTCGGTCATGCGCACACAGGGCTGGCGCACAGCCATCCTGGTAAGCCATCCCCTGCATGTATATCGCGCCAAGCTCTTCTTCGAGAAAGAGGGCCTCATGGTGTACACAAGTCCGACGACGACTGATGTGGATAGTATAAACCCTGTACTGCGGGCCTACTATACCATCCGCGAAGGCGTCGGAGTCTTGTGGCCCTATGTGGAGGAGGCAGGCTTCCCCTCGGCTTGGACGGCGGCCCTGCAAGAGTGGGTTTACGCGGGTCCCTAGGGCAACGTTTGAAGGTTCCAAGTATGCATCCAGGTCAGCTCATGCCCGCCCATTGAGCCGGAGGTCTACGCTATGCCTCGCGAGCACTGTTGCCTTTGCCAGTGGACGGTGCTAAAATCGGATGAGAACTCCCGGAGGACCAGCAAGCACCGCAAAGGAGTCTAGACATGGAGGATGTTGCTCCCGCAGCGCATGAGGTAGTGGTCTACACCGATCTACTGGAGGTGAAGGGGGAACTCAAAGCCTGGCCTCCCAGACGGATGTTGGACGTCCTTAACACCCGACAAACGCCCTATTTGGAGGTCGAGCAGGCGTCAATCCTCCCCTTGTCCCACTGGGGAAAAGCGCAACCCACGGTGGCTGAGATCGTCGTCCTTAATGAGCACGAGGTCATCCTAGTCTGGCTCGTCCGAGAGGCCAAGGTGGAAGCACTCGAGTCCGCCGCCGTTCACAAGATACCTAGGCAGGTAGTCGCGTACGCTGGGCCCTATGTTGCGCAGGGCACCATACACACCATCCCCGAAGCGACCCTCAGCCAAGGTCTGGATGCCGCGCGGGAGTTGTTTCTCCCCCTCACAGAACCGTCGGTCTACTGCCTCTCGGTACCAGGCCTCAGTCTGCAAGAAGGCATCGTCCTAGGGCTGAACAAGGAGCGGCTAACCGCGATGCAGGCCCGGCCATAGCGCGGTGAGGATGGGTAGGCTGGGCACAGGTAATGTGACACCGCCCCGACATAGGTCGCTGCGCGGAGGGATCAAACGCAGCAGACTGCCTCGACGCGGGGTACTGGGTTGTGGGCGTGAGAGCTTGGTTCGAGCAGCTATCATTTCACTGGTCATTCTAGCCATAGTGCCGCTGTGCACAGCCTGCGGGCTTAACGGACCTATACGTGCATCCGCGGCTACACCGACCGATGCACGCCCAAGCCCCACCAGTACCGTCGAACCCACGCGAACGCCGACTCCTTCTCGTGAAGACCCGTATGAGCCGAACGACTCCATGGCCCAAGCCTCTGGACCTTTGGCTGCAGGGCGAGAGTACGAGGGTTATCTGAGCGAGAAAGACGACATAGACTTCTTCTATCTGGAGATCGATACCCCGCAGACGCTGAGCATCACCCTCACCAACATACCCACAGGAACAGATTACGATCTCTACCTGGTCACTCGTGAAGAGGATATCCTCAGCAGTTCTTCCAACTCGGGGCTAAAAGAAGAGCAGATCGAATACACGACGAGTACTGTGGGCGTCTTCTATGTCTTGGTGCTGCCATTTGAGAACTTCAGTCGGGAAGAAGCTTACACCCTGCAACTTCACATGTCTCCCGCACCCACGCCCAGCGGCGAAGACAACTTCGAACCCAATGACACGTTCGAGCAGGCCACGGGACCGTTGATATATGAGCAAACCTATCGCTCCTACATCTGGGACGAGGGAGACAGCGACACCTACCTTTTGGTCGTAGACAGCGGCGGCACCATCGCTGTGAATCTGACTGACATCCCATCGATTGCCGACTATGACCTGTTTCTCTACAATCAGGCAGAAGACCTCTTGGCCTCGTCCAACCTCGTTGTCGACCGTGAGCGCATCCAGCAGTATCTCGGGCCAGGTATGTACTACGTCGCTGTCCTGTCCTTCGCTGGATTCAGCCGCAATGAACCCTACGCGCTGCAAGTCGCCCTGGTCGAGCCCTAGTCGCACTAGAGACCACTTGCGACAGGTTGAAGGGGAGCAAAGAGATGACCCGAGCCTGCAATGAATATGGAGCCTCAAGCGTGGCCGCCGACCTATCTCCGCGCACCTCTGGACAGCTGCTGACTCACTCGGTCGAGGCAGGAGCGGGTGCCACGTTCTCCAGTCTGGGGCCCAACACTCGACCCATGGTCGCTGCGATGTTGATCGGTGTGCTGCTCCTCTGTTGTCTGAGCCTCTCGGGCATTGCTCTTCTGGATGAGCTAATGCCCGCGCACCCCCTTCGGACCCTGCTGGTGGGAACGCCCACTCCCACGGCTGCCCGGCCCGCTACTCCCACTACGGTTCCCAGGGCCAGTCCAAGCCCGACACGGCATTCCATCTTCCCACCAGAGCTGAGGGACGAGTTCGAACCTGATGATACCAGAGCTCAAGCCACAGAGATAGATACGGACGGAACCCGTCAGACCCATACCCTGAGCCCGCCGGGCGACCTGGACCAGGTCTCCTTCCAGGTCACGGAGGGAATGCAGTACACGATGGAGACGGGTAACCTCGGCGATGACTGTGACACCGTCCTCACACTCTATGACGAGAATGGGACCCAGCTGGGCGAGGATGACGATGGAGGCAGCGAATCTCTGGCCTCCCGCCTGGTCTGGGTCGCTGAGGAGGACGGCACTCTCTTCGTGACGCTCGCACAGTTTGACGGAGGAGAAGAGGAGGGTGACACGGAATACGACGTCTGGGTAATAGAAGGTGAGCCTGTTACCTTCCAGGAAGATGAATATGAACCTGACGACACTGTGGCACAGGCCAACGAGATACTGGTCGATACTCCCCAGATTCATACCATCCATGTGGCCGGAGACGAAGACTGGGTCTTCTTCCAGGCCGACGAAGGGACTACATATGTGATCGAGACTTCCGATCTGCTCAATGAAACTGACACCATCATCTATCTTCACGATCAAGATGAAGAGGGATTGGCCCAGAACGATGACGGAGGCGAGGAAGGCTTGGCTTCCCGCATCATCTGGAGGGCAGATTATTCTGGCATCTACTATGTCATGGTGCGCTACTATCGGGAAGACGTGGTCGGACCTAACATGGGGTATACCATAACCGTGTCGGAGGGCGCTCCTTTTGAAGCAGACGGGTACGAGCCGGACGATGCTCGCGAGCAGGCCAGCGAGATCCAGGTGGGAGCACATCAGAACCACAACTTGCACGTAACGGGAGATCGTGATTGGATTTCCTTCCGCGCTGAGGCCGGCGCCCACTACGTTGTCGAGACTTACAGCCTTGGAGGCACAATTGACACTATCGTTTTCTTGTATGACTCCACGGGTCGTGAGTTGGCCAACGACGATGACAGCGGGGGTGAGCCTCTCGCCTCACGCATTGCCTGGACGCCTGACGAGGACCTCGTAGTCTACGTCATGGTTCTGGACTTCGGAGACGACGAGGCGGGGCCAGGAACGGAATATACGATATCGGTGGACGAGCAAGACGAAGGTTCTCTAGTCCCCGATCAGTATGAGCCTGACGACAGCATGGGTCAGGCAAGCGGAATAGAACTGGGCGAGTACCAAAGACACAGCATTCACTTGCCAGGCGACCACGACTGGCTCTCTTTCCAGGCCATGGAGGGCACCACCTACCTGATCGAGACCTCGAATCTGGGTCCAGAGATGGACACCGTGGTCTTCCTCTATGCTCAGAACGGAGAAGAACTGGCCCAGGACGACGATGGTGCCGAAGAACCACGAGCATCCCGCATTACCTGGACGGCGACGAAAACAGGCATGCTCCACATCTTGGTGCGTGACTACAAGGACAATCGGGCGGAACCCATGATGCAGTACGACGTCTCTGTGCGCGAGGCGCAAGCTGCTGGGGCCGGAGCAATCGTCTATGGTGCTGAAGGCGCCGGGCACTTCGTCGCTCACTAAGTCAACGACCTTGTCGCGGGCGGTAGCGGGCGGCTTTCTCCGGAGAGCCTTAACCTGGAGCCGGACGCATCGCAGGTCAGTGGGGCTGACGACAACGAAGACGGAGTGGTGTACGGCCATCAAGATCGAGCCAACCGCTACGACGCAGCCATCTCTGGCGACGGCGATGCCCGTATCGTTGCCAAGGACGGCGGCGGCCGGGACCCTGTCGTCGCGTTCGGACCCAGTGAGGCCACCGATCAAGGGAATGCGGTCAGTCACCTGCGTCTGGAGGTAGAAGAAGGAACTTTGTCCTTCCATGTGAATGGCCAACTGGTCTTCCAAGAGTCCGACTGTCGCTTCGCCGACGGGCAGATTGGCGTAGGCTGCAGCGCTTCTTCTCAACCAGGGGTGCACTGCGCCTCTCGACGATCTGGCCATACGGGACTAGGAGGGGAGCCTGGCCTGGCAGGACGATTTCGATGACAACTCCGGGGGCTGGTTCGAGAGTTCGCTCCCGTATCAGATCCACGGGGTAATGCTTATGAACGGAGGATAGATTGTGACAAACCCAGAAAACAGCGTCACGCGCTGTGGAAAGGGCCGTCCACGGGTCGCCATGGCCCTCTCGTTGGCCCTCACGGGCATTTTGATGCTGAGCGGGCTGGTGGGCTGCAGTACGCCTCAGCCAGTACCCACCAACACCCCAACGGCCATACCGGCGACACCGACGCCAAGCCCAGATCAAACCCCTGAGGTGACCAAGGAGCCCTTGATTCCTCTGGATGATGACCCGATATTGGGTTCACCCGACGCGCCGGTGACCATCATCGAGTATTCGGAGTACCTGTGCCCGTTCTGCCGTCGCTTTGCGCTGGAGACGCTGCCTCGCATTGACGAGGAATACATCGACACGGGTAAGGTCAAGCTCGTATTCAGGGATTTCCCCGGCCACGGTCAGCCCGCGGCTGCCATAGCCATGGTCCCCGAGTGCGCCGCGGACCAAGGCAAGTTCTGGGAGATGCAGTTGTTGCTCTTCGACCGTGCCGAGCAATGGTCTGAGAGTGAGGACATCTTGGACACTATCCGAAGCTATGCAGAGGAGATTCAGATCGACCCAGACGAGCTTACGAACTGTCTGGAATTGGGCACGCCGTGGGACCGGATCATGGAGGACTATCAGCTCGGCCAGCAGGATGGAGTCAGCGGCACGCCGTTCTTCCTGATCAACGGCAGCGTGATTGAGGGGGCTCAGCCCTTTGAAGAGTTCCAGAGAGTGATCGAAGAGGAACTGGCAAAATCAGGCCAGTGAAGGCCTGTGCAGTATCTCCTCTCGTTTGCTCACCAGATGGGTCAGCATTTCCTCGCTGAAGCCCTGATCCTGCATGAAAACCTGGAGATAGTCATATAATACGAGCGCCATACCACGAGCGCCCTGCAACAGCAGCCGCTCTGCTTGCGCGTCTACACGATCCACCATCTCACTCAGATCATCCTCGCCTTCCCAGGCAGCATATCGTATCGCATCAGCGTAGTAGGCGAGTCCCTGCTCAAACGCCTCGGAATCGGACATCGCTAGCCGCCCCCTGAGCCAACTCAACTTGGACAGTGGCTCCCACCTCTCAAGCGATGAAGCCAGTTCCTCCGCCTCATCGGCATACAGCAGGAACTCTTCCGTCTCTCCCCGCGCAAACTGGAGGAAAGCCAGATTCATCAAGGCCACCAACTCGCTCAGCTCTTCGTGCAGATCGTGGGCAATCTGCCGACTCCCCTCATAGCAGTCCAGGGCTTCCTGGTAGCGCCGCTGATTGTAGTACACGGCACCGAGATTGTTTAGGACGATTCCTTGGCCACGGATATCCCCCACGCCTTTGCGCAGGGCCATGCTGCGGAGATAGCTTTTGATGGCCTCTTCCCACATGCCGTGGGCGCTGTAGGCGTTCCCTAGCTCGTTCAACTCTCTTGCGTCGAGCTTATCGAAATCCTTTCCCTCTTCCATTCCCTCTCTACCCCACGACTATCCGGCAAATAACTTGGCTATCTCATCCCGACGGAATCGCGGTAAGTCTCTCGTTGACTCACCCTTGCCCAACTTGACACCAGCCTCGATAGGCTCCGCACGCCCGATGATATTCGCCGCGATCTCTTCCGAAAGCAAGACCGCTAGCAGTCCTCCAGCCTGCTCCGCAGGGAGCGCAATGAGCAAGGCCCCAGAGGCTATGAGCCCCAGCGGATCCAGCCCGAACTCAGCACACAGGTCGCGACACTCCGGAAGGATCTCTATCTCCTCCTCTTCTATTACCAGGCCCACCCCAGCAGCCTCGGCTAGCTCGTACAGTCCCATGGCCAGCCCTCCTTCGGTGGGATCGTGCATGGCGTGGACCTCGAAAGAGCGGCTGGCCAACATGGCCTCACGCAATACGCTGATGCCGGGCTCGTAGAGATAGGCTTGAGCCCGCTGAATATACTCGTCGCTATAGCCCAGTTCTCGCAGCCTGTCTTCCCGCTCGCGCGCGATGAGCGCGGTGCCTTCGATGGCGACGCCCTTCGTCAGGACAATGGCATCCCCAGCCTGGGCCCCACTACTGGTGATGACGTTTCCTTTCGCCACCTCACCCAGCATTTGGCCCACCACGATGGGCCGATCCAAGCCATGGGTGATCTCGGTATGCCCGCCAACCAGAGAGATGTCGAGGTC
>CAZBJW010000033.1:0-25394 GCA_964492135.1 uncultured Anaerolineales bacterium
CTACACCTTCGACACTTACATCGTCGGCAGCAGCAACCGCCTCCCGCATGCCGCCGCGCTCGCAGTGACCGAGAACCCTGGCGAGAGCTACAACCCTCTCTTCATCCACGGCGGCGTCGGGTTGGGCAAGACTCACCTGCTGCACGCTGTAGGTAACCTCGCACTGACGCGCCTCCTGGAGGTGCTCTATGTCTCATCCGAGACCTTCACCAATGACTTGATCAATTCCATCCGCAACCAGACCACTGATGAATTTCGCGCCAAGTATCGCCAGGTGGACGTTCTTCTGGTGGACGACATCCAGTTCATCGCTGGCAAAGAAAGCACCCAGGAAGAGTTCTTCCATACGTTCAATACGCTCTACTCCGCCAAAAAACAGATCATCATCTCAAGTGACCGCCCGCCGCAAGCCATCCCCACTCTTGAGGAGCGTCTCAGCTCCCGCTTTGAGTGGGGGCTCATCGCCGATATCCAGCCGCCGGACCTGGAGACGCGCATCGCCATTCTCCGCTTCAAGGCCGAGAGTCAATGCTTGGACGTCCCCGACGACGTCATCGATTTCATAGCCCACAAGTTCCAGAACAACATCAGGCAACTCGAAGGCGCTTTGAACCGTGCCGTCGCCCATGCGCAAATGACCTTCTCCCCTTTG
The DNA here is from genome assembly GCA_964492135.1 of uncultured Anaerolineales bacterium. GTDB lineage: Bacteria > Chloroflexota > Anaerolineae > UBA7937 > B3-Chlor > CAYGAW01. The sequence goes on from CAZBJW010000033.1 coordinate 653, forward strand.
ACCGTGGATCTGGCCACTCAAGCCCTCGAAGACCAGTTGTCTGCTCACCACACTCTTACCGTCCATCAGATCATCGATGCCGTGGCTACTTTCTACGCCCTCAACGACGAAGATTTGCGCGGCTCACGTCGCACCAAACACCTAGCCCTCGCTCGCCAGGTAGCCATGTACCTCAGCCGCGAGGAAACCAATAGCTCCCTCGTCCAGATAGGGGCAGCCCTCGGCAATCGCGACCATACCACCATCATGCACGGCCACGCCAAGATAGACAAGCAGATAGAGGAGGACGACCAACTCCGCCGCGACGTCCTTGCTATAAAGGGTGTCCTCTACGGCAACCACACTCTCTAGGTCCCACACATGTGGATAACTGCCCCATGGGTGTGGATAACCACATCTCTATGGGGATAACTACCTGCTCGACACGCAAGCCGTCTTGCCCCACAACCATCCGCATCTCACCGACGATTACCACAATCCACATATCCACGATGCCTAGAGACTCTACCGCTACCCTCCAGTCGGCTAAGCCACATTCTATCCCCCTAGCCATCCAGTGCCCCTTCTTCTCGCTGCCCCCAGATGGCGGTGCCAGCACGCCACTCGCCACTACCTGTAGCCCTTCCCCTCACTGGCTCTCCCCTACATCCACTAATCCACATCCCTACGGCTACTACGATGTTCTTCTTCTTTACTTGTGACTTCTGCCTAACCTATAATCAGCCTCATGTGCGCGACCGACAAGCTGAGCGAAGTCGCCCAACGAGCGTTGAACGAGGCTATTGGACGAAGTGATGTGCCCAGCGAAGCAGTCCTGCCGCTGGACCTTGCGGTAAAGGGTGAGTTGGTCACGCGAGAAGAGGGAGTGGTCGCGGGGCTTGAAGTATGCAAGGTTGTGCTGGGCTTGGTGGATGAGTGTGCAAAGGTCGATCTCGGTGCAGGCGATGGGGATGAAGTATGGGCCGGCTGGATACTCGCGGACGTGAGAGGACCGGCAATCAGCATCCTGAGCCGTGAGCGAGTCGCTCTCAATTTCCCCCAGCGTATATTGGGCATCGCTACTCTGACCCGCCGATTTGTACGGGAGGTCAAGGGAACAGGAGCTGCGATCCTGGATACCAGAAAGACGGCACCGGGGCTGCGCGTGCTTGACAAGATGGCGGTAAGGCTCGGTGGAGGGCGACGTTGGCCGGCTGATACTGGACGCGAAAAGGACCATGGGGAAGGACTTGGTCATCCTCGGGCCTCACTACCAAACAGACGAGGTGATTCGCGTCGCTGATCATAGGGGGACTGTCTGGAGCTATCGCGTGCTGCTGCCGCCGAGCGAGATGCAAAGTATATCGTGTTCTGCGGCGTAGATTTCATGGCGGAGTCAGCGGCCATTCTTTGCGACCCCACGCAAGCGGTTCTTTGCCTGCCAAGACAGCCCGCTGCCCCATGGCGCGGATGGCTGATGTGGCGGATGCCTGGAACGGGTGGGAGCGCTGTTTGTACCTCGTCCAATTCCCGCGCCGTTTTCCAGTCGTGAACCGTTCACAGCTTGGCCAGGGAACTAAGGTGTGCTATCATATCATAGAACGTGAACTGTAGGCCGAACGTGGTCCTTCGGAGTGCATGTCGAGGGATGGCGTTTGCAGAAAGGAGGTGATGCCTCGGGACACTTGGGCGAAGGTCTTGCATATGGAAGTCGGGACGAGGGAGAGAGAGAGAGAGAGAGAGAGAGAGGAAATGAAGAGATACCTTCTACTCGTTGTGGGCGCGGTGGTCCTTCTGGCGCCGATTCTGCTTTTCGGCTGCGCTGCACCGCCGGCTGAACTGGGTTCTGAGGAGAATCCGGTCAAGCTGATGTTCGTGCCGTCTGTAGACGTGGCGGTCATTGAAACCGGCGCTGAGAGAATGGCGAGCTGGATAACGGAGCAAACTGGGATCCACTTCGATGTGTCGGTCCCGGTCTCGTACGCCGCCACGATCGAGGCTATGTGCGCTGCTGAGGGTGATACCATGGCCTTCATCCCTGGATTAGGGTATGTCTTGGCCAATGACAAGTGTGACGTGCAGGTGGCGCTGGCCACGATCCGCTATGGCCGGACGGCGTACTGGACGGAGTTCGTGGCGCGGCGCGATAGCGGCATCGAGTCCATCCAGGACTTGGAGGGAAAGAAGTGGGCCGTGCCCAGTGTAACGTCGACCTCGGGCTACCTCTGGCCGTCGGTGCTCCTGAGCCTGGAGGGCATCACGCCGGGCGAGACGGTAGAGGCAGGAGGCCACCCTCAGGCGGTCTTGGCGGTGCTGGACGGCACGGCCGACTTCGGCACCTGCTTCTTCTCGCCGCCGGGTGACGCCGTGGAGGACTGGTCGGAGGGCGATGCGGCGGAACCAGGAGGCGACTTCACCATCGAGGAGCAGGACGATGGGAGCTACAACGTCTGGCAGGGCGGATTGAGGATCCGTGACGCGCGTGTAGCGGCGATGGCTACCGACCCGGGTGCGGTGGAGGAGGTCGCCATCATCGGTCTCAGCGAGAGGATCCCCAACGACACGGTCAGCTTCGTGGGCGATTTTCCGAGCGACCTGAGGGACACCATCGTCCAGGCGCTCATCGACTACGCGGCCACGGATGAGGGGCAAGAGGTCCTGGCCGACGAGGACTTCTATGACATCACCGGGTTCGGTCGCGTGGCTGACTCGTACTACGACCCAGTCCGCAATGCCATCAACATCCTGGGGTGGACGGAGGAGGATATCCTCGAGTAGGCCACGGACCTGGTCCGCCTTCGGGTTAGATTGATGTAGCTAAGAAGCAGCTGAGATTGGGCAGGGGTCCGTCCTCTGCCCAATCTGCTATCATTATGATGACGGAGTCGTCGTCCCAGAAGTCGCCTGGGACGGCGTGACGGGAGGTGGGCCTTCTATGCTTGAGGTACAGAATCTAACAAAGGTCTACGAGGGGGGTACCGTGGCCCTGAAGGGCATGAGTTTCACCGTCGAGGATGGGGAATTCCTGGTCATCATCGGGCTCAGTGGTTCGGGCAAGTCGACTTTGCTGAGGTGCATCAACCGGTTGATTGAACCCACCGGGGGACGCATCGTCTGGGATGGGGTGGACATCACCCAGTTGTCTGGGGAAGAGTTGCGGAAGATTCGACGCAGAATTGGGATGATCTTCCAGCAGTTCAATCTGGTGAAGCGCTCGTCGGTGCTGACCAACGTGCTGTCGGGGCGACTGGGATACGTCAATCCCTACTGGAGTGCGCTAGGTCGCTTCCCCAGGAAGGATGTAGACAAGGCCCTGAGCTGTCTGGATCGCGTGGGTATCCTGGATCAGGCCTACAAGCGGGCCGATGAACTGAGTGGTGGTCAGCAGCAGCGCGTAGGAATCGCGCGAGCCTTGATGCAGGACCCGAGGCTCATACTAGCAGATGAGCCGGTCGCCAGCCTCGACCCGGCGACTTCTCATTCGATCCTGAGGTACATTGAGGAACTGAACAGGGATGAAGGGGTGACCGTGCTCTGCAGCTTGCACTTCCTCAGTTTGGCACGAGCTTATGCATCCCGCATCATCGCCCTGAAGGATGGCGAGATCGTGTTCACGGGAGGGCCGACGGAGATAGATGATGCCAGATTCAAGGAGATCTACGGCGAGGAGGCTATTCAGGTAGAGATACGATAGGAGGTATCCCGACTGTGAGTGCTGAAGGGGAAAGGGAGGCAGAGAACGGAGCTGCAGAAAAGCCCAGGGGCCGTTTCGCTTCGTGGCGCTTTGTTGTTGGCATCGTAGTCGCTGTGATTGTCTACGCCTGTGCGTGGCGGTCCACGGAGATCGATCTGCAGAAGCTGGTGACTGGATGGCCCGATGTCGTGCACATTGTGACGCAGATCCTGCAGCCTGACCTGCTGACGCGCGACAGGGAGTATCAGTACGCGTACGCTCAGTTTCAGGTCCCTTGCGGGGCTACGGCCCCGCAGCAGCCGACGCGGAGCGAAACGGAACCGTACCTTGTGCTGTCGCATACGTGCGGAGAGCCAGGGGAGCCGCTGTCGATTGAAGGGTTCAACTTCAGGCCCAACACGAGGGGAATACTGCGGTGGATTCCGCCGGTAGGGACCAAGAGGTCGCTGCAGCGTATCGACTCCGATGCGAACGGCCACTTCGTGATTGGCTTATCCGTCCCCGCGGTGCCCGAATCTGAGGAGTTGCAGCAGATCGAGGCCGAGTTGAGGTGGGAGGTAGGGCTGCCATACCCGAGCGAGACCACCAGGATCGTGGCGTCAAAGATGGTGCAAACGATCATGTTGGCCCTGATGGCCACGACCATGGGGGTTTTCATTGCAGTGCCTCTGAGTTTTCTTGGCGCTCGGAACCTGATGTCCAAGTACCGCGCCACGATGACCATCTACTTCGCCGTCCGAGGGGTCTTCAATATCGTGCGGTCGATCGAGCCTTACATCTGGGCCATCATCTTCGCGGTGTGGGTGGGCATCGGCCCCTTTGCCGGGGTCTTGGCGTTGGGGATGCACTCTATCGCCGCCCTCGGCAAGCTGTATTCGGAGCAGGTGGAGAGCATAGATCCCGGTCCCATAGAGGCCATTCAAGCCACAGGTGCCAATAGTCTTCAAACGATCATCTTTGGCGTTGTGCCGCAGATCGTCCCCCCCTATCTCGCGTTCACCATCTACCGCTGGGACATCAACGTGCGCATGTCAACCGTCATCGGGTTCGTTGGCGGCGGCGGCATCGGCTTCATCCTCATCCAGTGGGTCAACTTGCTGCGCTACAGGCAGGCAGGCGTGGCAGTCTGGGCCATCGTCATCGTGGTATGGGTGATGGACTATGTCAGTAGCGTCGTCAGAGAGAAGATTGTCTGATGCAGTGGCAGTTTGACAGCGCAGCGACGAGTGACTATAATCAGCGCCATTGCGTGAGCGACTGAGGGTATGACCATGCTGACCGAGAGGCGCAAGACCCTGGGCTTGCTGGCGGGCGTTATCGTCTTGGCTCTGTCTGCCGCATGGGTGGTTTCACCCAGCAACCCGGGAATTCATATTCACCTGGGCTCCATCAATGTAGACCGTGACATCGAGTTGCGGAGAGGATTGGATCTCCAGGGAGGTTTGCAGGTGCTGCTGGAAGCGGACCTGCCTCCTGAGGAGAGCGTCGATCCTCTTGCCCTGGACGCCACCAGGGCCATCATCGAACAGCGGGTGAATAGCCTGGGGGTCTCGGAGCCCCTGATCCAGCTGTCGGGCAACCGGCGGATCATCGTCGAGCTGCCGGGGGTCGAGGACCCAGAGCGGGCCATTGAGACTTTCGGCGAGACGGGCCTCTTGGAGTTCATCGATACTGGATACACGTATCTGCCGCCGGGAACGATGGTGAGGACAACGGAGGAGGTAGCGGCTAGCAGTCTCATCACGCCCACTGCGACCGTCACAGCGACAGCAGTGACCGCGCCGACCGTTGCGCCCACATCGACCGGTACGGCGGGGGTCGGGGCAGCCACCGTCACGGCGACCTCTCCTGCGAGCGTTACGGCATCACCCGTGTTGAGCCCCACAATCCCCGTTACTCCCACTGTTGCCCCCACCCCAGAGGAGCCGGTGTATGAGACGATCATGACCGGACGCCACCTGAGCGAAGCTGGCATCGGGTTTGACCAGGTGGGGCTGATGGAAATCCGCTTTCAGCTGAACGAAGAGGGGGCAGCGCTCTTCGAGGAGTACACCAGCACGCATGTGGGACAGGTCATGTGTATCGTACTGGACAAAGAGGTAGTCAGCTGTGCCACGATCAACGAGCGTATCCCCGGCGGATCCGTCCGTATCACCAGGGAGGGAGGCTTCCCGCCAGAGGAGGCAGAGAGCATAGTCATCCGCCTGCGCTACGGCGCCCTGCCCATCCCGTTGCGCGTGGAGACAAATCGCACTGTCGGTCCTACGTTGGGCGAGGATTCTCTGCGGAAGAGCCTCATCGCCGGGGTGATCGGCCTGGGTATAGTCGTAGTGTTTATGCTGCTCTACTATCGGCTGCCTGGACTGCTTGCGGATGTCGCACTCATGATCTATGTGGCTATTGTGTTGGCGCTATTCAAGCTGATACCAGTGGTTCTCACCCTGCCCGGCATCGCCGGCTTCATACTCTCTGTGGGTATGGCGGTGGATGCCAACATCCTTATCTTCGAACGGATGAAGGAAGAACTCCGGGCTGGGAAGGGGTTGAGCCTGGGCGTGGAACAGGGTTTCGGCCGCGCCTGGCCGTCGATTCGCGATTCTAACTTCTCCACCATGATCACCTGTGTCATACTCTTCTGGTTCGGCTCCTATTTCGGTGCCAGCGTCGTCAAAGGGTTCGCCCTCACATTGGGCATTGGCGTCGTGGTCAGCATGTTCACTGCCATCATCGTCACCCGTACCTTCCTGCGGCTGACCATAGACCTAGATCTGGTCAAGCACCATCGCTGGCTCGGGGTATAGGCATGCTGGATATCATAGGCAAGCGATACTGGTACTATGTCATATCGGCGGCAGTGGTCGTCCCGGGACTGATATCCCTGATCCTGTTCGGCCTCAATCTCTCCATAGACTTCACCGGAGGATCGATTCTGGAGTTGCAGTTTGAGCCGAGCGTGGTGGTTCAGCCTGCCCAATTGAGGGAGGTCTTTGGCGAGTATGGCTTTGGTGACACCATGGTGCAGAGTTCCCCGGGGAACATCTTCCTGATTCGGAGCAAGACGCTGGATTCGGAGACCAAGGTGCAGATTCAGGAAGACCTGGAGGAACGTTTTGGTTCCTTCACCGAATTGCGTTTTGAATCGGTTGGCCCGGCGGTGGGGGGCGAGGTGCAGCGACGGGCCTACATAGTGGTGGCCATGGCGGCGGTGGCCATCCTGATCTACATCTCTTTTGCGTTCCGCCATGTGATGAGCCCGGTCCGATACGGGGCCTGCGCCGTCATCGCCATGGTGCACGACATCTTCGTGGTGGTGGGGCTGGCCTCCATCTTTGGTGTGCTGCGCGGTTTCGAGGTGGATGCCTTGTTCCTGACGGCCCTCTTGACTGTGATCGGCTTCTCCGTGCATGACAGCATCGTGGTCTTCGACCGCATCCGGGAGAATAGCAGACGATATGCCGGTCTACCCATCGAGGATATCGTGAACCATAGCGTAATCCAGACCTTGGACCGTTCGATCAACACGCAACTGACAGTGGTCTTCACCTTGACGGCCTTGCTGCTCTTTGGCGGTATCACGATCAGGAGCTTCGTGTTGACCCTCTTGATCGGCATCATCAGCGGTACCTACTCCTCGATCTTCAACGCCAGTCCGCTACTGGTGGAGTGGGAACGGAGGCCGGACTTCCTGCTCTATGCGCTGTCGTTTGCGGTCCCGCCAGCGGGCTTTTCCATCGGGCTCTTCCTGCTGTTTAGAGGAAGTGACGCATCTCGACGGTGGGGCAAGGCGTGCTTGCTGGCCGGTCTCGCGGGGGCGGTTATCATCGGGGTGTTGTTGCTTCTCAGGGCAGTGATCCACTCATAGAGGCGAGTTCAGTTAGAGGTAGAGTGAAGTAAAGGAGGTAGCAAGTGGACAAGAGAACAAGAATGCTGACGGTGATATTGAGCGTTGCCATCCTGGTTTCGCTCACGTTGGCCTGCGGACCGGGGCTTCCTGGCGGCGAGACAACCGAGGAGGAGACACAGGCACCACCTCCTCCAGAGGAGACGGCTGCGGCGCCGGCAGAGACCCCAGGGGCGCCCCCCACACCTGAGGAGCTGCCCTTCGAACTGGACGTGGAAGCGCTGGGGGACCTGACCTCGTACGCCTACACCCTTCATATCGATGGGCTGAGCACCATGGAAGGGAAAGCGCAGGAAGTCTTGCTCGACATGGACGGACAGCGCCAGACCCAGCCCACAAGGGCGGAGCAACTGGGCTTCTCCAGCGTGACGGACGGTGAGTCCACGAGCATGGAGATCATCTATCTCGAGGAGGAAGGCAAGTTGTGGATGCGAGAAGGTGGAGACCCCTGGCAGGAGATCCCAGTCGTGGATGACTCCATGCTCGAGATGTTTGACATGTTCAGCATGCTCTACTGGTGGGACACCTTCTTCACCGGCAACCCTGAGGACGCCCAGTACCTGGGGCAGGAGATGATCAATGGCGTGCAGTCCCATCACTACCGTACCACGGAGGGGACGGACTGGGGGGCCTTTACCTCTGCATGCACTTTCGCTTCAGTGCAGGACGATATCTGGGTGGCCGTGGATGGAAGTTTCCCTGTGAAGAGGGAGGCTGAGGCCTCAGTGACTTGCCAGGATGAGAGTGGTGAGGTGCACTTCCTGATGGAGATCCGGAACGTGAACCAGCCGGTCAACATCAGCGCGCCCGTGTAGCAAGACTCGGTGGGGCCAGCGTGGGAACCACGCTGGCCCTGTTTCCTTCGATCACCGGTCATGATAGGAGCACAGATCCGGTCAGGGATTGCACTGGCAACAGTCCTCATTCTGGTCGCATGTGGGGGTGGAGGTGTGGTAGAGGAGGGCACACCTTCTCCTTGCCTCCGCTCGCTGGAATACGATCGCAGCCCGGAAGTCTTGATTGTCGAGGCAGACACATACGGTGGCCATAGGCCTCCGCCGATAGGGAGGCACGTGGCGGAAGTGAGTATCTATGGCGATGGCTTCGTGGTTCTGGCCAGCGATGAGCCGTCTAGCGTGGGAACCGATCGGATGATCACGACCGGGCATATCAGCGAAGAAGAACTCTCAGAGATTTTGAGCTTCATCGCTAATGCCGGGTTCTTCGAACTCGACGACGAGTATATGCCCTCGCCCGCACTAGCTGGTATGCCATGGAGGCGCGTCACGGTCAATCTCCGGGAGTGCTCCCAGACCGTCGCTATCTATCCCCCTGACTTCGTTGATGCGCCGACTGCGTTCTCGGACGTGTATCATGAGTTGATGGGGATTCAGCCTTCCGACACCGCGGTCTTCAAGCCCCAGTCGGGAGTGCTGACCGCTACCGACCTGGGGCCTATAGACGGTTTGCCCGGCGGCCAGCAGAGCCAGGTGGCTCCGTGGGACAGTCCACTGGTGGGCATAGACCTCGTCGATGCCAGGGAGGGCGCCCATCTCGCTGGAGAGCAGTATCGGGTTGTCGGGGAGTTCGTACTGCGCTATCCCCCCGGTCAGCTCTTCGGTTCTCAAGAGGGGCGGGCCTACCAGGTTCTCTTGGAGGCTGATCTGCCCTGGGAAGACGCTTCACGCTGACCGTCGGCACTCTCCTCATTCGGACTTTGCGACCCACTTGTGGGCAGGAGAGGTTGCCAACCTGTCTTGTAGCCCCGCGCGCCTACCTCGAATGCACCGCATCAGCTTAGAGGAGCGACTCTGTTAGGACGCAATATCAGAGGACGATAACGTGGTGGGATATCGTGGTCAGGGAGGGAGATGATCAGCGAGTTCTACCTCGACTTCGTCAAGACACACATCCTCTACAGATGTCAAAGCAACCCGTCAAAGGCGCGCGGCTGATGCGAGAACTGGCACGTCACGAATATGAGTCTAGTTCGGGCACTCTGTACCCTGCGTTGCACTCCCTGGAGCGGGAGGGCTATCTTCAGAAGGAGAAACGCGTTGTTGAGGGAGCGCAAAGGAAGTACTATCAGATCACCGGTCGGGGGCGGAGTATGCTGGCGGAGGCTCGAGGGAAGATAGCTGGGCTGGTGGACGAGGTGCTGGAGCGCGAAGGAGACGCATGAGCAGGGAAGAATCGCTCAAACCAGAGGAGGTTTCTCTGCAACCTCGAGCCGGCTGGCGGGGGCTGCCACGCAATGTGTGGATACTGAGCGCGACCAGCTTTCTGACCGACGTCTCTAGCGAGATGATTCTCAACCTGCTGCCGCTGTTCCTGGCCAATGTGCTGGGCGCTGCCACCTCGACCATCGGCCTGATAGAGGGGACTGCCGAGACGACATCCAGTGTCTTCAAGATCTTCTCAGGCTGGCTGTCGGATAGGCTGGGACAGCGGAAATGGCTGACCGTAGCAGGCTATGGTCTGTCTACCGCGGTCAAGCCTATCCTCTACTTCGCGACGTCCTGGGTTTGGGTGTTGGGCGTGCGGTTCGCGGACAGGGTGGGCAAGGGGATTCGAACCGCTCCTCGTGACGCGCTCATCGCGGATTCCATAGACGAGAGCCAGAGGGGGTTGAGCTTTGGTCTGCATCGGGCCATGGATACGGCTGGGGCTTTCACCGGGTTGCTCGTTGCTGGTGGGGTCATTTGGGCTATCCAGGCGACGGGCGGGATGCTGCAACAGGTCACGTTCCAGACCGTGGTGTTGGTTAGCGTCGTGCCAGCAACCGTGGCCGTACTGGTGTTGGCCTTTGGGGCGCGTGACGTCCCGACGCAGCCGGGCGCAGCAGGGCCGCCTTCACTGACGCTCAAAGGGTTCGACGTTCGCTTTCGGGGTTTCTTACTGATCTTGCTGCTATTTACTCTGGGCAATTCGTCAGACGCTTTTCTCATTCTCCGCGCCCAGGAGCGCGGAGTGTCAGTACTGGGTGTAATCGGGGCATTGCTGGCGCTCAACCTTGTGTACAGTTTGGTCTCCAGCCCAGCAGGAGTTCTCTCGGACCGGATCGGTCGGCGCCGGGTGATCGCTGGTGGTTGGCTACTCTACGGCGTTGTCTACCTCGGGTTCGCGGTTGCCGCCGCGGGATGGCACATCTGGGTCCTGTACGCCCTGTATGGCGTGTACTACGGGATGACGGAGGGTGTGGCCAGGGCTCTGGTAGCGGACATGGTCGCGCCTGAGCAGCATGGCAGCGCATACGGCTGGTACAACGGAGTAGTGGGAGTGATGGCACTGCCGGCAAGTGTGGTGGCTGGCCTCTTGTGGCAAGAGTTGACCCCGGCAGCACCCTTCGTGTTCGGGGCGGGGCTGGCACTGCTGGCTGCGCTGCTGATGACGGTATGGCTCCCACGTTGAAAGGGGGAAGGGTGCAGGGTACGTGAGGCGAGGGAGATTACGTTCTCAAGTACTTGAGCAGTAGCTCCAGTGCACCTTGCGCCGACAGCTTCTTGTTGTGGGCACGGTCCCCTTGCCAGATATGCTTCTCCCACAGGGCGACGCCCTCGGCAGCCAGACCGAGATAGACCAGTCCTACCGGCTTCTCTACAGTGCCGCCTGTAGGCCCAGCGATGCCCGTCACCGATAGAGCTAGGTCTGTTTCCAAGAGGCGTCGGGCGCCCTGGGCCATGGCGATGGCTGTTTGCCTGCTCACCGCTCCGTGCTCCATCAGGGTCTCGTGGGGCACGCCGAGTAAACGTTCTTTGGCCTCGTTAGAATAGCTAATTACTCCGCCCTCGAAGTAAGCCGAGCTACCCGACACGCTGGTGATGAGATGGCCTAGCAGACCTCCGGTGCACGACTCGGCCACGGCGAGGGTTAAGCCTCGTTGGGACAGCAACTCGCCTGCCTGATGGGCCAGTGTTCTCATTTCGCTTTCCATCTTGGTGCCTCCAGGCGAATGGACCATCGCGGGGCCCTCTAACTCGTGACGTCGTCTAGGCCACCGCTGGCCACGAAGTCGGCAAAGTCTTCCATGGTAGCGAAGACCTGGCGGGAGAGGAACTTGACTACCCAGTTCTGAGTCATGGGAGAGATGCTGAAGATGCGTGCGCCACCCCTATAGGCCTGCCACATTTCGATGGCAGTGCCCATACTGGCCTCAGGCAGGTAAGCGACGAGGATGTCAGCGTCCTTGGCCCGGCTAGCCAAATCCAAGAAGGTTCGCCTGCCCTCGTCGGGTCCGTAGTACACGCTGTCGGGGTAGAGCTCGAAAGGGCAGACAATCTCGGCCTCGGGATATCTAGCCTGGATAACTGCTTTGATGGCAGGGCGATAGTCCTGGTGGCAGATGTCGTCGTCTTGGCGCGAGCCCTGCATGATGCCGGCGATGAAAAAACGCACGCAATCCTCCCCTGTTGACGGCGTGATTCGCTGCCCATTATAGCAGACCTGTCGCTGGATTTCTAGGATCCGACGCGCTCTCTTGATATGCGGCGGCAGGGGTGATATAGTGTGGTAGAGTGCAGAGCATCCTCTCCACAGTCTCCACAAGATGCCCTGGATAGATAGGGTGATGAGATACGCCAAGGTCGTGGTCAATACGCGCGTCCAACCGCGCAAGAAGCTGTCGGACGACGAACCCTCTGTGGAAGAGGAGAATGGCTTTGCGCTGGGAATGACCTTTCACTATTCCATACCCCCTGAGCTGCGTGACGACGTACGGCTGGGGCAACTGGTCGTCGTTCCTTTTGGGTCTCGTCGTCTGCAAGGGGTGATCTTTGGCTTCGATGACCGGTCTCCCGTGCAGGAGACCAAAGGCTTGTATGAGATAGCCGACCGCACGCCCGTTCTGTCGGCCGCTCAGATAGAGTTGGCTTGCTGGATAAGCAGCTACTACCTGGCTCCCTTGATCGATGCGGTGCTCCTCATGCTGCCCCCCGGCGTGGCCCGCAAGACTCGAGCGATCGTCCGTCTCAACACTGAACGGCCTCTTCCCCCCGGCTTGAACGCTGAACAGCGCGCCGTAATCGAGATGCTTGAGGGCGAGGGTGAGGTGGCACCACATGCGCTGGGGAGGAGGCTGAAGCTGAAGAATTACCGTTCCTTGGTGGATGGGCTTGCCCGCAGGGGTGTGGTAGTCAAACGCTCCGAACTGGCGGAGGCCAAGGTGAAGCCCAAGATGGAACGAGTAGCCTGTCTCGACGGCGACGTTGGCCCTGCTGTCTGGGACCGATTGCGCCGGGCACCGGTGCAGAGTGCCATCGTTCAGTATGTGGCCGATCATGGTCCCTCACCCGTTTCGGAGATCTACTCCGAGGTGGGTGGTAGTAGCTCCACCCTTAGAGCCCTGGCCGACAAGGGGCTCATTGTTCTGGAAGAGCAGGAGGTGTGGAGAGACCCTTTGCAGGGACGCACCTTCGTTCCCACGTCTCCCCCCAGGCTGACCCCGGCTCAGGACGCTGCCTGGTGGCAGATCGAGGCCAGTCTCCACACCACGGGCCCTGAGGTGTTCCTGCTCCACGGTGTTACCGGAAGCGGAAAGACCGAGATATACCTGCGGGCTCTACAGGAGGTGCTGGCCAAGGGCCAGCAGGGCATAATCCTGGTACCGGAGATAGCCCTGACGCCGCAGACCATTCGTCGTTTCGCGGCTCGTTTTCCGCGACACATAGCGGTACTCCACAGCAAGCTCTCCATGGGCGAGCGATACGACGGGTGGCGACGGGTCCGCGACGGTGTGGTGGACATCGTCATCGGCTCCCGATCGGCCATCTTCGCCCCCTTGCCCAGGCTGGGACTGATAGCCATTGACGAGGAACATGAGTGGAGCTACAAACAGGATCGGACACCCCGCTATCATGCCCGAGATGTGGCCATCAAGTTGGCCGAGATAAGTGGCTGCAAGGTCATCCTGGGCACCGCCACGCCTGACATGATCACCTACTATCGCGCTCAAAGGGGGCAGTACAGACTACTTCACCTGCCGCAGCGCATCATGGGGCATCGCCGCCGTATCGAAGAGCAGAGAGCACAGTACGGTATTGAGGAAGAGCGCGCCGGTGTCAAAGAGGTTGGTGAGGGATATGACGACGTGAGGTATATGGATCTGCCGCCGGTGCAGGTGGTGGACCTGCGGCAGGAACTCAAGGCCGGGAATCGAAGCATCTTCAGCCGTGCCTTGCGAGAGGCCATGAGAGAGGCCCTTGCCGCTGAGGAGCAGGTTATACTGTTCCTCAACCGCCGCGGCGCGACCACCTTCGTGATGTGCCGCGATTGCGGTCACGTCTTGAAATGCAGGCGATGCGACGTTCCTCTGACCTACCACTTCCCCGAGGATGCGCTGGTCTGTCATCACTGTAACTGGCAAACCGTCGTGCCCGACGCCTGCCCCAGTTGTCACAGTGAGCGGATCAAGCACTTCGGAGTCGGAACTCAAAAGGTTGAAGCTGTGACCAGGCAGCTCTTCCCTGGGGCGGAAATCGTCCGGTGGGACCGGGACACCACGGGCGGCAGAATGGCTCATGAGAAGATACTCGAGCGTTTCATCAATCACGAGGCTGACGTGATGATCGGCACACAGATGATAGCCAAAGGGTTGGACCTGCCCCTGGTCACTCTCGTGGGGGTGATAACGGCGGACACGGCGCTGCAACTGCCGGATTTCCGCGCGGGCGAGCGCACCTTCCAGCTGCTGACCCAGGTTGCGGGCCGGGCGGGACGAAGCATCCTTGGTGGCAAGGCGATCGTGCAGACCTATGCGCCCGACCACTATTGTATCCAGGCTGCGAGCCGACACGACTACGAGGGGTTCTACAAGGAGGAGATGCAGTTCCGCCGGCAGCAGAGATATCCTCCGTTCAGTCGTCTGGTGAGGATGGTTTATGTAGATCGCGATGCGCAGCGTTGTGAGGAAGAGGCCGGGAGGATGCATAGCATGCTGCAGAACAAGATAGCCCGGCTAGGTCTTCCCGAGATCGACCTGATAGGGCCTGCCCCGGCCTTCTTGAGCCGGATACGCGGACAGTATCGATGGCACTTGGTCGTGCGTGGTCGTGACCCGCATTCGCTGCTGGGCGACCTGACTTTCCCCCTGGGCTGGAGGGTGGACGTAGACCCGGTGAGCCTTCTGTGAGTTGTCCTGTGCCGGGAGGGCATGGTAGCTCGCAGAGTAGGACGGGGCACCGTGAGAATACGAGCTTGGCCGAGCACACGAGGGAGGCTATAATTGAACGAGAAGGGATTGTGCGACTTAGAAATGGATGGAGCAACGTCTTCGGCGGCTAGATGGCGCTAAGGAGGGAGGTGGAGATGAAGCGGTATGTTCTCCTCACACTCAGCGTGTTGGTTCCGTTCGTCAGTGCCTGTTGTGGAATCCCGGACCTAGGCGGCCTCATCCGGGAGACCGGCGAGTTGATCCAAGCCTCGGGCAATGTGGTGACCGAGGAGTTCTCTATCACCGGGTTCGACCGAGTTGAGGTGAGTCATGCCTTCACGGCGGACATCAGTCAGGGCGACGGGTTCAGTGTGATCATCGACATTGATGAAAATCTGATCGAGTATCTTCAGGTGGTCAAGGCAGGCAACACGCTGAAGATCGGCCTGGAGCCCAGCCAGCGCTACGTGATCACCGATGCCACCAGGCGGGCGAAGGTAACCATGCCCGAGCTGACCGGGCTTGATGTGAGCGGCGCCAGTCACGGCACGATCAGCGGCTTCAAGTCCTCGAGGGCGGTTACCATCGACGTGTCCGGGGCGAGCCGTTTGACGGGCGACATCGAATGCGGAGATGGGCGATTCGACATCTCCGGTGCCAGCGAGCTGACCCTGAGGGGCTCTGCGGAAGACGTGATCATCGGTGTCTCGGGTGCGAGCCATGTGGACCTGTCCCTTTTCCCGGTGGCCGACGCGAGCGTCGAGGCCAGCGGTGCCAGCCGCGTGACCGTGAACGCGAGCGGGAAACTGGATGTGGACGCCAGTGGCGCTTCGCACGTCACATATCTGGGCAGGCCCTCGCTGGGAACGATCGACACGTCGGGCGCTTCGTCGGTCGCACCGGAATAGGGAACGCCGAGGCAGGGCCCGCGCGGGCTGTCTAACAGCGATGTGAGATCCGCCGTTGGATCGCTCCCCTTTGACTGGCATTTGACACGATTTAGGACATCACAGGGCAGACTTCAATACGCCGCTGCCTGTCCCTATTTGCTAGGGAGTGGCGTTGGGCACTCTGTCGAGGACCAAGGAGACGCCTGCGAATCCGACCAGGTACAAACCGCCGTTCTAGTGGACCTGCCATGTGAGCTACATCAGACGAGGAGGAAAGTATGAATAAGCGTGTTCTTCTCACCCTCGTCGTGTTGGTTCCGTTGGTCAGTGCTTGCTGCGGGATCCCAGAGATAAGCGACCTCATCCCAGTGTCAGGTGAAATGCTCCGAGGCTCAGGAGACGTGGTCACCCAGGAATTCGACCTCACCAGGTTCGACACGGTGGATGTCAGTCATGCCTTCACGGTGGACATCAGGGAAGGGGATAGTTTCAGCGTGGTGGTCGGCATTGACGACAACTTGGCAGAGTACCTGCGGGTCGAGAAGCAGGGCAGCACGGTGAGGATCGGCCTGGATACCTGCCGCAACTACGTGTTCGCCCATGGCACTGCCGAGGTTACCATGTCCGAGTTGACGGGACTGGAGTTGAGCGGCGCCAGCATCGCAACCGTGAACGCCAGCGGGAGGCTGGACGTGGACGCGAGTGGAGCCTCGCAGGTCAAGTACCTGGGCAGTCCCACACTGGGGACGATAGACTTGTCGGGTGGTTCGTCCATCGAACCCAGATAGGGATCGACGATATGGTGCGTTGCTAGCCTGAACAGCACTGATTGCTCGGCAAGAAGCGGAGGCAACGCGGGCAAGGATAGAAAGGAGGTATGGATAGCGTAGGAAATAGCTCGGTCGTGATGCAGTTCAAAGGCGCGAATCACAGTTTCTGCACAAGGAGGGAGAAACATGCTGACCGAACGTATCATTGGCGCGTTCACGTTCCGCAAGGAGGTGTATGCTGAGGTCGAGAAGGATACCACCTTCACCACCACCGCCTGGATTCTGGTCGTCGTGGTCGCATTCCTCAACCAGCTCGGGTCGCACGCCAGCGGCAACCTGGTCCAATGGCTGCTCGGCGCAGTGGGGGGCACCATCTTTGCCGTCATCGGTTTCGCCGTGGGTGCTCTGGTGATCAACTGGGTAGGGCGCGCCGTGTTCAACGCCGACGTCACCCTCGAAGAGCTGGTGCGGACCCTGGGTCTGGCCTACGTCTGGCAGGTGATAGGCCTCATCGGCGTACTGGCAGCTTTCTCCGCTGCCCTATCGTGCCTGTTGGCTCCCGCCATGCTGCTCGGCGCAATCCTGATGGTGATCGCCTGGTTCGTAGCGACCAAGGAGGCGTTGGACCTGGAGTGGGTGCAGACCATCGTCACCGTCATCCTGGGCTGGCTCGTCATGCTTGCGATCACGGTCATCGCTGGAGTAGTGCTGGGCCTGTTGGGCGTGGGTGCCGCTGCGTTCGGAGGAGCCCTTGGCTTCTAGACTGCAAGGAAGTGTGTTCGGTTGCGGCAGCCGGCCTCAGGCTGGGAGCGAAGTCGGTGGGCTCTTGACAGGAAACGGAAAATCCGTTAGAATATGTTACACAACAAGAGATCCAAAGACGGCGAGCAGGAGGAGTAGGCGGTCCGGAGTTGGCAGAGAAGGGAGGTCGTCGGCTGAAAGCCTCCCGCAACGAAAGGTGCTGAAGGTCGCCTGGGAGTCGGGGAGTTGAACGGCGTCATAGCTCAGTAGGTTCCCTCGGTTGGGCCCGTTATAGCCCGGCGAGTGCCGTCAAGGCTGTCGCCTTGGCGGAATCGAGGTGGTACCGCGGAAGAGCCCCTTTCGTCCTCAGGACGGAAGGGGCTTGTTGTGTCAGTGGCCTCGGTGAGCTGAGAAGTCTAGGGGAGGGCAATTCCATGTCAGGCAAGGATGAACTGCTCCGCAATGCCGAGGGGCGTGGCGTGCTACGGCCGTTGAAGATACTGATCAAGGGCAGAGAGGAACTGACCGATTGGAAGCCAGAGGTGGGAAAGAACGCAGACCGCATCAGCTACAAGCATCGTCCGTCCAACCGAGTGATGGTGCGGTATGGCGGATTGAGTTCGTCTTGGCGCGTGCTTGATGCTGATGTCAGTCAGCGGAACAACCAGTTTGGAGGTGTGTTTGGCGTTGACCAGGATGAAGTCTATGATCGCCTGAAGCAGTACCTTGCTCATGCCTGCAAGGGATATGGCACCCGCGGGGCAGACTATGTAACCATCAAGGACCAGACAGACGCTGAGCACTTCCTTGACTTCTTGAGGTCATTCCTGGAAGATGATGCGATCTGATGGATGCTTGTTTGGCACTGGCCCACGGTGGCCTAAAGGCTATAGCGCGTGCCAAGGGCCCTCGGCCCAAGCCACGGCCTTCAGGCCGTGGAGGTATCAAGAGAAGCCGGCGACACAGTAGGACAGGTTGGCAACCTGTCCTACGCGGTGGCGATGACCGGTCTCGGGACAGCGCTTGTTGTGGAGCAAACACTGTGGCCTAAAGGGCACAGCGTGCGAAGGGCCGTCGGCCCAAGCCTCGGGCTTCAGGCGGTGGTGGCATCGAGAGAAAGCGGCGACACAAAGGGAACAGTGTAAGCAAGGGCGATCCTGCGTTGGTTGGCTGTGTGCAGAGAGGTTAGAGAACGATGAACGGAAAAGAGATGTCGAGGACCTACAACCCCCAGGACACGGAGGAGAGGCTATACGAGTTCTGGGAGGAGCGGGGCTATTTCACGCCGGAGATAGATTGGGATCGGAAGCCCTTCACCATCGTGATTCCCCCGCCCAACATCACCGGCGAACTGCATCACGGGCACGCCATGTTCATCGCCTTCGAGGACCTGATGATCCGCTACCATCGGATGCGCGGTGAACCCACCCTCTGGCTGCCTGGGAGCGACCATGCGGGTATCAGCACGCAAAACGTGGTGGAGAAAGAGCTAGCCAAGGAAGGGCTCACCCGTTACGATGTGGGGCGCGAGAAGTTCGAGGAGATGCTATGGGAGTGGACGGAAGAGTACGGCAGCATCATCACTCACCAACTGCGGCGCCTGGGCGCGTCTTGCGACTGGACGCGTGAGCGGTTCACCCTCGATGAGGGGTTGTCGCGGGCTGTGCGAGAGGCCTTCGTCAACCTCTACCGCAAGGGGCTCATCTACCGAGGCGAGTATATCATCAACTGGTGTCCGCGATGCCAGACGGCCCTCTCCGATCTAGAGACGCTCCACGAAGAAGAGGCGGGCCGACTGTACTACGTCCGTTATCCCTTGGAGGAAGGGGGATACATCGAGGTGGCTACCACGCGACCGGAGACCATCCTGGGCGACACAGCCGTGGCGGTGAACCCTGACGACGAACGGCACATCGGGATGGTGGGCAAGATCGCCATCCTGCCCGTGCTGGGACGCCGCATTCCCATTATCGCGGATGATCTGGTGGACCCGGACTTCGGGACCGGTGCGGTCAAGGTGACCCCAGGACACGATCCCAACGACTACGACATCGGCGAGCGCCACAACCTCGATACAGTGAACATCATGAACCTGGATGCAACGCTGAACGACGAGGCTGGGCCCTACGCCGGCATGGACAGATACGAGGCGCGTGAGAAGTTGGTGGAGGATCTGCGGGAGCAGGGGCTGTTGATCAAGACTGAGCCTCACATCCACGCCCCGGGCCGGTGCCAGCGCTGCCATACCATGGTGGAGCCTCTGGTGTCGGAGCAATGGTTTGTCAGGATCAAGCCTCTGGCCAAGCCCGCCATCGAGGTCGTGCGCGACGGTAGGATCGAGATCATCCCTGAGCGGTTCACGAAGGTGTACTACAACTGGTTGGAGAACATCCGGGACTGGTGCATCTCCCGCCAGCTGTGGTGGGGACACCGCATTCCCGTCTGGTACTGCGACGACTGCGATGGGCTGACAGTGTCCACAGTGGATCCGACAGAGTGCGAGCATTGCGGTGGAAAGAACATCCGCCAGGATCCCGACGTGCTGGACACCTGGTTTTCGTCCGGCTTGTGGCCCTTTTCCACGTTGGGCTGGCCCGACGACACGGAGGACCTGCGCTACTTCTATCCGACGTCGGTGATGGAGACGGGCTATGATATCCTCTTCTTTTGGGTGGCGCGGATGATCATGCTGGGTATAGAGCACATGGGAGATGTGCCCTTCCGCGACGTCTATCTCCATGGACTGATGCGAGACGATCAGGGTGTGAAGATGAGCAAGTCGAGGGGCAACGTGGTGAATCCCCTGGATGTGGTGGCTCAGTACGGAGCGGATGCGCTGCGCTTCACAATCATCACTGGCAGCAGCCCGGGAGAGGATATGAAGCTGTATGAGGAGAAGCTGGAGGCCAGCAGAAACTTTGCCAACAAGATATGGCAGATGGCCCGGTTCATCTCCAGTAACCTACCGGCGGGCTACGAACTGCCTTCTGGAGAGCCCGAGACTTGGCGTGGTTTGCGGCCCGAGGATCGCTGGATTCTGTCCCGTCACAACCGGTTGATAAGCGATGTCATCCGCTTGTTGGATGGCTACCAGTTCGGCGAGGCAGGCAAGCAGGTTTATGAGGTTCTATGGGGCGAGTTTGCCGACTGGTTCATTGAGGCCACCAAAGTGCGCCTCTACAGCGAGGATGAGGAGGCAAAGGAGACCGCCAGGCACGTGTTAGTGTACGTGTTCGAGCGCACGTTGCGGCTGCTTCATCCCTTCATGCCCTTCGTCACGGAGGAGATATGGCAGCATCTGCCCCACGAGGGCGACAGCTTGATGGTCGCTCCCTGGCCTGAACCTGGGCCAGTGGATGAGGCAGTAGAGGCGGCTCAGCAGCAGATATGGCAGCATATCCGTGACATCCGTAACCGTCGCGCTGAGGAGGGCTGGCCTGTGGAGATAAGGCCGATCTCCTACACTGGGGCCGGAGACCTATTCGATGTTTTGACTTCTCAACAGGATGTGTTTGCCTTCCTGGCTCGCGTCGAGCCCAGGACGGTTGCTGTCAAGCTGCAGGAGGTGCCTGCCGGCAGTGCAGTGGTGACCGGGCAATTGTCCACCACTTTGGTGGTGGAAGTGGACTTGGACAAGGAGCGTGAGCGGTTGGAGCAGGAAATCGCTAACCTGGAGCAGGAAATCGCTCGCGCGGAGCAGTTGTTGGGTAATGCGGGCTTCGTGACCAAGGCGCCACGGGAGGTGGTGTGCCGGGAGCGGGACAAGCTAGAGAGGTACGAAGGGGAGAGGGAGAAACTGGCGGAGAAGCTGGAGAGCTTGGGAGCATAGGATGCTGCCGCTGGGCCACATCGCCTGCGCTTGGGGCGGGCTGAGAGTGCTGCAAAAGAGAGCTGCCCTCTTTGGGGAGGCAGACTACCGTCTGGTCGCCCTGGCCGCAACGGCTCCCGACTTAACCGACAAGGCGCTGGCATTGAGTGGTCTGTCCAAACATCGCACGGGGCAGGTCTGGGCCCACACACTATTGTTCTGTCATCTGCCGGTCTTGCTGACCACCTTGGTGTTTCGGCGTCGCTGGTTGCCCTATGCCCTGGCCTTCAACAGTCATCTTATCACCGACCGTATGTGGCGTTTTCCCCACACCGTGTTGCATCCTTTCTTTGGACGGCGTTTCGGGGACTGGCGCGACCTCAACTCGGTGAGAGGTATACTGGAGGCGTACAAGGAGGTGGTAAGGGAAGATCGCCTCACCATCCCGCTGGAACTGGGGGGCTTGGCCATCCTTCTCTGGCTTCTATTGGGCAACGGTCTGTATCAGCCGGTTCGGCTTCTCTCTTTCCTTCGCACAGGTAGGCTGCCCGCGACACGCAGCGATGAGGGTTCAACATGAGGGTGATAGCAGGCGAGGCCAAAGGCCGGAAGCTGAAGATGGTGCCTGGATCTTCCACTCGGCCCATCGGGGAAAGGGTGAAGGAGGCCCTCTTTGGCATCTTGGGAGACATGGTGGTAGATGCCCGTTTCCTCGATCTCTACGCTGGCACGGGAAGCGTGGGGATTGAGGCCCTCAGCCGGGGAGCGAGGAGCGCCGTATTCGTGGATCGGGGGAGACAAGCGATTGCCACCATCAAGGACAATCTAAGCCGCACCAGGCTGGGCGACAGGGCTCGGGTGGTCAAGTCGGATGTCTTTGCTTTCCTGAGAAAGCGAGACTTGGAGTCCTTCGACTTGATCTACGTCGCGCCGCCGCAATATGAGGGGCTATGGGCCAAGACCCTCCGTGCCCTGGACCAGACCAGTCTTCTGTCGCCGGGTGGCCTGGTGGTGGCTCAGATATACCCCAAGGAGTACGAGGAGCTGGAACTGGAGAACCTGCAACTCACCGATCAGCGCACGTATGGCAGCACCATGCTCTGCTTCTACGCCTAGGGAGCGTCCAGCTATCTCCTCAAGCAGACTGGGATGAGCTACGCCGCTGGTCTTGCCTTTACCTTTGGGGTTGAGATGAGTTACAATGCAGGCAAGCCTGGAGCGAAGACGAGATAACAAAGGGAGGTGGGTGAAGGATGGAGGATCTTAGAGGTACGGTATCGGATGCACGCGGATCGCTGGAGAAGCTAGTCAACGCTATCCCTGGTTATCGGGGCTACAAAGAGAAGGAGATGCGCCGCGAGGCCGACAAGCTATTGCGGATGCACCTCTCGCGGCGCTTCGAGGAGCAGCGAACCAAGCTGTCCAACATTGAGAATCAGTTGGCCAGTGAGGGAAAGCTGGAAGGCCTAGGGCTGTTGGAGAGGACGATGCTCCAGCTTCAACTTCTCATCGACCGGCTCAAGGTGGCCGAGTACGGGTATGCTGGCCTGTTCGACGCCGTGCGGGTCAAGGAGGAGCAACTTGATGCCCTGTACCTGTATGACAATGCGCTGACCGCTTCGGTCGAGCAGCTGGCCGACAAGATCGACCAACTGGCGATCGCAGCCATGGGCGATGAGGAGGTAAGACCTGTGGCCAACGACGCACTGCTTCTCTTGCAGGAAATGAACACTACCCTCGACCGCAGGAAGGACGTGATCTTGAGGGCCGGAGAGTCTGTGTAGCTTGCACAATAGGTATGAGGAGGCCATGAAATGGCAAGGGTTTTCGACGTTATAGAATATTTCGATGCCACCGGTCGCGAGATGGTGCATCGTATCCCAGAGCAGGGCTCTGGGGATTTCCGCATCGGTTCTCAGGTCATAGTCCGCGAGAGCCAGCAAGCAGTCTTCTTCCGTGATGGCAAGGCGCTGGACGTCTTTGGCCCGGGCCGGCATACCATCTCCACGGCCAATATCCCCTTGCTGGTGGACCTCATCGGAAAGGCCTTCAGCGGCGAGACGCCCTTCAAGGCAGAGGTCTACTTCGCCAACATGCGGGAGTATGTGGATCAGAAGTGGGGGACTCCAGAGGCTGTCCCCTTGCGCGACACGGACCTGGGCATGGTTCGCGTGCGGGCCTTTGGTACTTACTCCATGCAGATCAAGGATACCCAGCTCTTCGTGAACAAGATCGTCGGCACGCAGGGACTCTACTACACGAACGACATCGAGAACTTCCTGCGCAGCATCATCATCTCCAACCTGACCGACGTTCTGGGCGAGGCAAGCAAGTCCATCTTCGATCTGCCCAGGCTGTACGAGGAGATTGGCGCCGGTACGAAGGCCAAGGCGCAGGACGATTTCAACACCCTGGGCATTGACCTGAAGATCCTGTTCGTGAGCAACATCTCGCCCACGGAGGAGACGGCCAAAGCCATCGACGAGCGGGCAGCGATGGGTGCTATTGGCGACATGCAAAAGTACCTGCAGTTCAAGACCGCGCGGGCTGTTGAAGAGGCCGCCACGGCCACTGGTGAAGGTGCCGGGACGTTTGCGCAGATGGGCGCAGGCATGGGAGCCGGTGTGGGCATGGGCGCCATGATGGCAGGAATCATGGGCCAAGCCATGCAGGGCGGCGCCGCTGCTGCGGGCGCTACTGCAGCCACCAGGGCCTGTCCCAGTTGCGGCAATCCTATACCCGCTGCTGCCAAGTTCTGCAACCACTGCGGGGCCAAGATTGGCGAGGCCATGATTTGCGCCAACTGCAAGGCCGATATCCCGGCTGGCTCTAAGTTCTGCCCCAATTGCGGCAACCCCGTGGAATAGTTCGCTCGGGGGTAGTTCGGCCTGAGTCCTGCCGCTAGACACGGCATAAACCTCATTTCACGCAGCCTGGCAGATAGTGTGCATGACGCACCCCATCCGGGGTGCGCCATGTTGAAGTCTTTCCGGCTAGTTGGCCTCATCCACTACACCGAAAGCGGTCGGGCTAGTCAGTAGTTGGGCTGCGCAAGACCTATTCGACATTCATTTGAATACATATGTATCGGCCTGGGAGGGAACTGTGCGTCAGATGGACATACGGACTTGGCCGCGACGCGAACATTTCAGGGTCTTTAGGGACTGGGACTATCCACACTTCAGCATGTGTGCAAATGTAGACCTGACAACATTCTATCCAGCTGTGAAGCAGCGTGGCTTTTCATCTACTGTGGCGATCGTGTACGTGCTCGCACGAGCAGCGAACGCGATTCCCGAGTTCCGGTATCGCATTCGGCCGGGAGAGGTGGTAGAGCATGAGATCGTACACCCATCAGGAACTATTCTAACGGATGAGGATCTGTTCACCTTCTGTACGTTTGACTATACTGAGGACTTCTCCTTGTTTGCAGCGAGAGCGGAGGAGCAGATAGCCTACGTGAAAGAGCATCCGACAATAAGAAACGAGCAAGGACGAGATGATTTGTTGTTCATGACTGCGATCCCTTGGGTGTCGTTCACCAGCTTCATGCATCCGCTCCATTTGCATCCAGCGGATTCTGTGCCACGGTTTGCATGGGGGAAGTTCTTCGAAGAGGGCAAGTTCTTGAAGATGCCGTTGAGTGTGCAGGGACATCATGCACTGATGGATGGCATGCACATGGGGACATTCTATGCAGAAGTGCAAGGCTACTTACAACAGCCGGGGATCGTGCTAGGTAAACTATAGGTGCGCAGCCCAACAACTCGCGTGACTGTGTGAAAACTCGCATTTTGTGAGATAATACGGCC
>CAZBJW010000034.1:0-25124 GCA_964492135.1 uncultured Anaerolineales bacterium
GCTGAGAGGCTTTCAGGCGGTGGCGCCGGGCGTGATGGGCTCTGCCGTGGTGAGCGTTGATGGCTTTGCCATCGCCTCAGAGTTGCCGGGCAGTGTAGAAGAGCGTCGAGTGTCCGCGATGTCCGCAGCCATGTTGGCCTTGGGCGAGCAAACAGCCAACGAGTTCGAGCACGGTGGTCTGGAACGGGTGTTCGTGGAGGGTGCAGACGGCTATACCATCGTCACTGCGGCAGGTGCAGAAGCGGTGCTAGCAGCAATCGCCAGCAAGGACGCCAAACTTGGGCTGATCTTCCTGCAAATGGGTCGCACGGCCGAATCGGTCAAAGATGCCATGACGGGGTAGGTGGCGAGGAATCGACTTTGGCTGCCCAGCGCGCACTGGCCGGGCTTGCAAGGCAGGCATGCAATGCCGCCGGCGGGCCGTATGCGGGCCTCCTAGGCGCGCAGCTCCGAGGTGGCGCTTGACCTGGGACTTGAGCCGCGAGAGTTGCAGCCCTTGGTGCCTGGCTGCCGATCGAACGCGGCGTTGTCGATGTGATATGGGCAGATAGGCTTAGCATGTTGCAGAGCGGAACGACACGTGCGGAACTCTGACATATCCAGGGGCCGTGCCGTCGTCTCCGCGTATTTGTCCCTGGTGCCCGGGCAAGGATCCAGTTCCTCTCCTGAAGATGGAGGTGTGCTCAGAAACTGCGCCGATGGTGACGGGCTCTGCCCTGGTGGCTGCAGACGGCTTTGCCATGCCTCGGGGTTGGCGGGGAGTGTGGAGGAGGGGCGCGTGTTGTCAATGTCGCCAGCCTTGTCGGGCTTGGGTGAGCAAGCGGCCAACGAGTTCGAGCGCGGTAATCTGGAGCGGGTGTTCGTGGAGGCTGGGGATGGGTATGGGGAGGGTACTCCCGCTGGTTGAGGAGCGGTATTTCCAGCAATCGCAAATAAGGACGCCGAACCTGGGCTGATTTTCCTACAAATGGGTCGCGCCGCTGAAGGGGTAAAGGAGGCGATAGCTGGGTAGAAGGGGATGAACAAGGGAGCAGGCCCGGGGAGCGCCGCGTTCGTGTACTCTGCGGAGTGAGACATGGGATCAGCATTCGTACAGGCAGGGTGAGATTGCCGAGGCCCGACACCCGGGCGGGGGAGGCACTGCAAGCGTCAAGCGACAGTGCCTCTCTTGTGGAGGGGACCAGCAGCGTCTTCAACAGTGCAGGGTGAGCAGAGACGGAGGTAATCTCGATGGACTAGGAGAGGAAGGTACAGGCGGGTGTGGTGCGGGGTGTAATTGATGGCATACAGGAGGTTGCAGGTGTCAAGGGAAAGAACCTGGTTCTTCGGCAGGCCAATCTCGAACAATACGTAGAGAATCCACCGCCGATGGATGATAAGGTGTTTGTTCCTGCCGCCCATTACCAGGCCATTTGCACAGGCCTGCTGGAGTACTTTGGTATCAAGGGTTCTCGAGTCTTGCTCATCTACGTGGGAGAAGCGACCCTCCGCAGGGCCGTTGAAGGTCTTCCCGGCCTTTTCTCCTCAGCCATGAGATTCATGCCGGGGCGCCTGAAAACACAGGCTGTGTTCAGGATGTCGCGGATGCAGATTGGTAGGATTACAGGCGTACCGCCGAAACTTGACTTTCAGAAGGATAGGATCGTCCTCCACTACTACGGCTGCCCCTCGTGTGAGGGGCATGAGAGTGATGAGCCTATATGTGTCTATGAGTGTGGGATGCTGATGGCCCTGTGCGAGTGGGCCACGGGAAAGAAGCACAAAGTGACTGAGACTGACTGCAGAGCGATGGGAGCCGACGCGTGTGTCTTTGAGATTGTGGAGTCCTAACCCGGCTTCCATGACCGTTGGCGTCAAGATGCATCGCATCGACCCCGGGGTGAAGCACTTGTCAGGCCACCGTGGAGGCCCCTCCGCGTATCTCAATGAAGTCGGCCGTGTTCTGGCCGAGAGCGCCATCTAAAGGGCTTCTCGAGCTTCAGGATGCTACTGGCAGGTCAATCCGACGGCAGACAGGAGGTGGAGTAGATCTCAGTCCCTAGGGATCATCCTTCGATCATAGACTGCCAGGCCAGTTTGAGCTCCTTAATGGCTCGATTGGTCAGCTGTCTATAGTACCGCCGGTGGCCGGGCACCACAACGGCCAGGATGAAATCTTCGCCGCTCATGCTGAAACAGCGGCAAACCAGTCTTATGTGGTCGCTCGCCCTGACTGAGACCTCGTCCAGCTGAGCCATTCCGACATGCTCCCTTATCTCCTGCGCCACACGTCTCAGTAAGCCCACCATTGCAGCGGTGGTGTCGGTGTCATAGTCGGAAGGCACCGTAGCGATGGGTAGGCCGTCGCTGCTGGCCAGCACTGAAGCCTCGAAGTCGCCTTCTTCGATTATTCGCTCCAAAGCCATTTCGAGAGATAGTTCCGTCATCTGTCTAGATTCTGGATACAACCAGGTTAATCGCTGCCTTCAAGGTTTCTATCACACCGACTCCCTCGGTGGCCACGGACTGGAACTGGGGGACGCCATCGCGGGCCAGTTGCATTTGCAGGAGTGCAACCGGAGCTATGCTTGGCAGGTCACGTTTGTTGTATTGCAGTACCAGGGGAAAGTCGTGGGGATTCACCCTCAGGGCCCGAAGGTTCTCCTCAAGACTGCGCATGCTATCTATGTTGGCCTTGAGCCGGTTGAGCTGTGAATCGGCCACATACACTACCCCATCCGCACCCTGCAGCACAAGTCTTCGGCTGGCCACGTAGCAGGGCTGACCTGGCACAGTGTAAAGATTAAACTTGGGCTTGAGGCCCCGAATCTGCCCCAATTCCAGCTGCATGAAATCGAAGTATAGAGTGCGATCGGCCCTGGTCTTCAGGCATATGAGTTCTCCCCTCAACCGAGGATCAATCCTCGCGTGGACGTGTTCCAAATTGGTGGTCTTGCCGCTGAGGGCAGGGCCATAGTACACAATCTTGAGGTTGATCTCGCGCATTTTCCAGTTGACAAACATCTCGCTCCCTGCGAAAAATGCGGTGATTCCTCCCTACTCTATGAAGGCCTTGTCTAGCCCTTCAGCCAATGCCCCACGGAACTCTCGGTCCACAACGCCGCTAGCTTTGTCAAGCCAAGGCTCCAACTCGGAGGCCACCTCAAGCAGTTCGTTGACCGCCAGCCTGGCGAAGATTCGCACCAAACCAATCTGCGTCATCTCGTCGAAGATGATCACGAGCAAGAAAGTCCGCCCCACAGATGAGATGTAAATGTGACGTCTTTGTCCCTCATGGAAAACGTAGGAGAAAGGCTCTGGCTCACCGAGTTGTCTGGCTATCTCTGCTGTGGCCGCCATGTTGCCGGCGGTCAATGCGGCGAGAGCTGAGGTATCCACTCCCTTGTCCCCACCTTTCTCGCTGACAAGCTGTCCGGTGATATCCGCCAGCAGAACGCAGATGGCTCGGCTCCTACTGAGGAGCCGTTCGAGAGAATTCTCTATCTTGATGAATGGCTCGCGACGAGGGATCAGGGTCTCCATCTTGCATACTCCTCATCAGCAGATCCTTACTCTTCGGGCAGATCGTACCAGCGCCTGGCCTCTCCGATCCTCGCCCTGGCTTGCCAGCGCAGCGACTTTGGTGCCGATTCTACGATCTTCCTCAGCTGGCGTGCCCTTGAGACATAGATTTCCTTCTGCTGACCTGGCAGGAAATCATCGGCCAGCTCAATGCTCTTGTCGATGTTCAGAGTAACGGTCTTGTACCAACCCCAGTCATCACCGCAGATGGAGGTGATGAAGTCCGTATCCACCTTGTTCGCCTCACCCCTGGTGCCCAGTTCGTAGTCGTACAGGATGGCATAGATGTCTCTCAAGTCTTTCTCCCCCATCTGCACTATCTGCAGTTTTGACAGGAGTAAGTCTGCCAGGGGCAAGGTTTCGTCGCGCAACTCGAGGCGATTCTCGAATGGCAGTTGATGGCACATGTGGAAGGTATCGACAAACACGTCCAAGGTGAACCCTTGCTCAGACTCCGAGTACTTCAAGCGTCGATGCCCATGAAAGGCGTTAAAACGACGGTGAGGTTCGTACCCGAGGCCTTCCAGTACCTCGTCCAGCTCTCGCCGCTGCCCTCCGTAGACGGCGAAATCCAGATCAAGCCCGTCAGGGGGTAGGGTAATGTCGCCCGCACTGGGACAGACCGCTTTGACGGCTATGCCTCCCAGGAGGCGCAAGTGCACCTCCTGCTCTTCGGCGGCAGCGACAGCCTGGCGGGCGCGAGCGAGGAGCAGATCGACGGCCTCTGCCGGGAGTTCCTCCTGGACCACGGCCGCTTCTTCCTCAGCTTTCGCCTCAGCGGGACGAGCAGGAGCGCTGGGAGGGGCGGGCTCTCTTTCTTTCAACATCTCGGTGAGCTTCCTGGCGGCCACATTCGCAGTGAGGTTCAGAAGAGGGACATTGATAGTACGTACGCAAAGGATGTAGAGGCAGCCCACGCGCAGGTTCTTGACCACCATCCGTCCTTCTTGGTAGACGAGATCCAGTTCGTGAACTCGGCGACGCCGAGTGGTTTCCAACCCTTCGATGCTCTGAAGTATCGTGCGGGCAGCCGGCAAAAACGAGGATTCGTGGAAGACCGATGGCATAGCGCGAGCTACCAGGGTGCCCTCACTGTCGCACACGAAAGACCCCGTCACACCGACCACGGCGTTCACGTCCTGCAGGATTCTTTCCATGATCTCCTCCCACGAGCTAGCCCAAGACTCTGTCAGCCTCAGCGCTCACCAAGGCTGGTGAAGCTTTCTCATTCAGCAATAGACCCGCGAAGAAGGCTGGCCGTTCTAGGATGAGCATCCTGTCTTTCCCCATGGTCACCAGCCCCCAGTCAAAAGGTGTAAGATTCATGGCAGCGCCAAGCTCGTCGGCCGCGATGCCCACGAACACCGCCACAGCGCCTTCCTTTTCCGCGTTGGCTTCCATGTCGCTGGCGAAAACGATGCCGTCTCGGGAGATGATGACCGATCCTTCCACCCCGACTATCCTCATGAGTTCATGGACCAGGGTAACCATGTTATCGGCCTCTGCAAGTGATTCCCTCTTCGGAGGAATCTGTACCGGTTCCTCCACGAGAGCTCCCCCCTCGTCGATACGGCGTATGCCCTCCAAGAGCAAGCTGTTCCAGCTGGCCGAAACCGTTCTCTGGGGGGGTGGCGCACCTGTCTCCACAACGAAGGAACCATCCGGCCAACTCAGGAGTTCGTATACAGCTTCCTCACCCACAAGATCCCCGACCGCAGCGTGGACAATGGCTCCCTCTGCGAAACAGATTATTCCCGCCTTGTCCTGGCACGTCAGAGCGACTGTGGCCGTGCTCATCTCGGTGCAGTTGAGCTGGATGATGTTCGTCAGGCTTAGCTCTCTGAGGCTTCCTTCCACAGGCACTTAAGTCTTCCTTTCGTTGGGCTCTTGCTGGCTCTTCTTTCGCCAACGGATGAGGTCCATCATTTCTTCTTCGTCCGGCGTGCGATTCTGGACCGACGGTGGATGCCTTTCCTGGAAGATACTGTCCAACTCCTTCCGGAGAGAACTGGCGAAGTCAGAGGCAACGGCCTCCCGGGGCCTGGTGGTTCTGGTCTCGGCGACGATGCGCAACAGGTCCTGAATGCTTCTCTTGATGTATAGCCAGACCATGCCGATCTTTGGTGCATACGTTTCCCTATCGAAAATCAAGACTAGGAAGAGAGCGCTGCCGATGTTGGATGCGTATATGTCGTATCGTTCGCCCTCGTGGTACGTAAGATTGAAGGTCCTGCGCGTCTCACTGAGGCGACGCGACATCTCCGATGTCGTAGCGAAGCTGGCGGCCAGCAGGGACACCACCGTAGTGAGATCCAATCCTCCAGCGCTTCCGGTCTCGGCGATGATCTGACCCATCGTATCGACCATGACGACCGCCATGGCGTCAGCCTCGACAAGGAGCTCTCTGAGCCTCCCGGTGATGGCTTCCAGATAGTCACCTGAAAGGGAAGAGACCCTTTTTCGAGTCATCTACTTCTTTCGCCGCTCGGGGATAACGCAAAGAAGACCAGCCCTTCCCTTTCTCCAGTCCGGCAGAAGCTGGCCTATCAATTCATCGCCCCCCGTGGTAGGACAGTGCGTGGGATTCCGCAAAGGTCGAGGGCTTACAGAACATAGTATATGAGAATTTTGACAGTGTGTCAATGGCCCAATACTCCTATTGCGAAATGTGGGGTTTTTGCCTCTTGTCGATCCCCGCCCTGGTGTCACGCGATTCCGCGGGCATGGCCGGCAAGCGCACGGTGAAGCTCGAACCTTTGCCTACCTCGCTTTTGACCTCTATCCTCCCGCCATGCCTTTCGATAATACCATGGCTTATGGAAAGGCCAAGGCCGGTGCCTTTGGCCTTGGTGGTATGGAAAGGGTCGAAGATCTTGGCCAGTTCGGAGGGTGGGATGCCCTCTCCGCTGTCAGTAAAGCTCACGCTCGCTTCGCGGCGCCTGGCGTCCCATGCTGTGTCTATGTGGAGTTCACCCCCTCCGGGCATGGCTTCGACCGCGTTGATGGCGATATTCAGAAACACCTGCTTCAGGAGATTGCTCACGCCATTCACCGGCGGCAGTGGGGACGTGGTGTGTCGATATACTTGAACCTTCGCGTGCTGGATTCTCTTGCCCGCCAAGGATAGGACATCGTCTAGGACGGCTTCGACATCCACAGGTCCCGGGCTCTCCTTGGAAGGCCGATAGAAATCTAGCGTGCGTTGCACCAAATCGATAAGTCGATCTACCTCCTCTTGTGCCATGGAGAGGTAATCCTGCCGTTTGTTCTCTTCCAGCGAGGGCTTGCGAGTCACGAGGTGAAGGCAGTTGTGGATTGCCTGCAAGGGATTGTTGATCTCGTGAGCCAGGGAAGCAGCGATCCTGCCGGTAGCCGCCAGCTTCTCAGCCCTTACGAGTTGGGCCTGTGATTTCTCTAGCTCGCGGGTGAACTCGGCAAGCTCGGTGTAGAGGCGAGCGTTCTCCAGTGCGATGCCGATCGTCGCCGCCATGGAGCGCAGGAGCTCAAGGTCTTCGGCAGTGAATTCGCCGTCGAGCTTGTTGATCAGCTCGATAGCGCCGATAACGTGATCTTTGATCACTATGGGCACGCACAGGACCGAGCGGCACTCGAGGCCGAATTCCTCGCTAGCTTCTCGAAAGTAGCGGGGATCAGCGCTCACGTCTGGAACCAGGACGGGTTCTCCCTGCTTGACCACCCAACCGGCGATCCCTTGTCCTATCTGGAGCTTCAACCGAGCGGTTTGTCGCACATCGCCCTGGAGACTCATGTGAAAGAGGAGGTCATTCGTGGTCTCATCCAGCAACAGTAGAGAGCCAGCTTCGGCTTTGACGATGTCGTTGATTCCCTGCATCGCAAGGCGGAGCACTTCGTCAAGGTCAAGCGTAGAGGTGACCAGGCGACCGAGGTCGTTCAGGGCGGCCAACTGGCTGGTTCTGCTCCTGGTGGCCTCGTGGATGCGCGAGTTCTCAATGGCGATGGCCACCTGACTGGCCAAAATTGACAGGAGCTCCAGATCTGCACGGCGGAAGGGGAATTCGGGAGTGGTCTTGCTGGCGTTCAGCACGCCCATGATTCGGCCCTTGAACTTGAGCGGAACGCAGATGGCGGAGGCGACTTCGTCTCGGTGCATGGCTTCGCGAACGCTGGACTCAACGGAAGCGCCGTCGGTCAGTAGTAGGGGCTCTCCCCGCTCGATGACCCAGCCAGCTATCCCTTGCCCGACCTTGGCCTTGGTGGAACCTACGATCTCCTCGGGCAAGCCCACAGCAGCCTCGAGGCATAGCTCTTGCCCCTTCTCATCCAACAGCATGAGCGAGACCACATCGGCGCCAGTCTCTCGCTTAACAACATCAAAGATGAGGTCGTACAGCCCTTCGACCTCCACCTCGGACAGGAGCTTCTCACTGACCTCAAGAAGAGGCACTAGAGCGCCAAGGTGCTCCCGGCTGCTACGTCGAGCCGCAAGGGTTTGACTTCCCGTAGCTGACATAATCATCCCTTATGCCCATCATATCAGGTTTAATCAGCTTTGACAATGGTACTATTTTCCTAATGGATCAACGGGGGTTGGGGGCCTCATTTCCCTTTTCGGTCGGAGGGTGGGGAACCTTTGGCTCTTGTTCAGCGTCTTCTAGTCAAACCAGCCTGATCACCTGCAGCAGACCCAACGCAGATTTAGAGGAGGGGAGAGATGAAATCGAGGATGTTGTTTGTGGGCCTGACACTCGTGGGACTGCTTATCTCGCGTGGGGGAGTGGCCTACGCAGATGGGGTGGTGATCGTGGAGCCGCCCCCGGGCGTGCTACCTACTGAGGCCCCCAATCTGGTCGTGAAGTACCATCGTGTCGAAGTGCACATCAGCGACCAGGTGGCGACCACAGAGGTGGATCAGGTCTTCCTCAATGATACCCGCTACGATCTGGAGGGTATCTATATCTTCCCGTTGCCAGAGGAAGCCGCCATCTCAGAATTCGCCATGTACGTTGATGGTGAGAAGTGGGAAGGGGAGATACTGCCTCGGGACGAGGCGCGCACAATATACGAGGACATCGTGCGCAGGCGCCTTGACCCGGCTCTTCTCGAGTATGTGGGGCGCGATACGTTCAAGGCCAGCATATTCCCTATCGAGCCGGGCGATGAGCGGCGGGTGGAGTTGGCTTACAGCCAGATTCTCCAGAACGATGGGGGCCTGATCAAGTACGTCTATCCCTTAGATACTGAGCGATTCTCTGCACGACCACTGGAAGAGGTGGTCATCACAGTGCATGTTGACTCCGCGCAGCCGATCAGGGCTATCTATTCCCCCAGTCACGACGTTGCCATAGACCGCGTGGATGAGCACACGGTCAACGTCAGCTTTGAGGCCACCGATGTGCTTCCAGATCGCGATTTCGAGCTGTATTTCACTGCCTCCGATGAGGACATCGGGCTGAACCTCCTCAGCTATCGAGGGCGTGGGGAGGATGGCTTCTTCCTGTTGCTGGTTGCCCCCAGGGTCGACGTCGATGAAAGGGAAGTGGTGGCCAAGGACGTGGTCTTCGTCCTGGATACGTCTGGTAGCATGGAGGGGCAGAAGATAGCCCAGGCCAAGGATGCTCTGGAGTTCATTCTCGACCATCTGAACCCGGAGGACCGGTTCAACATCGTGGCCTTCAGCACAGCTGTAAGGACGTATGACAGGGAGCCGCAGCCCGCGGTAGAAGGCGATGAAGCCCAGAGGTTCATAGATGATCTGCGCGCTGTAGGCGGAACGAACATAGACCTGGCGCTGGCGGAAGCTCTGGCTATGGCCGACGGTGAGCGTCCCCAGATCGTCATCTTCCTGACCGATGGCTTGCCCACGGAGGGCGTCACCGATACCGACAGGATCATCGCCAACGTGGCCGGCGAGGCTGAAGAGAACGTGAGGATCTTCGCTTTCGGTCTGGGAGATGATGTGAATACCTTCCTTCTGGACACCATTGCCCAAGACAATCGGGGGGCGAGTTCCTACGTGCACCCTCACGAGAGCATCGAGGAGGAGGTGTCCAGTTTCTACGCCAAGGTGAGCATGCCCCTGTTGGCCGACGTAGAGCTCGACTTCGGTGACCTGAGAATCGAGGACACATATCCCTATCCTTTACCCGACCTGTTTGCTGGCACCCAGTTGGTCATGGTGGGCCGCTATCAGGAAGGTGGCAGGACTGATATTGTCCTGCGCGGTGAGGTGAACGGAGAAGAACAGGAGTTCGTGTATAAGGACCTGCGCTTCACAGACCGAGGTGGAGAGGACTTCATCCCACGGCTGTGGGCCACGCGGAAGATAGGATATCTGCTCAACGAAATAAGGCTCCATGGTGAGGGACGGGAGTTGGTCGACGAGATCGTGGAGCTGAGCGTGCGCTACGGGATCATGACCCCTTACACCTCGTTCCTGGTGGAGGAAGAGCAGGACATCTTCACCCCTGAGGGACGGGAAGAAGCGGCCAGCGAGATGTGGCACCAATCCATGGCTACACCCGCGCCGGTGGTCGGTGCCGGAGCCGTGCAGGACGCCGAGAACCGGGAGGCGCTGCGCTCCACGGAGAAGACGCTCGACGGTGGTGAGCATGTCGCGTATGCCAGAGACAAGGTCTTCGTGCTCCGGGATGGCATCTGGACCGACACGACCTATGATGGGTCGATGGAGACAGTGAAGGTAGGATTCGGCAGCGATGACTACTTCGCCTTGCTGGCGGCCCATCCGGAGTGGGGCTACTACTTCTCCGTTGGGCAAGATGTGATCGTGGTGCTGGACGGAACCGCTTACCAGGTGTCACAGGGCGAGTTCCCTCCCGTAGACGTCCCGATTGAGCCGCCCTCACCAGACGCGTCGCTAAGCCCCTGGGATTTCCTGGAGCAGCTGGTGGAGTGGGTGTTGAGCCTGTTGCCAGTCTAGCCCTAGAGCATTGTGAGCCGCAACGAACTGAAGGGGCTGGTCTCGCCAGCCTCTTCGTTCTTTCAAGCCCGCCGCTCTGAATCTGGTCGCGCCGACGGTCAAGCCGGTGCTCCCTACTGGCTGGCGTCCAAGGGCGCGAGCTTCTGTCGCGGCGAGCCTCGCGGCCTAC
The DNA here is from genome assembly GCA_964492135.1 of uncultured Anaerolineales bacterium. Classification (GTDB taxonomy): domain Bacteria; phylum Chloroflexota; class Anaerolineae; order UBA7937; family B3-Chlor; genus CAYGAW01. The sequence continues at coordinate 10,650 of CAZBJW010000034.1, forward strand.
TCGAGGTGGTGGAGTGCCGCCTCCTAGATCATGAAACCCAGCTTGTGGTGCAGACGTACGTCGTCAGGGTTCGCCTCTAGGGCCGCCTGGAGTGGGATCTCGGCCAGGGCGCGCTCGTTGAGCTCGAAGAGGGCCGATTCTGACCGGCGGCCACGTCCACTGGGTCGCCGCCGAGGACACCCACTTGTTTGAAGGCTCTGAGAGCCGCCCGGTTCCGATGGCAGCTGCGGCCGGTCCTGCCGGGTACGGGCGCGAGGGCATGAAACACCAAGAGGCCGGGGCAGCCTCGCCCCGGCCTCTGACGATCGACCTAGGTGGCGTCACGGCTTGGTGAACGCATAGCTGAGGTGCCCGTTGGGCAAGGTGAGAGGCTCCGTCTTCATCGCCATCCCGATGGCCAACTCCTCGTCGGGGATGTCCTTGGCGATGCGCCCAAAGACCTTATAATCTTTGTAGTCGAGAACGGCGATGGAGTAGGGTAGATCCTCTTCAAAACCGACGGGGGCATACATCAGCTTGCTCCAGCTGACGAGCTTCCCTGTGCCCTTGATCTCGAACCACTCAATGTCGCTCGAGAGACACTCCGCACAGTCGGCCACGGGGGGGAAATGGACCGTCCCGCATTTCTTGCACCTGGTGCCCATGACCTTCCCCTGCTCCAAGTAGCTCACGAAGTCGTTGACCTTGGCGATGGAAGTGAAGCTGACGGTGCCGAACTTCTGGAAGCGATCGTCAACTTCCTTCTTCTTCTTTTCTGCCATCCTATGACCTCCCGAGGATGGTGACGTTGCCGTAGAGACCGACGCCACCAATGTTGTGCACCAGTCCTATCTTTGGATCTTCGACCTGCATGGGACCCGCTTCGCCTCTGAGCTGGAGCACGATGGTCCTGATCTGCGAGCCACCCGTTGCTCCGATGGGATGCCCCTTGGAGAGGAGACCACCGTCCACATTCACAGGGATCTTGCCTTCCTTGTAGGTTTCCTTGGCGTTGATGAGTTCCTTCCCCTCGCCTGGCTCGGCGAAACCCAGATTTTCGTAGGCCATCATCTCGGCGATGGTGAAGCAGTCGTGGACCTCGGCCACGTCGATGTTCTCTGGGCCGACCCCGGCCATCTCATAGGCCTGCTTTCCTGCCTCGATGGCGACCTTCAGGCCTGTGAACAAGTCCCGTCCGGCCATGTTAACCGTGTCTGAGGCAGCTCCCAGTCCTAGGATCCAGACCGGATTGTCCCTCAGAGCCTTGGCCTTCTCCTCGTTGGCCAAGATGATGCAAGAGGAGCCATCGGCGTTGGCGCAGCAATCGAAGACCTTCAGAGGCGTCGCCACTGGAGGCCTCTCAGGGTCGAAGATCTGCTCCATGGTTACAGGCTTCCTGTAGACCGCTTTCTCGTTCATCTGCCCGTAGGTGGCAGCCTTGATCCTGATCCGAGCCAGGTCTTCCTCAGTGGTGCCGTACTTGTGCATGTAGGCGCGGGCATACATGGCGTAGTATGCTGGCATCATGGTGCCGAAGGGGGACTCCCACTGGATGTCCGCGCCCCTTCCCATCCTCTCCTGGGATTCTGCCGAGGTGATCTCCGACATCTTCTGGAAGCCCAGCACGCAGACGATGTCGTGGAGGCCAGACTGTATGAGTGAATACGCAGTCCGCACACCCATGCTGCTCGAAGAGCAAAGGCTCTCCAGATAGAAGGTTGGTTGGGGCGTCAGGTTCAGATATTCGGCGATCACCCCTGCTGGAGATCTCTGCTTGTCGTATTCGGGGGCAGAACAGATAATGGATGCGTCGATATCCTCATTGGATATCTTGGCATCCTCCATGGCCTCCTTGAACCCTTCGTAGGCGAGTTCCCTGATTGAGCCGGGGTATCCGCGGACGAAAGCGCTTTGCCCGACTCCTATGATTCCTACTCTTCCCATACATAACCTCCTCTATGAATTACGTCCTTCTCAAGATGCAGGTGCTCGGTCCATGGTATCATGACTGCCTTGGAGTGTCAAGGACCGGTCTCTGTCCAGTGTTGTATGGCCCAGGCCAGTTCCTCATGCGTGGGAGTCGCATTGCCTAGCTTCCTCACGACGAGCCCCGCTGCGCAGTTGGCCAGGCGCGCGCCCACCTCGCTGCCCAGACCGGCGGCGAGGGCCAGGGTAAGAACGGCGATCACGGTGTCGCCGGCGCCGGTGACGTCGAACACCTCGCTGCGGTTGGCGGCGGGGATGTGAAGGGTTCCTTCCTGGGAAGTGGTCAGAGACATCCCTTCATCCCCTCGGGTAATGACCACAGCCGATGAGCCCAGGTTGGCCAACAAGCGTTCTCCCGCTCGCTGGAAATCGGAGTCGGTCTCCAGCCTTCTTCCCAGCACAGCCTCGGCCTCGCGTCGGTTGCATTTGAGGAGGTCGAAACCCTGGAACTTGTGCAGGTCGCCTTGTGAATCCACAGTGATGAGCTTGCCGTGATCGCGGGACAGGCGCAAGGCCCTCGCGGTGGTCTCCTCGTTCACCACGCCCATCTTGTAGTCCGACACCAAGAGTGCGTCGACGCGCGGGGCTATCTCCTGCAGATGAGCGACCAACTGAGAGGTGACGCCCGCGTCGAGAGCGCGACGCTCCACATGATCTATGCGAGCCAGGTGCTGGGGGAAAACCAAGGCACCCTCGGCCACGACACGGGTCTTGGTGGTGGTGGGGCGGGTGGCGTCGGTCACAACTCCCTCGGTGATGATTCCGGCTCGGCCCAGGTGCTTGACCAGCCTTCGTCCTGCTTCGTCCTCGCCGATGACACCTACTTGGTACGCCGTACTTCCCAGAGCGCTGATGTTCTGAGCGGGGTTCGCAGCCCCACCGGGTATGTGGAAGCGACGAACGTACTCCAGGACGGGGACCGGTGCCTCTCGCGAGAGTCTGGTGGCTCGACCCACGATGTACTCATCGAGGAAGACGTCGCCCAGTACCAAGACGCTCACGTCACGAAGCCGCAGCAGCGCTTCTAGCAGATCGTCCTTATGCACACTTGTTTGCGTCATGGTCCTCGTCTGGGAGCCTAGCGCACAATTCTATCATGCACGAGAGGCAAAGTCAATGATTGTCTTGCTCCAGAATCTGGCTAGCTGCATAGCAGTGCCGGCCGGTGCGCGCCTCACAGGCTCGGACCGGCGGAACGCGCGGTGTGCACCCCATCTCTCTCAGTGTGACGTGTAGGTGGCACAGGGGCAGGCCCATTACGTTGGCGTAGCAACCGTCAATTCTGGCCACGGGGTGGAATTCCGCATCCTGGATAGCGTAGGCGCCGGCTTTATCAAATGGCTCGCCTCTGGCGATGTAGGTGGCGATCTCGTCGTCAGTGTAGTCTCTCACCCAAACCCGCGTCTCCACTAACCGGACGGCGGTCGGGCGATTGGAGCGATCCGCGACGGCGATGCCGCTGATGACCCGGTGCTCGCGTCCGCGCAACGCCTCGAGCATGGCCCAAGCTTCGGCCTCGTTATCCGGCTTGCCCATCACCCGCCTGCTCAGCACCACCAGTGTATCGGCAGCCACCACGATCTTTCCTGGCTCTTCGCTGGTGACAGCCTCAGCCTTCATGCGGGCGAGGCGTACTGCCTGCTCGCTTGGCTTCTCCCGGGGAAGTGCCATTTCACCCACGGCTGGGTGGACAACCTGGAACGGGACGCCCAGTAGACGCAGAAGCTCCCTGCGACGCGGCGATCGCGAAGCCAGGACTATTCGAGTCATGTCTTTTGCAGTTCCGTGAAAGGTGGTATACTTCTCAGCGTGAATCTTCGTGTGGAGACAGAGAACGACCTCGATTTCTATCTATTGGAGCCAGGTGACCTCCTCCTGGTAGCCAATCCCACCGATATCTGGCTGGTCAGGTATTTGCTTTTCTGGTCTCACGTTGGCATCGTGGCTGACAATGGGATCGTTGACGCTGTGAGAGATCCCCGCGGCGACTACATCCAAGAGCAACGGTGGGGAACCGTGCAATGGGTTCCCTTCAGGATCTACCGCGCAAATCACGATATCGTTGCCCTCCGAGTGAAGTGCAGCCGGGAGAAGCGCTTGGCGGCAGCCAGATATGCACTCCAGAAGGTAGGGCTTCCTTACTCTCCAACTCTTCGATTGGCATTCTTGGGCCACAGGGATGTCGATCACTACTCTTGCGCGTCCTTGGTCTGGCAAGCCTATCTGGCTCAAGGGATAGATCTCTATCCGTTTTGGGCCAGCCCGATGTTCAACATCCTCCCTGGTTTTCTCCTTCGCAGCAGGCATCTGGCGGTGCTGGGCCGGGGCGTTCGTCACAGACAGATAGGCGAGGCCTGGCACAAGAGGCGACTGGCGATGGAGAGACTATGGTTCAGGTACGTGTTGCACTGCGTGTAGAGAACACGGTTCAAGATGGAAGGCCAGTCGATGCCGGTCATTGACATGCACGTGCACATCATGGATGCTTCGAACCTCCGCCCTTGGACGAGAAAGTATCTTCAGAGCTCCAGCGGCGAGGACATGAAGTACTTGAGCCAGGTCATGACATCGCCCGAGCTCCTGGTCCAGATGCTCCGCGATAATGGCGTGGACTACGGACTAGTCCTCACCGAGATCAGTCCCATCACCACGGGCGTCATCAGCAACGAGGCGGTGGCTGAGTTCTGCCATGACCAAGACGCCTTGATCCCCTTTGCCAATATCAACCCCTTTATGGTGCCCAATCCCGCGCTAGAACTGGAGCGGTGCGTCCGGGAGATGGGGTTCAAAGGGCTGAAGCTATATCCCACGTACCAGGGATTCTACGCCAATGATAACATGATCTATCCGCTCTACGCCAAGGCCCAGCAATTGGGGATCCCGGTGATGATTCACACGGGTTCCTCCATCTTCACGGGCGCGCGCCTCAAGTACGGCGATCCCCTGTGGATCGACGATGTGGCTGTGGATTTCCCGGACTTGCCATTGGTTCAGGTCCACAGCGGTCGCGGGTTCTGGTATCGCAGAGCCTTCTTCCTCGCGCGCCTGCACCGCAACGTATACATGGAAATCGCAGGGTTGCCGCCGCAGAAGCTCCTGGAGTACTTCCCCGAGTTGGAGAAGAACGCAGACAAGATCGTGTTTGGTTCCGATTGGCCGGGGCTGCGCAGCATCAGGGCCAATATCGAGGCCATCAGGTCCCTGCCCATCAAGGAGGAGACAAAGGCCAAGATCCTGGGGGAGAATGCGGCTCGTCTGCTGGGTGGGGCTATAGCTGGCCAGGCCCGCTGATGAAAGCCTCGAACGCCGAGTAGGACACTAGGCCGGAACGACACCATGCTGGAGTGGAGACCCAAACGCCTCCTGGGGGGCGGCATCGGCATCGTCATCATGCTCGCGATCTTCCTCGTAGACACCGTGCTTCTCTACGCGCTCAGGAACTCCCCCATTTCCATCGCCTCCTTCGTTCTGGGGCTGTTGCTTGCCCTCTCCGTGTTTCTTTTGTCAGCTCTGGCGTACCTGCTCCTTGGCTTGTTCAGGCTTCGATACCTAATAGGGCGAGATGGTCTGGTCATATTCTGGGCGAGGCGCCAGGAAGTCATACCTCTGGCCGCTATCCAATCCATAGCCCGAATGGCCGACGTCAGCCATGAAATCAGGGCCAGGGGACCCTGCTGGCCCGGTCATTGTGTCGGCCGAGGACGGGATCAGACAGGCCGGCAAGTCTGGTTCTACTCGACCGGCCGCAGGGGCGAGGAGTTGCTGATCGTCACCCCTACCATGTCCTACGTCATCTCTCCCAGCAACCCCACGGGATTCCTGGCGGCCTTGCAGGCTCGGAGGAGGTTAGGGCCTGCTCGAGACTTGCAGCAGAGGAAGATCGAAAGTGGGTTGCTGGGCCTCGCCATCTGGCGTGACTGGAGAGCCCTCGGTCTGTCCGTGGCGGGGGCAATGGCGAACGCCAGTCTCCTCGCCTACTTGGCGCTGCGCTACCCACATCTCCCCGAACTGGTTCCTCTCTTGTTAGAGGCGGGGCAAGTCAAACTGATCGGGGCCAAAGCAGAGCTGTTCGAGGTGCCGGTCATAGGCCTTACCGTTCTTCTGGCGAATACCATCGTCGGGTTCGTCCTCCATCGGTGGGAACGGCTTGCTACCTACCTGCTTGTCTCTGTTGCGCTGTTGGTGCAGATCCTATGCTGGATGGCAGTCCTCAGCGTGATCCGCTAGCCGTGGCCCTGAGGCCTGGCGCTTGTGGCATCACTCCTGAGGAGTAGGAAGGGCCAGGCGCTCAAGGCGCCGGTAGAGCTCTTTTTGTAGTCTCTGGAGCAGTCTCTGGTACGGGGCTGACCCAACATGCTCTGCGGTCATGATTAGTGCGTCCTCGCGGTTGTCGGAGTAATAGCGAGGCCGCCGCCCTACCACTTTGAAGCCGTACTTGCGATACAGGCTCTGCGCTTCCAGATTGGACACCCTGACCTCCAGGGAGACGAGGCTGGCACCGAGTTCGATAGCCCGTTCGATCGCGGCTATCAGGAGAAGTTGACCTACTCCCTGCCGTCGATACCTGGGGTCAACCGCGATCGTGCTTAGGTGCGCCTCGTCTGCGGCTATCCAGAAGCCGCAGTACCCCACCACAGGAAACCCCACCGTTCTGGTGGTCTGGGTCCAGGACTGGAGCCTTTTCAGGAGGCCCGTATCGTGCTCTTCAGCTTGCTCGTCGCGCTCATCGGGAAACTGCCGCCGGGCCACGAAGTAATGGGCTAGGCGGTTTTGCCCCACCTCGTATCGGTAGGCGCGGGCAGGCCAAGGAGTAGGAAAGCTGAGCCGCTCTATCTCCACCACCGCTGGGATGTCCTGCAGCCGCATGCGCTCAACTTGGTATGGCAGGTGTTCCCGATCCATATATTCACTCACCGATTTCAGGATGGTGCAGATAGAGGGGTTCCAGACTTGCCAAGTCGTCACCTCCGTCAGTTTGCAGCTGCCTCCAACCCAGCTCGGCAAGATATGCAGCGCGACGCAAGGAGGAAGCTGGAGACGCCACCAAGGTTCGGGCTCCTAACTGCGTCTCCAACGCCGCCCTGAGCGAGTTGTCTATCTCCCCGCAAAAGAGGGTGGGGACCTCTACTTGAGCGTCTAGCTCCTCGACGTCAGCCAAATGGTAGTCGCTGGTCCTTTGCCAGTCCGTCTCCCGTTTCTCATAGAAGGCCACGCAGATGCGTCCTCGGCCCGCCTGGAGGACGGCGCAGATGGGCAGATTCTGCCTGTGGTGAGCATACGCCACGATGTCCAATGTCGGGATGCCGACGATGGGTATGCCCAGCGCCCAGCACAAGCCTTTAGCCACACTTAATCCTACCCGCAGCCCCGTGAAGGAGCCAGGTCCCAAAGCCACAGCTACCCCCTTCAATTCCTCGGGCGCCATGCCTTGCCCCTCCAGCATCTGCACGACAGCGGGCGTCAGCTCCACCGTGTGATTCATCGAGGTATACCAGGTGGATTCAGCTCTAGGCCCGCTCTGTGAATCGTAGAGAGCCACGCTCGCCAATTCACTGGCGGTGTCGATGGCCAGTATGATCGCAACCATGGTTTACGACTCCAGCGCCTTTTCCAGACGACGAAGGAGCTGCAGATAGTACTGCCCCTCGGGTTGGAGGTCGATCTCTCTTCTGTCCTCGCCCGCGTGTTCCAGGGTGATGTAAAGATACTCGGGCGGTAATATCTTCTTGGCTTTTTCTGCCCATTCTATCACAGAGATGCCATCAGCACACAAGTATGAGTCGATACCTGCCTGGAGCATCTCCTCTGTGGTATCCAGCCGATAGAGATCGATATGGTACAGAGTAACCCTTTCGCCTCGGTACTCGTTAACCAGCGTGAAGGTAGGGCTGGTTATGGGGTCGCCGACGCCCAGGGCGCACCCGATGGCCTGGATGAGGGTGGTCTTTCCCGTCCCCAACTCTCCTTCCAGGCATATGACCTCTTGTCCTTCTAACAGCTGGCCGAGCGAACAGCCCAGCCGTTGCGTCTCCGCCACGCTGTGGCTGGCTAGGATCAAGCTCTCACGCTCCACGTTGTCTTCTGTGGCTGACCCCCTCGCGGATAGCGAATTATACAGGCTTTGTAGGGTGCAAACAAGTGTGCAGCGCCCCGGGTACCTGAAGAGGGCACCACTCTACTGCTTGCTCTGTACGACGCAGCCTTCCTGAAGCCTTGGGTGGCCAGCGGGACGGACTTGGCGGCGAGATGCCTGGGCAAGGCCGCTGGCCAGAGTTCTAGTCATATTGCGTGTGGTGTGGTAGTATTCATGGCTGTGCGCTACTTGATCATTTCCGACATACACGGCAATCTTGCTGCTTTTGACGCCGTCCTCGCCGCCGCAGAGCTGGAGTCCATAGATCAGATGTGGTGCCTCGGCGATGTAGTGGGCTACGGTCCCCGTCCGAACGAGTGCATCAGGCGCCTGCAGGATGCCACAGACGACTATTACTGCGTCGCTGGTAACCATGACTGGGCTGCTATCAGTCGCATAGACATTGCCGAGTTCAACCCCAGTGCTAAGCTGGCCTGTCAATGGACGAGCCAGCAATTGACACCGGAGAACAGGGCCTACCTGGAGAGCCTGCCCACGAGAGTTGTGCAAGGCAACCATACGCTGGTGCATGGGAGCCCTCGCGAGCCAATCTGGGAATACATCATCTATCCCTCTACGGCTCAGCTGAATTTCCAGTTCTTCGACACTCAGCTGTGCTTTGTGGGTCACACCCATGCCCCGGCCATCTTTCGTGAAGAGACGCCAGAGCACAAGTTTGAGATCAGCATCCCTGTCCCGGGTGAGTCCATCCAGATAGATCGCGAACGCCTGATCATTAATCCGGGCAGCGTGGGTCAGCCCAGGGACGGTGATCCACAGGCTGCCTACATGGTTTTCGACGACGATGCCAAGATCATAGAGTATTACCGCGTCCCCTACGAGGTCGCACTGACGCAGGCTCTCATGATGGAGGAAGGACTTCCTGAGAGCCTCATCAGTCGGCTCACTTTCGGCTGGTAGGCCGTTGGAGGGAACTTCCGGGCCGCTATCCGCGTCTTAGGAGTACAGAGAAGGATAGGAGGAGGAAAACGATGAGAAGAAAGGCCATCTCGCTGGCGGTGATCACGACACTGACCGCTCTGGTGGTGGGCTGCGCGGCGGCGGCGCTCGCCCCGCCGGCGCCGGAGGAAATGGGGAGAGGTGGGGAGATGCCCTCGGATATGGGAGTTGAAGCCCCGCCGCCATTGGTGCCGATGGCAGCGCCGACGGCTGTGGCGTATGGCTTAGCTCAAGATTTGGTCGGCGAGCGTATGATCGTGCGCACTGCCAGCCTGGCAGTGGTGGTTGAGGACACCGAGGAGAGCCTGGGAGCGATAGAGGATCTGGCGACGGACCTGGGGGGATACATCTCTAACCTCAACACCTGGCGCGTGAACGAACAACTCGCCGCTTCCGTCACTCTGCGCGTCCCGGTGGAATCATTCGATGATGCCAGAGAGCGGATCAAGGCCCTTGCCAAAGAACTGGAGAATGAGAACGTCTCGGGTCAGGATGTCACCGAGGAGTATGTGGATCTGGATGCTCGTCTACACAATCTGCAAGTGGCTGAAGAGGAACTGCTGGAATTGTTGGCCGCTGCGCAGGAGACTCATCGGGATGCCGAGAGCATACTGGCCATATATCGGGAGATCACCAACGTCAGACAGCAGATCGAGCAGATTCAGGGCCGCATGCAATATCTGGAGGATACATCGTCCCTGGCAACACTGACCATCAGTCTGACGCCGGAAGAGGAAGTCAAGCCAGTGGTTGAGCCGGGGTGGGAGCCGCTGCGCCAGGCAAGGGATGCCCTCCACAGTTTGGTGACCGCACTGCAGGCCCTCGCGAATCTTCTCATCTGGATGGCCCTGTTCTTCCTGCCGATGGCGGCCCTTCTCGCGGTGCCCTTCGTCTTAGCCTGGTTGGGCTGGTACTTCTGGAGGCGCAGGCGACGGCGGTCCAAGGCGAGCCAGTAAGAACGAACACAGAGGCGTGGCCAAGGCCACGCCTCTGCTATTCTTACGTGGAAGCAGCTCCTAGTCTCCAGCTCCGTCCACTGGACCTCCTTCCTCCTCGGAAAGGTCAGCGTATGTGGCGAACCAGTCCAGGAGTTCGTGGGCTCTCCTCTCTCTTTGTCGCCGTCTTTCCTTCTCGCGGAACGCGTCCATACGCGCGAATACCTCCTCCTGAACTCGGCGCGGCCGGTGCACCCAGGAAAAGGTGAAAGCCGCTTCTCTGCCCGCCGTCTCAATGACCACGTTCCCGTAGTCGAGCAGATTGGCAAGCACCCCGGGGATTTCATATCCGATATCTTGTATTACGCCTAGGCTGGCCTCCCTTCGCTCCTCGCGGAGCCCCAGTGGCAGCCTTTCGAGATCTATGATGCGGTCATCGGTCAGTTGGTAGGTATCGTTGCGCCAGTCTTCATATCTGTACCAGAGAAGAAAGAGGCCCACTGCAACCCCCACCAGCAATACGCTCCAGAACCAGCCTTCAAACCCAGCCGCCGGGCGAAGCAAGTCAATAGAGACCGCTAGACCCAGTTGGACCATGATGAGCACTAGGAGGAAGGACCCCGCAATCCTCTCAATAAGCCTGAACCAATGCTTCCGCCAAGTGACGACCCCATTCTCCTCAAGCCGCATCTCGGGCACAAGATAGCTCCGAAATGCCCGAAGGAGATCAGTCAGTTGTGAGCCCCTGCGTAGAGCCACGGGTGAGACCTCAGATCCAGCGGCGGTGCGTACGCGGTCACGCTCGATCTGGGAAGGCGTCTCCTCCTCGGCCAGACCCAGCTCCAGTTTCAGCTTGTGGCGAATCGCCTCTCTGTCCCCTGCCCTCGCTTCGTCCTCGATGCGCTCCAGTTGCTCGAATATCCTGTCTCTGACCCAAGCGGCATGACCCACGGTCTTGAAAACCACTTGTCCTTTGGCTCCAGCAGTCTGGATGGTAAGATCGTTAAAGCCAACCAGTCTGCCCACGATGCTGGGCATCAGGATGAAGATGTCCTGGATGCTCTCCAGTGGTGCCTCATCGCGCGATTCTTGCAGAAGAATGGTCTTCTCCACGTGCACCACCCGCTTGTTCGTGACCACGTAATAGTCGTTCCGCCAGTCAATGTACAGCCAGGCGGCAAGACCCGGTACGCTGAGCCCAACAAGCCCCAAGACCGCATAAAGGGAAGGACCGGCCCAGTCGAAGGTCAGCGCCACCGCCAGAATGGCCGTCAGAGCAAGAAAGGGAAAGATGAGGAGCCACAGGCGGCGAAAGAAGGCGTAGGTGTGCTTGCGCGACAATACGGCGAGCACCTCTCCCTCGCGCTGCCAGGGGAAGCGCTGGCTCACCATTATCCTGCGCGCTCGTGCCTCTAGGTTGAGGGCCGCAACAATGGATGGGAAACCCCTGAGGACTCTGTCGAAATCTCTCTTGTTCAAGTAGAAAAGGCTTGTATCCTCCAGCGCTTGCACGCTCGCATCTCTGGGCTCGCCTGTCAGGAGGGAGCGCTCACCGAAGAAGTCGCCGGCCCGCAGATGCGTGATGATGCTTTCCTTTCCTGCCTCCTGCCTGGCCAGCACAGCCACCCTGCCAGATTCGATGATGAAGAGAGTGTCAGAGATCTCACCCTCGCGGCAGATCATGCTTCCGCGGCGGTGACGAGTCCGTCCGATGACGGCCGCGATGCGGCGCAAATCTTCGCTCGCCAGATCCTCGAAGAGGTGCACTGTGCTCAAGCTTTGCAGCTTACGAAGAGATAGCGCCTCTCGCAAGTGAGGGTACTGCTCCAAGAGCCTGTCGAAGTCCCCTTTCTCGATACAGAGCAGGTATGTGGCTTGCTCCGCATCGATGGTTACATCCCGGCGTTCGCCCGTAAGGACGGAGCGCTCGCCGAAGGAATCCCCGGCCTCAAGATACTTCAAGACCTGTTCTCTGCCTCGTTCATCCCGAGCCGAGACTCTCAGCCGGCCGGAAACCACTACGTAGAGGGCTGGGTCCAGCTGGCCCTGGCGGTACAGCGTGGACCTCGGTCGGAGTGACCTTTCCTTTGCCAACCCAGCGATCAGGTGGATGTCCTCCACAGCCAGAGTGCTGAACAAAGGGACTCTCTCCAGTTGGCCTATCCTTTCCTCCATGGTCCTTCCCTACAGGTACTCCCGTACCCTCCGAGCGACAGTTCTATTCATTCCTTCCACGGTTGCCAGGTCGTCGAGGGAGGCTTTCCTGATGTCCTCTACCGAGCCGAAACGCTTCAGCAAGGCCTGTCTGCGCTTGGGGCCAATGCCCGGAATCTCTTGCAAGACGGAGCTCAGCCCCTCTCGGCGTCGCAATCTCTGATGATAGGAAATAGCGAAACGGTGGGCCTCGTCGCGCACATGCTGCATCAACAGCAGTCCCGGAGAGTCCAGCGGTAGATTGACAGGGTCGGGCTCCCCAGGTTTGAAGATCTCTTCTCTCGCCTTGGCGAGGCCGACGACAGGGACGCCCTCCAAGCCGTACTCGTTCATTACCTCCAGGGCCGCATTGAGCTGACCTTTACCGCCGTCAATGACCACCAGGTCTGGCAACTGCGTCCAAGTATTCTCTGCTCCCGTTTCTTTGAGAATCGCTCGGCGGAACCGGCGTCGCAGCACCTCCTGCATCATGGCGTAGTCGTCGGGTTGCTCCACCGTTCGTATCCTGAAGCGGCGGTACTGACTCTTTGCTGGTATACCCTCGACGAAGACGACCATGCTTCCCGTGGCTACAGCCCCCTGAATATTGGAGATATCGTAGGCCTCTATGCGCAGGGGCGTGGCGCCGAGACATAGGTGAGCCTGCAGGTCGCCGAGGGCAGCTTCGGCCCTGTCCTTCTCAAGTTGCTCTTTGGCCATCAAGTGATCGAGGGTTTGAGCGGCATTCTCAAGCACCATGGCTACCAGTTCTCGCTTCGCTCCTCGCCGCGGCACGCGCAAGACGACTTTCGTGCCGCGCTTGTCGCGCAGCCATTGCTCGATGACGCGCGCTTCGTCGACATTGGCGGGTAGCAATATCTCTGGTGGGACATATGCAGCATGGTCGTAGAACTGCTTGATGAAAGAAGCCAGTATTTCCTGTGCCGCCACATCCTCCGCTCCGTCCATCAAGAAATACTCGCGGCCGACAAGCTTGCCACCGCGGATAAAGAAGACTTGAACGCAGGTTTCGCCGTCACGGCGAGCGAAGGCGATGGCGTCCTGATCGTCCATGGACGAAGAGACCACCCTTTGACGCTCGATGACCTGTTCGATAGCCTGAATCTGATCCCTCAGGTTCGCCGCTCGCTCGAACTCCATCGCTTGCGCCGCCGATTCCATCTGACGCTGCAAGGAGGAGATGATCTCTTCCCCCTTGCCCTGAAGGAAGAGGCAGACTTGACTCATCATGTCGCGGTATTCTTCTTTGGAGACCGCCCCGATGCAGGGACCCAAACAGCGTTTGATGTGATAATACAGGCAAGCGCGATCATCGGTGCCGGTTATCTTCCTGTTGCAGGTCAGATAGGGGAAGATCCGACGCAGCAGCTCCAGGGTTTGGCGCACGGCGGAACTGGGGGTGTAAGGGCCGAAGTACCGTGCTCCATCACGTTTGATGCGACGTACTATCTGAACGCGGGGAAAGTCCTCCTGCCAGGTCACCTTGATGTAAGGGTACCGCTTGTCGTCCTTGAGGCGGACATTGAAGCGAGGACGGTACTTCTTTATCAGGTTGGATTCTAGGATGAGGGCCTCCAGCTCCGAATCCGTGACAATGAAGTCCACATCAGCGATGCTCCAGACGAGATGCTGCACCTTGGCGGGATGGATGGCCGAGACGTGGAAATATGAGCGGACACGACTGCGGAGGTTGACCGCCTTGCCTATGTAGAGGACGTCACCGGTCTCTCCCTTCATCAAGTAGACGCCGGGTTGGGTGGGTATGGAATTGAGTCTCTCCCTGATTGCAGAAGTGGCCATTGTCGTGTGGTTTGCCAAACTGGGGACGCTGCCTGACTGCGTGGAAACAGGCTCCATACTTAATTGTATATAAAAGCAGGCACGTATGTCAACCCCGTGCTGTGCACCCTTTGCTCGAAGGTGGCAGTTATGGTAGAATAGGCGGCGGCGTGACAAGCGTCGAGACCACGCTCTTGCGGTGCAGATCTCGCCTGGCCGCCAGGAGGCAAGAATGGAACTGAGGCAATACGTCAGAGTGTTGGCGCGCAAGTGGTGGATCATCCTGCTGGTCTGCGTGGTCGCCGTAACCGGCGCAGTGATTTTCAGTGAGGTACGTCCACCCATTTATCGTTCCTCAGCCGTGTTACAGGTCATACCTGCCAGGTATGACTACGGGCTTACCCTGGCTGCGGAGCAGCTGCTGAGGCAGTTCGCCAACCAGATCCACACCACCAATATGGCCCGGCAGGTGATAGACCAGCTAAAGCT
>CAZBJW010000035.1:0-24698 GCA_964492135.1 uncultured Anaerolineales bacterium
GGGCTACCTATCTACTTGGAGGACGACGTATAGGTGGCTGAGACGAGCACCTTCGCAGTGCGCATGCAGGGTATCACGAAACGTTTCCCCGGTGTCGTGGCCAACAATCACATCGACTTCGTGGTGCGGCGCGGCGAAATACACGCTCTGCTGGGAGAGAACGGGGCTGGCAAGACCACCTTGATGAAGATCTTGACCGGCCTCTACCAACCTGATGAGGGCCAGATCTGGATAGATGATCGCCCGGTAGTGGTGCGGTCTCCCCGCGATGCCATAGAGCTGGGGATAGGCATGGTGCACCAGCATTTCATGCTGGTACAGTCGCACAGCGTGGCGGAAAACATCATCTTGGGCCTTCAGGAACCGCGCTTCGCTTTGCGCTTGGGTCGAGTGGAGAAGGAGATAGAAGCACTGGCGGCGCGCTATGGGCTCCAGGTCGATCCCGGCGCGAAGATCTGGCAACTGTCCGTGGGGGAACAGCAGCGGGTAGAGATTCTGAAGGCGCTGTACCGTGGAGCCCGCATTCTGGTGATGGACGAGCCCACCGCCGTGTTGACACCCCAGGAGGTCAAGGAGCTATTCAGCACCTTGCGCAGCATGGCGGCGAAGGGGCACACCATCATCTTCATCAGTCACAAACTACGTGAGGTGATGTCCATCGCCGATCGCATCACTGTGCTGCGCCGAGGGGAGTTGGTAGATACGGTACTCACCAGCGACACCAGCAGGGAAGAGCTGGCCCAGATGATGGTCGGCCGGAAGGTCTTGTTCCGTGTTGGCAAGAAGGAATCTGAAGCGGGCGAAGTGGTCTTGGAGATCGAGAGGCTGGGTGCTCTTGGCGACAAAGGACTGGAGGCACTGAGCGATGTCTCCTTGGTCGTGCGGCGTGGTGAGATACTGGGTATCGCCGGCGTCGCTGGCAATGGGCAGCCCGAATTGGCGGAAACGATCGCCGGGCTTCGACCAGTGTCCAAGGGTCGTATCCTCCTGCAAGGGGTGGACATCACCAATCGCTCACCACGAGAGGTGATAGACAAGGGAGTGGCCTACGTCCCGGAAGACAGGATGGGGGCGGGCCTGGTGATGAACCTCAGTGTCGCAGAGAACCTGATCTTGAAGAGCTACCGAGATCCCCCCGTTTGCAAGGGGTTCTTCCTCGATTCGGACGCCATCGCCGACCGGGCAGAGGAACTGGTGAGGGCCTACGATGTCATGACCCCTGGCATCCGAACGCGCACCAGATTGCTCTCCGGGGGCAATCTGCAGAAGCTCATCTTGGCTCGAGAGATGTCCTCGGATCCCGCTCTGATGGTGGCCGTCTATCCCACGCGTGGGTTGGATGTAGGAGCCACGGAGGCGGTGAGGCGCCTCCTATTGGAGCAGAGGGACGCCGGGGGCAGCATCCTTCTGATGTCCGAGGACCTGGACGAACTGCTAACCATGAGCGATCGTATTGCCGTATTATACGAAGGCCGGATCGTGGGTGTGGTGGACGCAGATGAGGCAACGACGGAGCGGCTGGGTTTGATGATGGCTGGCAGCTTCGAGGGGGAGGTTGCAGGTGGAAGAGACGAGCGATAGGGCGTTGCCGGCGAGGCGGGGCTTCTCTGTAAGGCTCGAGCCAAGGCTGGAGGTCCCCCGCTGGCTGCCGTACGCTGTGCCGGTTGTCAGCCTGGTCATCGCCCTGCTTCTGGGCATGGTGCCGATGATCATCCAGGGCATCAATCCCCTGGAAGGTTATCGCGACATGGTGCTGCTGGCCTTCGGCAGTGCCTACGGCATTTCCGAGACCATAATGAAAGCGATCCCGTTGATGCTGGCGGGCCTCGGCGTGGCTCTGGCATTTCGCATGCTGCTGTGGAACATCGGGGCCGAGGGGCAGCTCTATATGGGTGCCTTCCTGGCCTGCCTCGTGGCCTATACGTGGCCCGGTGCCTCGGCTTGGGTCCTCCTCCCAACCATGATAGCTGGAGGTTTTCTGGGCGGAGCGCTGTGGGGAGCCATCCCAGGTGCGCTCAAGGCCTTCCTGGGCGTCAACGAGATCATCACCAGCTTGATGTTGAATTACATCGCCATACAGTGGATCAACTACCTGGTGGTGGGGCCTTGGCAGGATCCCACGAGCCTTGGATTCCCGCGTACAACCCGCCTTAGTCCCAGTGCCACTTTGCCCATCATCACCCAGGCTTGGTACTTGCCCACGGTGGTGTTCTTGCTGGTAGGTGCAGTGGTGGTAGGCTACTGGATCGTGAGACGCCTGGACGATACGCGTGAACGACTCAAGCTGGGCCTTGGAGCTTTGCTGGTGGGCATTCTCTCACTGGGTACCATATACTTCCTCGACGGTCGCAGGGTGCACTTAGGCTTTGTGCTGAGCTTGGCTGCGGCCGCGATCTTCTCTGTCCTGCTGGCGCGCACGCGTTGGGGCTACGAAGTGCGGGTCATCGGCGAAAGCGCTCGGGCTGCGCGCTACGCAGGCATGAGTCTGAAGCGTAACATTGTGCTCGTGATGATGATCAGTGGTGGCATGGCCGGCTTGGCCGGAATGAGCGAAATAGCGGGCAATCTGCACCTGATGAAGCGTATGTTCTCGCCGGGCTACGGCTACACGGCTATCATAGTGGCCTGGCTGGCTAAGCTGAACCCCTGGGGAGTGATTGTGGTCTCTTTGCTGCTGGCGGCCCTGTTTCGTGGTAGTGATGCCATTCCGGGAGCCCCGAAGGCCTTGGGCTTGATGCTGCAAGCGGTGATCTTCTTCGTGCTCATCGGTGGTGAGGTGCTGATCCGCTATCGCATTCGATTGGAGCGCAGCACATAGGGTAGGAAGCTAGAGCGATATGGGCGAAATCATCGTTTTCGTGACCATCATCTTGAGCGCGGGCATAGCTGCGGGCACCCCCATCCTATACGGCGCGGTGGGAGAGATCTTCGCGGAACGCTCTGGGATCCTGAACCTTGGTGTGGAAGGGATGATGCTGATAGGTGCTCTTGCGGGCATCGTGGCCGGCTTGGGTACAGGGAACGTCTGGATGGGTGCCTTGGCGGCGATGGTGGCTGGTGGTGTGCTGAGCTTGATCCATGCCTTTATCTCCATCACTCTTCGCGGTGATCAGGTAGTGAGTGGTTTGGCACTAACCATCTTTGGCACAGGGTTGAGCGCCTTCCTCGGTTTCCCGTATGTCAATGTGCCGGCTCCCAAGTTCACTCCAGTATCCATACCTCTGCTGGAGCGCATCCCTTTTCTGGGGACGGTACTCTTCCAGCACGATGTGACGGTGTATGCCTGTTTTGTGTTGGTGCCGGTAGCGTGGTTCTGGATCAACAAGACGCGGCAGGGTCTACATCTGCGGGCAGTGGGGGAGAATCCGGCTGCGGCAGACGCTCTCGGGGTCAGTGTAGTTCGTACCCGTTACGCATACACCGTGGTAGGAGGGGTCCTGTGTGGGCTCGGAGGGGCAAGCCTCAGCTTGGCCTATACACCTGGCTGGATCGAGAATATGACGGCCGGCTGGGGTTGGATTGCAGTGGGCTTGGTCATCTTCGCGGCGTGGGATCCCTGGCGGGCGGCCTTCGGTGCCTACCTCTTCGGCGCCATTAGTAGGGTGGTGTTCGACGTGCAGATGCTGCGCATAGCTGGTCTCCCCCGACTGGCCAAGATTCTGCTGTCGCCGGAATTCCTTCGCATGATGCCGTACGCCGTGGTGATCATCATCCTGATCCTGGCCTCACGGGAAGCAGTACGAAAGCGGATAGGCGCTCCGGCTGCCTTGGGCATTCCCTATACTCGAGAAGAAGCGGAGGCCTGACGGCCGGCGAGGGCGCTGGGAAACGGCCGTGGGAGGGCCTCGGTTTGAAGAGGGTGCCACGAATCAGGCGAGACGTCCCCAAAGCATGTTCCGGAACCGGCCTCGGCCGGTTCTCTGGTTCCTGGCGGAGGACCTCGGTGTGGTGCCCCGGCTCTAGGTGGGTCTGACCTCGCAGCAAACGACGAGTTCGCTTTCGTTTGACAACAGGGGTGTTTGCTGGTAACATAAGAAGAGTACGGCGCATTCGTCTAGTGGCCTAGGATACTGCCCTCTCAAGGCGGAGACAGGGGTTCGACTCCCCTATGCGCTACCTCGATGTCCGCCATTCGATTGACGACGAATCTGCTCTTCGGCCCCCTGAGTGCACTCCAAGCCAGTGCAGTATCATGGCCACAGCCGTGCGTTGGTGGAGTGCCGCACCAGGTGGTGATGCCTGTGACGAAGGCGGGTACTGCGGAGGCGTGCACCATAAGTTTGGGCAAGTGTGCGGGGAAGCACTCGCGCAACTTGACATATAGGCATAATTGATATATAATAATTGTTTAGGCAGTTGACATAGCTACATTCAAGCGCCGGAATACCGAGTTGCCTAGCTCCCTGTTCGTACTTACCAGTGCACGTGGAAGGACTCTGTCTATAGGAGTGCGGTCAACGCAGTTCAATTCGCTGTTACTCTAGCTCACCAGAGTGTCTAGAGCGTGGCGATGCTGAAAACTCGGTTGCTCGGCCATGACATGGTGTCGGGTAGGGTGGCCGAGGTTTCTTGTTTTCTGATGAGAGGCAATCGGCAATTCCCATTCGTGCGCTCGCTCAACGGGACTTCAGCATAGGAGGGTATGTTGGACATTAAGGACTTCAAAGCGTTGCGTGTGAGCTTGGCCTCCCCCGAGCAGATTCTGTCTTGGTCACACGGCGAGGTCACCAAGCCAGAAACGATAAACTATCGGCGGCTCAGGCCTGAGAGAGACGGTCTGTTCTGCGAGGCGATCTTCGGTCCTACGAAAGACTGGCAGTGCTACTGCGGCAAGTACAAGAAAATCCGCCATAAAGGAATCGTCTGTGAGAAGTGCGGGGTCGAAGTCACGCGTTCGCGAGTCAGGCGGGAGCGCATGGGGCACATAGGACTGGCCTCGCCAGTGGCTCATGTCTGGTACACTCAAAGAGTCCCGAGCTACCTGGGCCTGCTTCTCAACATCTCGCGGCGAAATCTGGATCGAGTGCTGTATTTTGCCCAGTACATGATCACTGAGATTGACAATGAGGCGCGCGCCAAGGTCTTGCGCAAGCTTGATGAGAAGCTGGCAAGCAACACTGAAGAGCTACAGCTTGCACTTCAGGAACGCATCGATGAGTTCAAACAAGAGATTGGGAAGAAGATAGAAAGACTGGAGAAACGGGCCGAAAGCACCAGGGCCAAGTATGAGGGGCAGCTGGCCGAGGAGACCGACCGCATCATGAATCAGGCCAGTGCGGTCCAAACCAGGCTGAGCCGGGCTATGGGGAAGGTCATCCGAAAGGAAGTAGTGTTCGACGCCAATGGCGATGTCCTGGTTCCATCTGGTACCTTGGTGAAACGCGAGCATCTCACCCTTTTGAACAAAGCGGTACAGACCGAGATCGAGGAGATCGAGGGCGAGGTACGCGAGAAGCAGCAGGACGAGCTGGTCCCAATCGAGGCTGAGATCGACCAACTGCTCCATGAGCATGAGGAGCAGGTCAGCCGGCTCACCCGCGAGACAGATGAACAGATAGCCGCACTGAAGTCCGCCACGGAAGAGGAACGCAAAGAGATCAGGGCCATCAAGGTCATGCAGTTCCTCAACGAGACTCAGTATCGGGACTTGGAGGAGAAGTGGGGGCGCTTCTTCAGCGCCGAGATGGGAGGAGAGGCTCTATATAAGGTCTGCAACAACCTGGATCTGGATGAGATGGCGGAGCAGCTGCGTCGCGAGGCCAAGGACAGCCGTTCCAAGCAGCGGCGCAAGAAGGCCACCAAGCGTCTGAGAGTTGTGGAATCTCTGCGCAAGTCTGGCAACCGGCCAGAGTGGATGATCGTCACTATCTTGCCGGTCATTCCTCCTGATCTGCGGCCGATGGTGCAACTGGACGGAGGACGTTTCGCCACCAGTGATTTGAACGACCTGTACCGTCGCGTCATCAATCGCAACAACCGCCTCAAGAGGTTAGTGGAATTGGGAGCGCCAGACGTCATCGTGCGCAACGAGAAGCGGATGCTTCAAGAGGCGGTCGACTCTCTGATCGACAATAGCCGTCGGGGAAAGGCCGTGTCGTCGCGAGGCAGGAGAAAGCTCAAGTCGCTCTCTGATATGCTGAAGGGCAAGCATGGGCGCTTCCGGCGCAACCTGCTCGGAAAGCGCGTCGATTACTCTGGGCGATCGGTAATCGTGATAGGGCCCCATCTGAAACTTCACCAGTGCGGGCTGCCCAAGAGCATGGCTTTGGAGCTGTTCAAGCCTTTCGTGATGCATAAGCTTGTGGAGCATAGCTATGCGCACAATGTGAAGGGCACGAGGCGCATTATCGAGCAGATGCGTCCTGAGGTGTGGGAGGTGCTGGAGGAGGTGGTCAAGGATCATCTTGTTCTCCTCAACAGGGCGCCCACGTTGCATCGGCTCGGTATCCAAGCCTTCGAACCTGTACTGGTGGAGGGTAATGCGATCCAAGTACACCCGCTGGTGTGCAGCGCCTTCAATGCTGACTTCGACGGAGACCAGATGGCCGTGCATGTGCCTCTCTCCGAGGCGGCAAGGAAAGAGGCCGAAGAGCTGATGCTGTCGAGTCGGAACCTGCTGCTGCCCGCCAACGGGAACCCGACTGTGAGCCCTACCAAGGACATGGTCTTGGGCTGCTACTATCTGACCGTCGAGCAGGATGGCTGCAGGGGAGAAGGCAAGGCTTTCTCGGATCTGGATGAGGTGGCTCTGGCCTATGAGCTGGGTCAGGTGGATTTACATGCCAAGATCAAGCTACCGGCCAAGGTCCTGGTGACCAAGAGGAGGGTCACCAAGATCATCGACACGACTGTGGGCCGTGCGCTGTTCAACTCTGCCTTGCCCGAGGAGCTGCGCTACAGGGATGAGGTGATGGACAAGGGCAAGCTAAGGGAGTTGGTAGCGGAATGCTATCACAAGCTGGGCCGTGAAGAGACTGCGCTCATGGTCGACAGGATCAAAGATCTGGGCTTCAAGTACGCTACTCAGTCGGGTCTGACCATAGCCATTAGCGACATCACCATTCCGCAGGTGAAAGAGCGCATTCTCGAGCAGGTATCTGCGGAAGCAGAAAGCATCGAGCGCCAGTATCGCCGTGGGTTGATCACTGACAATGAGCAGTACGTCAAGAAGGTGGAGCTCTGGACTGAAGCTATGGATCAGGTCACTGAGGCTGTGGCAGAAGCCCTGGAGCCGCTCGGATCCATTCGGCTTATGGCCGCCTCGGGGGCAACGAAAGGTGGCTTCCAGCCTATCCGGCAGTTGGCTGGGATGCGTGGTCTGATGGCGGACCCAGCGGGGCGTATCATTGAGTTGCCCATTCGCTCCAATTTCCGAGAGGGCTTGAGCGCCCTGGAGTATTTCATCTCCACGCACGGGGCGCGCAAGGGACTGGCGGACACGGCCCTGCGCACGGCAGACGCCGGCTATCTGACACGCCGTCTGGTCGATGTTGCCCAGGATTCCATCATCAATGCTGAGGACTGTGGGACCGAGCAGGGGATATGGGTGAGGGCCGATAGGGCGGCGCAGATTGGCGAGACGTTCGAGGAGCGCATCTGGGGGCGGGTCACCGCGACAGATATCCCAGACCCTGAAAGCGGTGAGGTCATCGTGCAGAAGGGAGAGATGGTCAGTCGGGCGGATGTCCCTGAATTGGAGCGAGCCGGCATACAACAGGCATACGTTCGCTCCCCGCTTACCTGCCAGCTGCGGCACGGTGTGTGCAGCAAGTGCTATGGGCGGGATTTGGCCCGGGACGGCTTCGTCAGACTGGGTGAGGCAGTAGGCATCATAGCTGCTCAATCGATAGGCGAGCCGGGGACCCAGCTCACGTTGCGCACGTTCCACACGGGAGGCGTGGTTGAGGGCGAGCACAGGGATATCACCCACGGATTGCCGCGCGTGCAGGAGCTCTTTGAGGCGCGCAGCCCGAAGGGGCAGGCCATCATATCCGATTTGGAAGGCATAGTGCAGATACTGCACGAAGACGGCATGCGGCGGATCGTAGTTACAGCGACGGATGTCTTCCGAGATGAGTACCCCATCAGGTATGGCTACAGGATCTTGGTTGAGGACGGCGACGAGATCGACAAAGGTGCTATCCTAGCCGAGCGAGGAAGCAAAGGCAGCCCCCGCTTCGAGCAGGTAGTAGCCGAGGGCTACGGCAGGGTGATCAGGGAAGACGACCACGACAACATCATCATCTATCGGGAGGAGGAGCTAAGGAGTGAGTATGAAGTCCCGTCCAATGCTCGCCTCCGGGTGAAGAACCTTCAGCAGGTTAATGCTGGACAGCAATTGACCGAAGGTCCGCTGAACCCCCATGAAGTACTGCGGATCCAGGGGCGAGAAGCTGTGCAGATCTACCTCCTGGAGGAGATACAAAGAGTTTATCGCTCTCAGGGCGTTAACATCAACGACAAGCACATCGAGATGATAGTTCGGCAGATGTTGAGCAAAGTCTCGATAACCTCGCCGGGCGACACCGATTTCCTATTGGGTGAGACTGTGGATCGTCTGGCATTCGAGGATGCAAACCACCAAGTGATGGAGCAGGGTGGTGCTCCGGCAACTGCTCGCCAGGTGCTGCTTGGTATCACGAAGGCAGCACTCAAGACTGAGAGTTTCCTGTCCGCTTCTTCGTTCCAGCACACCATAAATGTCTTGGCCAAAGCGGCTATCGAGGGCAGCCGTGACGAACTGCGCGGTTTGAAGGAGAATGTCATTATCGGCAAACTGATCCCTGCAGGGACAGGTTTCCGAGCGCAGGAGGAGGCGGAGGAGATGGAGGGCGAGAAGGGCGGACAGGAGGAAATGCAGTCCGAGCTTGCAGCTAGCTGATGCAAGATCTGCTGGCTGATGCGCTGCATGCCGTACCGTCGGTTCGGCAGTAGTTCTGTAGTAACGCGTGGCTTGGCGAGAGCTTGGAAACGGAAGCTAAAGGGGGAAAGCTGAAGGATAATGATGGAGAAGGTTGTGGGCGAAGAAGATTCAAGAATCGACGAGGGAACTGGATCGCCCATGTGGAAGTACCTCAAGGAGGAATACGACTATAAGCGCCCTCAGCGCGGGGACATCCTCTATGCTGAGGTCGTCAGGATCGACGAGGATGAGATCATCGTAGACATCGGGGGCAAGACGGAAGGCGTCGTGCCCAGCGCTGACTTGGACCGGATGGGGGAGGAGGCCCTTGCCGACATATCGCTCGGTGACAAGGTGCCTGTCTACGTGCTCCGGCCGGAGAGCGCTGATGGCAGTGTGATTGTTTCCCTCAACATGGCGCGCACGATGGAGGACTGGCGCAGGGCTGAGAAGCTCCACGAGGAAGGCGGGGTATTCGAGGGCACGGTCTCAGGTCACAACAAAGGTGGCCTGCTGGTCTACTATGGGAAGATAAGGGGCTTTGTGCCTGCTTCTCAGGTGGCTGGCCTTGGGAGAGGGACCCGGCACGAGTCGCGGATGGACATGCTGGCCAAGATGGAGGGCCAGAAGCTGATGCTGAAGGTCATAGAAGTTAACCGCCAGCGCCGTCGGCTCATCTTCTCAGAGCGTGCTGCCTCCCGTGAGTGGCGCGAGAAGAGGAAAGACGAACTTCTAGACGAACTTCAGGAAGGCGATATTCGCAGGGGTAGGGTTCGAAACCTCTGCGATTTTGGGGCGTTCGTGGATCTTGGTGGGGCCGATGGTCTGATCCACATCTCTGAGTTGGCCTGGCGACGCGTCAAGCACCCTCGTGAGGTGCTCAGAGTAGGTGACGAGGCAGAGGTCTATGTCCTCCGCGTTGACCGTGAGAGGAAACGCATCGGCCTCAGCCTGAAACGCCTGAGGCCAGACCCGTGGCAGTTGGTAGAAGAGAAGTATGAGCCGGGTCAGATAGTAAAGGGCACCATAACCAACGTCGTGGACTTTGGTGCGTTCGCCCGTATTGAAGAGGGGATTGAGGGATTGATCCACATCTCTGAGTTGGCCGATGGCGACTTCTCTGCCAGCGACTTGGTGAGGGAGGGAGAAGAGCTCTATCTCAAGATCTTGAGCATCGACGCAGATGGGCAGCGCATGGGTCTGAGTTTGAAGCAGGCGCCAACCCGGGAGGAGGTCGAGGGCGAAGAGGCGCTAGCTGAGATGAGAGCCGTGACCGAGACACCGCTTGAGGAAGTGGCTGTCGCGCCGGAGGCCGAAGCCGAGGTTGAGCCCGTCGGGGAGGCTCCCCTCATGGAAGAGCCTGTAGGTGAGCTCGAGGAGAGGGAGGAGACCCTGGTCGAGGCAGATGTGGTCGCTGCGATTGAACCTGGGGAAGAACTGCCTGTTGTGGAGGAGGTTGAAGAAGAGCCAGAAGCCGGCATTGAGCTCTTGGAGGAGGGGGCGATGGAGCTCGCCGCTGAGCCCCAGTTGGAGGCTGCAATTGAGCTAGAGGAGGAGGCGCCGGCTGCAGAGGATGTCGTGGCAGAGATAGAGGAGACTGTGGAGGTTGTGGCAGAGGCCGAGGAGGAGCTAGAGACCGCCGTCGAGCCTGAACTGGAAGAGCCGGTCACGGAAGAGGTTGAAGCTGAGGCGGAGGTTGTGGAAGCTGCAGCAGAGGCCGAGGAGGAGCTAGAGACCGCCGTCGAGCCTGAACTGGAAGAGCCCATCACAGAGGAAGCCACGGGCGAAGTGGAGGAGACGGCGGAGCTGGCCGCCGAAGTTGCGGAGGAGTCGGAGGGCGCAACCGAGCCTGAGGAGAGAGCCCCTGGCTGGGAAGAGGCCGTGGTTGAGATAGAAGGCACGCCAGAGATGGTGGCCGAAGCTGAGGCCGAGTCGGAGGAGCAGGCGGAGTCATGCGACGGGAGTGCACCCCAGGCGGAGGCTGGCGCTGATTCGGCTTTAGAAGAGAGACTGGCGTCTGAGCCGGAAGAGGATTTCGAAGAGGAGGAAGAAGTCCAGGATCTAGCGAAGAAGGCCTGAATTCGCTCCTGGGGGAGGCCCAGATGTCTACTATGAAAAGACTGGCATTTGCGATAGGGTTTGCTCTGGGTTTGGCGGGATTTGTGGTGATCGTAGGCAACGTGCTGCTGTATCTACTCACCGGGAAGCTGCCATCGGTGGAGCTGAGGGAGGATGGGCGCCCGGCTCTCGGATTGGCCACCCCCGAGGAAGTGGTGGCCATGGTCAAAGAACAGGTCGACAGGGAGAGAGGCAGATACGTGAGTCGTCAGCCAGAGGTTGCTGAGCCATAATAGGAGGAAAGCAGGGATCATGTCGAGTAAGAGGATGTGGAGGAGGATATCTCCCCCGGATGTCTCCTCCTATGTGGACGAGCTAATGTCGATACCCAGGAACTTCATGGTTGGCTTGCTCGCGGGCCTCCTGGTGCCCGTAGCGGCCGTAGCTGGCATTGTCGCCGGCATCTATGCCTTCACACAGAAGGTGCCCTTTTTCACTGACATTGAGGAATATGATGGAGAGCGGCGTCTGATCTTGAGACTGGTGGAACCGGAGCAGGCGCGGGGCCTCTTCCAGAGGGGCAGGGAGGCTGCTCGGGCGTTTGGTGACGAGATCAGGAGCGAATTGGAGGGGGAACAGACAATAGAGGCGGAGGATTCCCAAAGGGGACCTTAGTACCGCCCATTACTCTGTTGGTCTAGTTTCCATCGGGAGGGGCTCCATGTGAGCCTCTTTGCTGTTTCTATGGTGATGTGGGGCAACATTAGAACTACGGGGGCGAACACGACATTAGCAGCGTCGGGAAGTCTAACAAGTGGGTGAGTATGTAATGAAGTCACGGACCACTGGTGACCTGTCGGCTCAAGGTTTCCCCTAGATCCGACCCGACCCAGCTTCCCCACGGCGACTCTCTCATGTGGCCTACGGCAATCCTATGGTGGCCCTGACCTCGGCCATTGTCTCCTCAGCCACCACTCTCGCCCTACTGGCGCCGTCTTCGAGGACGTCCCATACAAGCTTGGGATCGGCGGACAGTTCCGCGCGCCGCTGCCGGAAGGGGGCCAGACTGGCGGCCAGGTTGCGGGCCAGTACTCGTTTGCAGTCCACACACCCGATCTCAGCGTTGCGGCACTGCACCTCGATCTCCTCAACTTGCTCAGGTGAGAAAAAGCCGTGGAAGCTGAAGACGTTGCAGACCTCGGGCCGACCAGGGTCCGAGCGGTACCGCCGCTGAGGATCCGTGACCATCGTCATCACCCGCTGCTCGATCTCCTCAGGGGAGGACGCGAGTTCGATGTGGTTGCCCAGGGATTTGCTCATCTTGTTCACCCCGTCCAGGCCCATCACCCGGGGGAAGGCGGTCAGCTTGATCTGGGGTTCAACCAGCGTGGGGCCGAAATGATGGTTGAAACGGCGCACAATCTCCCGCGTGAATTCTAAGTGCGGCGCTTGATCTTCGCCCACGGGCACCGTATCTGCCTTGTACAAGGTGATGTCTGCAGCCATGAGCACGGGATATCCCAGCAGCCCATAATTAACATTGTCGGGCTGCATGCGAACCTTTTCCTTGAAAGTGGGCAACCTGGTCAGCCAACCCATGGGGGTGACCATGGAAAGGATAGTGTGCAGTTCGGTGACCTGGGGCACATGGGATTGGACGAAGATGATACTCTTCTTGGGATCCATCCCTGCTGCCAACCAGTCCAGCACCATTTCCCGTGTGTTGGTCTTGAGTAACTCGGTGTCGGTCAGGGTGGTCAACGCGTGCAGGTCGACCACGCAGTAGACACAGTCATACTCGTCCTGCAAGGCCACGTAGTTCCGGATGGCTCCCAGGTAGTTGCCTATGTGTTGCCTCCCGGTGGGACGAGCCCCGGAAAACACCTTCCCTTTCTTCATCTTCGAGTCCCCTCTTTGCCCATAGCAGATGGCGGACTATGTTTAGACGTGCTCAGAATCATCACCTGAATTGGTTGCGACTAGTTTATCACAGGCTACCGCTGACGGCAAGAGCTGGAGAACGCCGCATACTCCGACACCGATGCGTCAGGGTGGCCGCCCACCAGCGCGGCACGCACCCTTTCTTGAGGTCCTGGTATGCACGCCGTTCGTCCCTCAAACGTCTCCGGCCCACCAGGGCCAATCCGTATTGATGGGAATGGGGCGGTGCTGCCGAAAGCAGTCTCGCAAAGCCCTACTCGTAGGCCAGCACTTCACGCACCGTGAGCCGCGAGGCGTTGCGAGCGGGGACGAAGCTTGCCAGCGCGGCGACGATCACGGCCACTATGAGCCAGACCAGTACGCCGCCCTGGGAGAAGGTGAACGTAAGGGGCTTCTGTATGAACGCCAGGCCGACAGCATCGCTGAGGATTCTGCTGAGTGGCAGAGCGAGCATGGCTCCGAGGACCCAACTGAGGAGTCCGATGATGATGCTCTCTACTATCACAACCCTTAGCACGGCGCCATCCGAAGCCCCTATGGCGCGCATGACGCCGATCTCGCGGATTCGTTCAAAGACGTTGAGGCTCATGGTTCCCATCAGGCCCAGTCCGCCCACCACAGCCACCAGGATGGCCATGGCCAGGAGGAAAGCGAACAGCACATCGAACTGGAAGATGTTGGTGGCGCGGATTTGGCCCATGGTCATTGTCGAGGCAACCTGCATCCCAACGCGCTTGAAGCGTTCCTCCAGCGCTCTCGCAACTTGAGCCTGGAAGGCTGCATCGTCGTGCTCGGTCTGTACTACCAGGACGCCCGCGTATCCCACGCTCCCCATCACACGGGCCAAGTGGCGGTAGTTGGCATAGGCGAACGGAACTCCGATCCGTCCGGCGACACCGACGATGCGCCAGGTGGTCCGGCGCGTTCCCATCCTGAGCACGATCTCGTCCCCGACGTCGAGGTCGGGCTCCGCTTGCAAGAAGTCGCTGGTAACGACTATGGCCGCCCGATCCTCAGGGCGTAGCCACCGTCCCCGCTGGATGGTGGGTTGAACCATGCCGGCTGTGGATGGAGGGGCCAGTATGCGAATACTCTCGCTCTGGCTACCATCGCTCCTTTGTCGATTGGCGATGGCGAAGCCCCACGCTTCGGCTTTGACAACGCCCGGCACGCGCAGTGCTTCGCGCTCCAGCTGTGTAATGCGATAGGGCTGGTTGAAGTCCACCTCGACATCGTAGTCCAAATCGTCCATGACGGCATCGAGTTCGCTGAACAGCGAAGCACGCACGCTGAAGACCGCGATGAAGATAGCGCCTGCCAACGTAAGCGTGGACAGCGTGAGGGCCAGGCGTCCTTTGCGTCGGAAGGTATTGCGCAGAGATAGCAGGAGTGGGCGCGGCAGTCCTCGCACATGTTCGACCAACCGATCTATGGGGTCTGTCCCGAATCGTCCTTTCCCCAGTCCATACTCGCTCATCGCCTCGCGTGCGGTGATCCGGGTGCCGGCGATCACGGGGTAGAGGGCTGCGAGGAGAGGCACAAAGAGCCCGACCGTGGATTGCAGGGCCATAACCTGCGGGGGAATGCCGGGACTCACGATGTCGAAGTTCATAAGACTCGCCGTGTAGCTGATGAGGACCCGCGCACCCAAGGCCCCCAGCGGCACCGCGGCCAGGAGCGCCAGCATTCCGAAAGTGAGAACTGTGACTAGATACATAGCCATGATCTGGCGCCGGCGGGCGCCAATCGCTTTCATGATGCCAATTTGCCGGACCTGCTGTGCCATCAGTGCCGTAATGATATTGACGACCAGGAATCCGCTCAGCAGCAGGGAGAGGAAGCCAAGGGCGCCCAGAAGCAGGAGCAAGGCCTGGATGACATCGTCTGCCCAATGTTTGGCCGGCTCAGGGATCTCCGTGCTGTAGACTGCCCATCCACTGCTCTCCAGTCTGTGTTTGGCTTGCTCTGTCACCCGCCCGATGTGGTCCTTGTCGAGGGCGTTGTCGGCGACTGTGATGTACAGATCGTCGTATGTGCTCGGCTCGCCCAGCCATTCGAGTGTGTCGAAGGTCACGTAGCCGCTGGCTCCGCCCCAGAAGGCGGTTGGGACCTGCGCGAGGTCGTGCACGAGCCCGGCGATCCGCAACTCGCGTTTCTGGCCGTTCGGCGTCTCTATCAGCACGGTGTCGCCCACTTCGGACTTTGTCGCACTGAGCGAGGAGCGCTCCAGAAGGACTTCGCGTCGTTGGGGTGGCCAGGCACCGCTCTCCGCCCAGACTCTATTGATGCGGATGTCGTCGTAGTCGGCGAAGGCCTGAAGCTGGAAGTTCACCCACTCATCCGGGCCTGTTTTGAGGCGAACCCAGAAGCTGCGCCGTCCCTGCGCATCCTCAACTTCGGGCATGTTGCGCACGGTTCGCACGAGCCCTTCGTCAAAGGGCTGGACGTACAGAATGGCGTGGGCGGGATTAGTAGCAGCGTGGGCGTCGGCGAGATCACGCGACAGAATCACCTGTGTGTTGGCGATCATGCCCACGGCGAAGACGCCGACCGCGATGGAGAGCACAACCAGGGCGGTGCGTGTCTTGTGCGCCCATAGATCGCGAAGCACTTTGCGCCAACGCGGACTAAGCATGGTGCGCTTTCTCCATCGTCCGCCTGATGGACTGCTGCTGTGTGTGACTGTTCACCACCTGGTCGACAATCTCACCGTCGGCCAGAGTGATGGTCCGCATGACTCGCTTGGAGAGATCCTTGTCGTGAGTGACCATCAGGATCGTCTTGCCTTGCTCCACCAGCTTCTCGAAGAGCTTCAGGACCCCTTCTGCCGTCTTCGAATCGAGATTGCCTGTTGGCTCGTCGGCCAGCACGATGGGCGGGCTGTTGGCCAGTGAGCGGGCGATTGCCACACGCTGCTGCTCGCCTCCAGAGACAGCTGAGGGCAACTTGTGGGCGTGGTCCGCCATCTCTACCTCCTCCAGCAGGTCCATCGCGCGCTCATACCGCTCACGGGACGCATACACATTGCAAAAGTCCATGGGCAACATCACGTTCTCTATCACCGTCAGCGTTGGCAGCAATTGAAAGAACTGGAAAATGACTCCCACATTGCGACCGCGCCACTCGGCCAACTGTCCTTCGCCGAGGGTGTGCACGGCGGTGTCGCCGACCAGTATCTGACCGGATGTCGGTCGATCGATGCCGGCAATCATGTTGATGAGCGTGGACTTGCCGCTGCCCGATTTGCCAATGACAGCTACGAACTCGCCGGTATCCACTTGGAGGTCCACGCCCCTCAAGGCAGCGAAGGGCCGGGCGGCGGTCTCATAGGTCTTGACCACCTCCCGCACATCGATCAGGTGCTCATTGCCATTTCGGTAGCGACTCTTGGGCACCTCCTGTACGAATTCATTTCGCCCAAACCATCGTCGAACAACAGCCGTCACTGAAGTTGTCCTCCTGGAGAGTAAGCGCATCACGTCAAGTATACTGGAATGATCGTGCATATGCATCGGCCATCTGGCGGATTTCGCCATTGGCCAGTTGGCCAGTTTGCAGCGACACGCATTTTGCCCTACGTATTCCAGGTAAGGTAGGGCGATGAGAGTTCCCAGGCGTTCACACCGCGCGCACTTCTTCTGGCACGCTCACACATAAGTGAGGGAGCCCTCCATGGGGCGAGGCTCCTGGTGACCTGCGTCACAGCTGGCCGCTCCAGTCAGCATGGAAGACGAGATCCGGAGCGGCTCTTCGATGCTACCTGCTCCCTCCCGTATCGTTGCCGGAAGAACTGGCTCGTGCTATAGTACAAGTGGGGGGGTAGGCCATGCAGGGAATAGATAGGGTGACGATCATCGTGCTTGATGGGGTCGGCGTCGGTGCACTACCTGATGCAGCCAAGTATGGGGACGAAGGTAGCGACTCGGTCGGCAACACCGCCAGAGCCGTAGGCGGCTTGAGTCTGCCCCACATGGGCCGCTTGGGGCTGGGGAATCTTACCGAGATAGAGGGCGTTCCACCGCGCGATGATACCCTGGGTGCCTACGGACGTCTGGCCGAGGCCTCCGCGGGCAAGGACACCACCTTCGGTCACTGGGAGTTGACGGGCGTCATCTCTCCGCGGCCCCTGCCCACGTATCCCGAAGGCTTTCCCCGGGAGGTCATAGAGGAGTACGAGAGGCATATTGGACGCAAGACATTGGGCAACAAAGCGATCTCGGGCACCGTGGTCATTGAGGAACTGGGCGAAGAGCACATGCGCACGGGCTACCCGATAGTCTATACGTCGGCCGATAGCGTGTTCCAGGTTGCTGCCCACGAAGAGGTCATACCGCTAGATGAACTATACCGCATTTGTCGCATCGCTCGTGAGATGCTGAAGGGCGAGCATGGCGTGCGGCGGGTCATTGCCCGGCCCATCGTCGGTGAACCCGGAGGTTTCACCCGGACCGGAAATCGTAGGGACTTCTCCTTGCCGCCGCCGGAGGCCACCCTTCTGGACCGACTGGTGGAGGCCGGATGGGAGGTCATCGGTGTAGGCAAGATAGATGACATCTTCGCTGAGCAGGGACTCACTGCTTGCCACCACACTGTGGACAACGCAGTGGCGTGTGACGAGGTGGTCAGGTTGCTGCGGAGTGACACCACCGGCTTCATTCTGGCTAACCTCATTGAGTTTGACATGCTCTACGGACATCGCAACAATCCCGCGGGGTACGCCATGGCGCTGCAACGCTTCGATGAGCGTCTGCCAGAGATCATGCAGGGCCTGCAGCGCAGAGATGTGTTGTTCATCGTCGCCGACCACGGAAACGACCCCACCACCCCCAGCACTGACCACTCCCGGGAGTATGTGCCTCTGCTAGTCTATGGGCCGCAGGTGAAGGAAGCAGTGGACCTGGGGACGCGCGAGACCTTCGCTGACGTGGGTGCCACCGTGGCTGAGTTGCTTGGCATACAGCCGTTGCGCAACGGTACGTCTTTCGCCCAAGAGATCTTGAGGCTGGGCTAGGGGTGGCCGTCGGCGAGAATCACCGTATTTGACATAAGTCCGCTTCGATGGCCACCGCTTGGACACAGGGCCAGATTCTCACGGTGTCGGGATCACCTGATCTTCTCAAACAGCTTGTTGTAGGTGGGCGGGAATCTGGGCTCGAAGGCCTGATAGAAGGGTATGGGGTATGACACGCCCACCTGGCGGCCGGAGACCCGCAGGCCCTCGATTAGCTGATCCGCCGTGTTGGCCGGGGCAGTGAAGGCCAGTTCATCGTCGGCGGTCATGGCAAAGATGCGATCTCCGCCGCAAGGCAGCACGAGCTGGCAGTCCTGGCGCTGAAGAGTGCGGATGATTCCCTCTGCACATGAAGCAGCCTTGCCGCCAAAGGACGAGTTGATGGGATTGCCGTCACGGTAGGTGGCGGCCTGGACGAGGCGCATCATCTGGCCGGGGTTGGCGTAGATCATGATCAGGTCGGGTTCCCACGCGGTTTGCTCCAGCGGCGAAAGGATCAGCCCTGTGCATTCACCTTTGTTGAGCCTGGGGATCGCCTCGATCTGCTTCCTGGCAGCAGCGGCGTTCTCGGCGTACTCAGCGGCGAGCATCAGCTCCGCCACTTCGTCCAGGCTCGGCTCCTTCTCGACCCAGCCGTAGGCAACTAGCGCGGCAGCGCAGCACACGTCATCCTTGACTAGACCTACCTTCCAGCCGTACCTTCTGGCCATGGTGATCCCTTGACAGATGGTGACCTTGTGCTTCAGCAGCCTGGTGGGGCGGTGTACTCTTTTCGGGAACTCGTCCCCGGGGCGCAGCAGCTTGACCGCCAGCGGCCTTGTCTGCAGGCGCAACAGGTCAGTCAAGGTTCTGCCTTGTTCTGCTCCATCGTACATGGCGTCTAGCCTCCTCTGGGAGTCGGGCACCTCACTTCCCGTCGGACATTATAGTGTGAGCGGGAAGGGGTAGCAAGAAAGCCTGCTGGACTGCCTTGGCATGACGGGCACGGCGTGATATAGTCTCCCTGGACTGCCAAGGCGAGATCGCCGTGATCGACTTGGCGCAACAATGGTACTCGAAGTCAGGGACAAGGGAAATCCCAGGACAGCTCGTGGTCTGCGACGTCTTTCGGCCACGGCGTTTCGTGCGCAAGATCCGGGGGATTGCTGATGAATGCTTTGCGTGGTGCCTGGCGGATAGTCACGGACTATCGCAGGCCCTACTTGATCTTGAATGCCACGTACTATGGCCTGGTGTTACTGGGGATGACCTACGTGGCTTTTGTCGATCCAGCATTGCAGGAGCAGTTGCTGGGCACGGTTGAAGGTGCCTTCACCGAAGGTCCCTTGGCAACAGTGGGTGGGGCCTACCTGGGGGGCAATGTGTTCGCAGCGGCGGTGCTGACCTTTGTGGTCAACCTCTCGGTGGGGAGTCTACTTAGTATCACCCTCCCTTCACTGATTTTCCCTTTCAGTGGACTGCTGCTCGGCGCCTACAGAGCCGTCTTGTGGGGGCTGATCTTGGCTCCGACCGGCACTGAACTGGCCTTGGTGATGATCCCCCACTCACTGACGCTGCTGCTGGAAGGGCAGGCCTACATTCTGACTATGCTGGCTATTTTTGTGCAGGGCAAGGCCTTTCTCTGGCCAGACAGTGTGGGAGCGGCGAACCGCTCGCAGGGTTATGTCACGGGTTTGAAACTGTCCGCACGCCTCTACCTGTTGGTGGTCCTGGTTCTGGCGGTCGCCGCCATCTACGAAGCACTGGAGGTGACGATCATGGTGCGCCTGGCGCCGGGGGCGCTTTAGCGCAAGGGTCCAGGCGGTCTTGCAATGTAAGACCGTCTGTGCTATATTCAGCCTGGTTAAGGGGATTGGTGTTTTGTGGCAGAACGTGGTCGAGGAGGAGAGTATGTATCAAAAGGTAACCATCGTCGGCAATCTGGGGAATGACCCCGAGATGCGCTACACGCCCAGTGGCGTGCCTGTGACGCGTTTCAGCGTGGCCACGAACCGGCGTTGGACGACTCCCGAGGGAGATCAAAGGGAGGAAACCGCGTGGTTCCGGGTGTCAGCATGGAGAAGATTGGCCGAGACCTGCAATCAGTACCTGAGCAAGGGTAGGCAGGTGTTGGTCGAAGGGCGCCTGGTACCGGATGCCGAGACGGGGGGGCCGCGAGTGTGGACCGGGAACGACGGGGTCGCTCGCGCCTCCTATGAACTCAACGCGCTTAACGTCAAGTTCCTGGGCGGCAGAGCTGAGAAAGAGGAGGCTCTTCCGCCTGAGATGCCCGACGTTGCTGAGGAAGCGGAAGACGAGATACCCTTCTAGTCCTCAGTCTGGAACCGCGGCAAGAAACCATACTGGCTGCCTAGAACAGGCTGGCGGGGCATACGTCTGCTGGCGTAAATGTGGGATTGGCATAGCCATAGTCGGCTAGGATGTCAGCCGTTGCGGGATGTTCGGCGGCAAACGCCGTCACCTCTTGACACGCTGAACTCAGGTCGCCAGTCGTGAGGTAGGCTTCCCACAACACCCTCATGACCTGGGCATAGATGTGGTCGGGTTGTTCTTTTAGTATTCCATCCTGGACTGCTTTCGCCGCATCTACGTCACCCTCGAGCAGGTACGTGAGGGACAGGCGATATCGCGAGTAGGCCGTCAGGTCTACCCTCTCATACTCGCCCATCCACGCCTCCAAGTTCGGGTTCTTTATGGCCTGCCGGTATAGCTCTGCAGCCTTTACGTAGTCGCCCTCCAACAGGGCCTGGTTGGCGTCCAGCACCGTGAAGTACAGATAGTTCGAAGGATCGTAGATCGTCTCCGTGAGGGCGTAGGTGTGCCCGTCCCACTTATAGATTTCAGTGCGTGGCCTTTGTGGTCCCGCTCCTACTGAACCTATCATCCCCCCGTACATCAACACCTCCGGAACGGCATCTCCATCCCGGTCGCTGAAGGAGACCTCCGCGAAGGTCATCTCGATACCGCCATCGATAAGGTGGTCATATGTCCCTCCGCCTGACACGACGATGTAGACGGTCGTGGTGCAAGTGTGGGCACCGCAAGAGTTCGTGGTGAAGGTCAGTTCCGTATGTCCGTCCCGGTTGACGTCGTCCACGTTGAGCAGCGACGGGTCCACGACTACAGTGTCATTACTTGCTCTGTAGGCCAACCGGTACTTCCCCTCCACGGTATCCAGAACTAGGAGGTCGCCAGGGATCTCGATCACATACTCTTCCGACGGGTCCACGAGCACGAGGAGCAACTCGCCTAGTCCATCGTCATCCACATCCACCCTGAGGAGATCGGTAACGTGTCGCAGAGCCCCCCAATCGTTGAGCATCACCCGCAAGCCATCGACATCGCCCTGAGTCTCGTTCAGGTAAGACACGATGGTCTTGGCGTAGTCGGCGAAGTCATCCGGCCGGGGAGGGAACGGGATTGGCGTGGGGGAAGCGGACGTTGTGGCTGTCGGTTCAGGAACCGGCGTCGGGATGGCGGCTGGTTCGACCGTCGCGGTGGGGGCGGGCCGTGGAACGAGGAAGTCTGGAAAAGGAAGTTCACCGCATCCCGCCAGGCCTATCAGCAGCAGGGCCACCGCCATTGGGCAGATGACCCTACTTGTATCCACCCTCTCGTTGCCTCCGTTGCGCTACAGCAAGTTCAAATACTGATCCAATTCCCACTGCGTCACCTGTGTCCGATACTGATTCCATTCGGTCTCCTTCGCTCTTGTGAAGGCCTCGTAAACGTGCTCGCCAAGCGTCTCTCGCAGGACCTCATCTCTCTCCAGTTCGCCGAGCGCCTCGATGAGACTGCCGGGCAACGTGTCGATGGAGAGTTCCCGTAGCTTCTCGTCGCTGAAGTCATAAACATTCTCCTCTACAGGCGGCGGAGGAGTCAGCTTCTGCTTGACGCCCTCCAGGCCCGCGGCCAACATAGCCGCATAGGCCAGATAAGGGTTGCAGCTGGGATCGGGGCAACGCAGTTCGAGCCGGGTTTTCTCCTCTCGCCCCTCGGAGTACCGAGGGATGCGGACGAGCGCGGAGCGGTTGATCTGGCCCCAGCAGATGTAGACGGGTGCCTCGTATCCGGGCACCAGACGCTTGTAAGAGTTTACCGTGGGGGCCACCACAGCTGTCAAGGCACGCGCATGCTTCATCTGCCCGGCCATGAAATGGTAGGCTAGCGGAGACAACCGATACTCGTCCTGAGGATCGAAGAAGGCGTTCCTTCCCCGTGAGTCGAAAAGGCTTTGGTGGGTGTGCATTCCCGAGCCGTTAAGGCCGAAAAGGGGCTTGGGCATGAAAGTGGCGTGCAGGCCATGATCCTGAGCAATAGCCTTGACCACGTATTTGAAGGTCATACAGTTGTCAGCACTGGTCAAGGCTTCGGCATAACGGAAATTGATCTCGTGCTGCCCCGATGCTACCTCATGGTGAGCTCTTTCGACCTTGATGCCCATGGCTTCCAGGCCAAGGATGATATCCTGGCGGACTTCCGAGGCAAGGTCACGGGGCGAGAAGTCGAAATAGCTGGCCACGTCGTGAGGGACTGGTGCTGTGCTGGGCTTATCATCCAGCATGGTGAACAGGAAAAACTCCAGTTCAGAGCTGACGTGGTAGGTGTATCCCATCCTCTGGCATTCTGCCAAGGCGATCTTGAGGACCAAACGGGGATCTCCGGAGAAGGGCTGGCCGTCTGGCTGCAGCAAGTCGCAGATCAGCCGCGCTGTGCGTTGCTCTGGGGGCGACCAAGGGAGAACCCGGTAGGTATTCACGTCGGGCATCAGGTACATGTCGCTTTCCGCGATGCGGGTGAAGCCCTCTACAGTCGAACCGTCAAACCAGATGCCTTTCTCCAAGGCTTCCGCCAGTTCGGTGACGGGAACGGTCACGTTCTTCATGGTGCCCATCACGTCTGTGAACTGGAGGCTCACGAACTTGATCTGGTCAGCCTTGGTGCGCTCGACTAGCTCCGTCGTCGTTTGTGTCACGGGTGCTACCTCCCTCCGGTTAACGGTGGCATTATAGCAGATGGCCCGTGGGCAGGCAATCTGTTGGCCAGGAGCAGAGGGCAGAGCACGGATTCTCCCGGCCGATGGGTGGTTGACCGCCTGTCAATGGGAAGTGTATAATGCTGCCTGTCAAGACGTGGCGGCGGATGGAATCTCGACGATTCCGGAGTTGAAGATGGGGAAGCTCGGTCCCTCTCTGACCTGGGGCACGCGTATGCTGCTTGTTGTCGTCCTCTCAGCTGCTATCGCCTCCTTCGCGTATCACGCCGGCAAGATTTTCCTTTTTCCGTACGAACTGGCCGCTGGAGAGGAATTGCTCCTCAGGGATGCAGTACAGGTAGTGCGGGGCAGGCCCATTTACAGCGACGTCAACGACTTCCCCTTTGTGGTGTCTAACTATCCACCGCTTTTCGCAGCCCTTTCGGCCTTTCTTTTCCCCGTGCTCGGTCAGTCCTTGGCGGCGACACGCCTGGCGGCAACGGTTTCCACTTTGCTCACGGCGCTGCTTATCGGTGCCATCATCTATGGGGAGAGCGGTAGGGCCCTGGCGTCTGCCTGTTGTGGGGCCGCCTATCTCGCTTCCGTCTTCGTCTATGAGTGGGGTGCGTGGGGGAGGGTCGATGTCACAGCGCTCCTCTTCTCCTTGCTGGCCATACTGGTCATCTTGCGCTGGACCGATTGGCAGGGGACTTTTCTGGCCGCATTCTGCTGTCTTCTTTCAGTTTACACCAAGCAGACCCAGTGGGCGGCGCCTTTGGCCATCACGCTGTGGCTGTTGTGGCGTCGTGAATGGCGGCATGCCGTCGGGTTCACTCTGACGTTGGGCGGCCTGGGAGTCGTCGGGTTTCTCCTTCTCACGGTGGCTAGCGACGGTCAGTTCTATCATCACCTCATCACCTACAACCTTCTGGACTACTCCCTGCGCTCATTCCTGAGCTACTGGCGAGCCTTTCTGCTGACTCATGGTGCGATAGTCGCCGCTGCGGTTGTGTGGGTCGTAGGCTGTCTCTGGAAGCGGCGCCTTGCGCTTCCCATGCTGTACTTTGGGGCCTCGGCTCTCATCACCGCAGGGGCGGGTCGTGCGGGAGCCAGCAGCAACTACTTTCTGGAGCTGATCGCGGCAACGTTGATCCTCTGCGGGCTGCTATGGAGCGAGTCGGAGAGGCGTTGGAATTACGCTGCCCTGGCTATGCCCGCGATACTATTGCTCCAGCTTGTCTGGTTCAAGGCCTTTCCGCTCACGCCGCTGGCAGGTTGCTACGATCCATTGCTGTCCTTCGGCTACACACCGCAGGCCACCGATGTGTTGGCTGGGGAGAAGATAGACCACTACGTCCAAAATGCCGACGGAGAGATCCTCACCGAAGGTGGAGGCTTCGCTCTGCGTAATGGGAAGGAGGTCTACGGCAGTCCCTGGCTGCTCAAGGCCTTGGAGGGTACCGGACTGGTGGACCAGGGGCTTGACGGGCTGGAGCGCGCCCTGGCTGAGCATCGATTCTCGCTGATCATCCTGACCTGGCAATCGTATCCGCCACGCATTCTGGAGGCGGTCTGGGCCAACTATCAGCGCATCGACACCGTAGACTGCGTGTTCAGATACGAGATCTTCGTGCCCCGGGACGGAGGCTAACCCAGCGCCCTCGCCGTGTAATCGAGGGCCTGCTCGAGGTCAGCGATCAGGTCGTCGGTATCCTCGATGCCCACGGAGTAACGAATCAAGCCCTCCGGAATACCCAGCGCCTCGCGCTCCTCCGCCGTACACTCCACGTGGCTGGTGGTGGCCGGTGGGC
>CAZBJW010000036.1:0-10786 GCA_964492135.1 uncultured Anaerolineales bacterium
GACCTGCGTGTCCTTGTTCCACGTGGCCTCGATGGTGAAGGCCGGGTAGTTGAAGGTGCCGCCTTCGAGTACTGTGCCTGGATGATCGATGGAGCCATAGCTCCACACGGTCGTTGGCTGCAGACCGGGCGGCAGGATCTGCTGTTGGAACTGCCGCACCGCGATCTTGTACTTGTCTTTGTTCTTCCTGAATGCACCCGGCATCGCCGGCGGCTTGACCAGGGGCGTCACGAACTTTGCGACGTCGCCAGGAGGCAGAGTGCCCCCCGGTATCTGGGCGAAGGCGCGCTGGAGCCCCCATGGGCCCAGCTTCCAGCGCACAGTGAGCCCCGCCGCCGCGAGGGCACTAGCCTTGAGAAACTGTCTTCTCGTTACCATTTCTTACCTCCCTGTTCCTCCCTTTCGCCGCTCGGGACACCTTCTCGCCACCAGAGTCGAGCCCCTCACAGCGGCGTCTAAGACAGTGTGCCAAATGCTTGGGTACTGACTGTTGTGCCGGGAACGCTGTCTCACTGACTCAGCAACCATTAGGCAGCAGGCTCCCCTTTGCGCCTAGTGTGCGCCGGCGGTTGTTTTACCCCGGGCCTCACCCCCTTTCTATCCCTTTAGACCGGAACTACCCCGATTAGCCAGCCTTGTCCCTGCAGCCGCCTGGGTGCGACCGCAAAGTGTTTGTCTGCATAATCGCACGAGATAGCAATTCCAAAACGGCGGCTGTACCCATCTTACAAGAGCCTGGCTCCGAACACATCAGTCATTCGTTCAGTTCTTTTCCTGTACGATTGTCTAGGTTCTTCTTGCTACATTCGTACGGACCCAGTCCCCTACAGCCAGCACCCCGAGTGGCGCGGAACACAGTGATGCGCGTATCAAAGCCTGTCCTGAGCCATGTCGAAGGAGGTGCGGGTCTCCCACTCCTTGCCACATCTGTCGCATGCTTCGATACGGCCCCTCGATACGGGGTGCGCCCGCTCGGCCGCTGCTCAGGATGAGCAAGTCGTTGCGTCGGTAGACTGGGGACTGGGTTGGGACTATGGTTGAACTGTGTTGGAGAAGCTTGATTCTGGCCAAGTGTCCAGCGCGAGAGAAGTGTTGGGCCAGGGAACCTCTGGGAGCGTCAACATCTGTCAAGGGCTGCGTGCCGGCTGGCGCCTTGGGTGGTGCATACGCGAACGGAGTTAAGGCCACAGCTGGTGGAGCTTTCGGCCAGGCTGTGGCGTTCAGTCCGTCGTGTGTGCTCCTGCCAGGGGTCCAAATCTGGCATTCGGAGCAGCAGACAGACAGTGAGCCGATAAGTCGCCAGTTCTGCTCAAGCGCCCTTCTAACCGG
This sequence comes from uncultured Anaerolineales bacterium, assembly GCA_964492135.1. Lineage (GTDB taxonomy): Bacteria > Chloroflexota > Anaerolineae > UBA7937 > B3-Chlor > CAYGAW01. Next base: position 1,330 of record CAZBJW010000036.1, read on the forward strand.
GGGTGGTGTAGATTCCCAACACGTCCTCTCGTACCATGGGACCGGCCGTAGGCAACCCTCAACGAGCCGGTCTAGGAGCCTGCTCCCTCTTGTTGGGCTTGTTCCACCTTCAGTACGGAAACTCCAGGCCCATGCCTGCTAGGTCGCTTCTCACGCGTGCGTAGAGATCCAGATACTCTGGCGTAGGAATGGACTTGGCTGCGTCGTAGCATTCCCGGAACTCGCTGCCCAGAGGCCCATCGGCGATCTGATCCTCGTACTTGGCCAGTATCTTCAATAGCAGTTCGTTGGCCGCCTCCCGCGTCAGCTTCATGTAGGCGCAGGCGTGGCCCACCTCCGCAGCCAAACGAGCCTCCATGGGAGTGGCCCGATTCTTATGCTTGTTGCGAGCCGGCGCCGCCTCCCAGAGGTTGGCGCCCGAGACAGTGCTGGCCAAGGCATGGGCCGCGGCCTCGTAGAGAACCATCTCCGTCGCCGGGCCCGCGTTCAGGAAACCATTGGACACGGAGATCAGCTTGCTGTTTCTGGCAACGGCCTGATGGCTCACGCTGGCCACCCACAGCAACTCCCGGGTGGTGCCGCAGGTGTAATGAATGTGAAAGGGGAAGTTCATCTGGTAGTGGGCTTGATGGACCAGAAGGCCCATCAGATGATAGGCCACCTGCAATATGGCGGTCCCCTCGGCACGCCCGGCGTAGCCTCCGTAGATGGGCCCCGTAAGGCTCCCAGTGAAGCAGCCAAACTGCTGGTAATGAGCGACCTTGTTCAGAAGGGCATTATCGATCTTCAACTCGGTGAGGGCTCCCACGAGGCGACTATCCGTGGTTCTGACACCCCAATCGGAGTTGCTGATGGAAATCTGCCCTGTGTCAGATTCCGCCGTGCCCGCGGCCACCAGGAAGATGCCCGGGCGCCCCACCAGCTTCGCTGCCTGCCGCAGGCTCATAGCGTGCTCTATGCTGCCCGCCAGCTCCGTGGGAGTCTTGGCCTTGATCTTGAGCCCCATGCTCTCCTCGAGGATGGGGGCACAAAAGCCGTCGGCCAAAGGCTCCTTCAGGTAGGCGATGGACATAGGCGAGAACAGGTCTTCGTCGCAGCTAATGTCGGGACTGAAAATGCAGAACGGCGGGTCGGGATCTTCCACCTCCCTGTGCTTCAGCCAGCGGGCGTCCTTGCCGCAGCCCACCACATACTCTCCCGGCGTGAGATAGAGGGCCTCTCTCACCTCACCTTCATCGAAAGTGATGACGCGGTGCGTGTCCACGGAGAGCACCCCCACCTCGAGGAAGAATTCCAACCCAGCCTGCCAAGCGGCGTCCGCCAGGTCATCGTCACTCGGAATCGGCGTGGCGGTGTTGTACTCTACTCCGTACTTCTCGATGACCCGCTGTAGGGTGGGCATGAAGCGTTCCATGATGAAAGGCTCGTCTTCGGAGAAGGGGCCGGTGCGGGAGCGCTCCAAGATTTCCCACATCCTATAGGGTGGTGCTGGCATCGCCCCTCCTCTCCTCCATCGCCCGTTCCAGGACGGCCACCGCCCGTGTGGCGTTCTCCGCCCAGGAATCGGCCCCGATCTCCTTGGCCCACTCCTCAGTCACCGGCGTCCCACCCACGGTGACGTGAAAACGGTCGCGCAGACCCATATCTTTCAAGATCTCGATGATCTCCTGCTGGCCGGGCATGGTGGTGGTCATGAGAGCCGAAGCGCCGATGACGTCGGCCTTCACCTCCTGGGCCTTCTTGATGAAGTCGAGGGCATTGACGTCGGGACCCAGGTCATGGACCGTGAAGCCGTTCACTTCCAGCAGCAGGGCCACGATGTGCTTGCCAATCTCGTGGATATCTCCCTCCACGGTCCCCATGACCACAGTCCCTTTGCTCGCCCGTTCCTCCTTCCTACGTTCCAGGTAAGGTTCCAGAGGCTCCAGGGCCTTCTGCATGGCCTGGGCGGCTAGCATCATCTCCGGGAGAAAGACTTCCATGCGCTCGAAGCGGTCTCCCACCTCCCGGATGCCCTTGGTGAGCGCGTCTACCACTGACAACGGATCCACCTTCGCTGACATAGCCTCCTTGGCCAAAGCCACGGCATCTTCAGACTGGCCATCCTGGACAGCCTGAACTAGGTTGTCGAGAGTCTTGGTCACAGCTTCCCTCCTCCAGGCCCAAAGTGAGCGGATTATACGCCATCGGGGATGGGCAGGCAATGACTTGAGACCGAAAGTGTGGAACTGCTCCAAAGCTAGAAAGGGGCGTGCCGCACTGTCAAGGGAGCCTCACCACGCAGGACTCGATACGGCGTGCGACCTACTCGACATGCATGAGCGAGCGGCACCCTTCCCAGCGCCCCCGTCGCGGGACAGAAGCCCAGATGTGCCAGTGATCGGCCCGCTTCGCTGCCCGATACCCCCTGTTCTGGAGGAAATATGTGGCCGTGGAGCGCGTACTCCGCCTCCCTAACCCCATTGCCCACTCTGTCACGACTATGGTACAGTTCCTGCAGGTCGGAGGAGCTGTCCCTCATCTGGCGAAGCAAACTCCGCGATGGCGGAGTAACTGCCGGCAGGAATCTCTGGACGGCTACAGGAAGAACGTGCCCATCGCGGGCCAACCCCCGATGATTGGGCGGGGAGATGCTCGCCCAGTAAGTAGTCAGGCAGGAGAACACCGCGTAGCACGATCTCGCGGCGTTGACAGGAGTAAAGAATGGAAGACACCCCTGGTGAGGTTGTCGTCGCCAATCTCGTCTTCATGGCCTTGTGGATCTCCGCGGTCGCTGTGATTCTAGTGGCGGGGCAGCGATGGCTGCGCCTGCGAAGCTTCAGAGATCGCATGGTTGCACAATGGAGACCGGCTCTCGCTATCGCTATCTTGTTCGTGCTCGGTATGGGACTCGGGGGTCGTGGGTTCTTCAACCCCTATGGCCTCGCGGTCTTCTGTCAGGCGCTCATCGGGCTGACCTTGGCCAGCGATATTGCTGGATCCGAACCTCTGAGCGTTACACAAGCAGTCATACGCCGCGAGGGTATCCTGCGGAGGATTGCGGCAATGGTGGCGATAGCGTTCCTGATGGTGCCGGTCATAGTGGCAGTGGGGAGCGTAGGAATGAGTGTGGCACGGCAGGTCTTCGGAGAAGCAAGCCACACCGCAGAGGCGATGGGAATGCTGCCTCAGAACAAGGTATCTGTCTTCTTCCTCCTGCTGGCGGGTGCTGGGATCGCTGAGGAAACGGTCTATCGTCTGGTGTGTCTGTCGTTGGTGTGGCGGCTGACCGGGCGGCGAGGGATAGCGATCTTCATCTCTTCGCTTCTTTTTGCTGCCTATCACCTTTCCCCGCTCGATGGTATGTACCGGGTATTCTGGCAGTTCCCGATTTCTCAGTTTCTAGCCAGCGGTGTCATTGGCATGGTGTTGGGATACGCATATACCAAGCAGGGATATGAGACGGCTGTTCTCAGCCATACTCTGAGCGATTGGATCCCATTCATATTGTTTGCCGGCTAGACGGAACTGGGCGGCCTAATAGAGCGTCGCAGCAGACCGGGTTGCTCACCGTTCGGATTCCACGACCGCGTGGGGCGGGGCGGTTTCACGTCCAAGGGTGTTGGCATGTCATTCACAGCGGCCGCCGGTCCGTAAGGGACAACGAAGAAGCCTGGAGGTCTGGCCATTCAGGAGCCTTAGAGAGGGAGAAAAAGAGATGAGCGAGAGAGCCAAGGTCACTTTGCCCCAACTCTGGGAGATGAAGAGAAGTGGCCAGAAGATAACCATGATCACCGCTTACGACTATCCCACAGGGGTATGGGCCGAAAGGGCCGCCATCGACATCGTCTTGGTGGGCGACTCGATGGCTATGACCGTGCTGGGGTACTCCACGACCCTGCCAGCTACCATGGCGGAGTTAATCGCCCACAGTCAGGCGGTGACCAGGGGGTGCAAGACCCCCTTTGTCCTGGGGGATATGCCTTACATGTCCTACCAGCCCTCCGTCGAGATGGCGGTGCAGAACGCCGGGCGTTTCATGAGCGAGGGCGGGTGCGACGGCATCAAGTTAGAAGGGGGCATGACAGATAAGGTGGAGGCCATAGTAAATGCTGGAATCCCGGTGATGGGCCACCTGGGGCTGACCCCTCAGAGTGCGTCCATGCTGGGAGGGTTCAAAGTCCAGGGTAAGGACGCCCTGATGGCCAAGAGGATCATCGACGACGCCAAGGCTCTGGAGGAGGCCGGAGCCTTCTCCGTACTCCTGGAGTGCGTCCCTTCGAGGGTCAGCAAGTTGGTGACCGAGAGGGCCCAGATACCGATCATCAGCATCGGAGCCGGACCAGATTGTCATGGCCAAGTTTTGATCTTCCACGACATGTTTGGGCTGTATCCAGCCTTCACCCCCAAGTTCGCCAAGCAGTATGCCGACCTGGGCGAGACCATAGTCCAGGGTCTAAAGCGCTTTGGGGAGGAAGTGCGAGGAGGGGTGTTCCCGGAGCCCAAACATTGCTTTACCATCTCTGGCGAGCAATATGAAGAACTCTTGGCGATGCTGGAGTAGAGGTACGCAGTCTATGACTCATGATTCTCCCAGACATGCAGAACGTCCGCGACGATGCGCCATTGTGGGTATGTCGATCTGATGCTATAATCTCGATGACAAGACCGTAGCTAGAGGAACAAAGATGGAATTCCTGGAGATACTGGCCAGTGGTGAGACAATCCTCGCCGACGGTGCCATGGGGACCATGCTCCAGGCCGCTGGATTGGAGAAGGGGCATGCCCCAGAGGAGCTGAATCTCACCCGACCAGAGACGGTCATCAGCGTGCACCGCCAATACTGCAACGCGGGCTCGGAGATTATACTGACTAACAGCTTTGGCGGCACTCGGTTCAGACTGGGCAAGCATGGCTTGGAAGAGAAGGCCTACGAGTTGAACCGTCGCGCAGCGGAACTGGCCAGAGAGTGCGGTGACATCATAGTCGGCGGTTCCATGGGGCCCACGGGAGAATTCTTCCCTCCCATGGGCAAGCTCACCGCGGAGGAGGCGACGCAGGCCTTTGCGGAGCAGGCCGAAGGCCTCGCCGATGGAGGTGCGGATCTCCTGGTCATCGAGACCATGTCCGATCTCCAAGAGGCGGAAGCTGCCATAAAAGGGGCGAGAGAGAGCACCGACCTTCCGCTCGTCTGCACCATGACCTTCGATACCAGGTTGCACACCATGATGGGAGTCAGCCCCCAGAAGGCGGCGGAGACCCTCAGCAGCTGGGGCGTGCAGGTCACAGGCGCCAACTGCGGCACTGGGCCTGAAGAGGTGGAGAAGGTGATGGAGCAGATGAAAGAAGCGGTCCCCGATGCTGTCCTTTGGGCCAAGCCCAACGCCGGGGTACCCCGTCTGGTTGAAGGACGCGCGGAGTACGATGCCACGCCGGACTCGATGGCGGAGTACGCCGTTCGATACGCCGCCATGGGGGTGAGGTTCATCGGCGGCTGCTGCGGCTCCACGCCAGAGCACATCGCAGCCATGGCTCGCGCCCTGGGCAAGCCGTCCAGCCTATGACTGCCCCTCCTTAGCTCTCCTCGCACGGCGCCACAGGATTGAGTACGCTGCAGTCCAGATCTGAAGATAGCGCTCGAACGCAGGGGCCACCGTCTCTATGAGGGTCGCCTTGGCGTTTCCTAGGCGCTGCCTCTGCTTCGCGCCGTCGACCAGTGACCTTGCGCGGAGAGCTTGCGTCCTTCTCACCGACCGCCTAGAATAGGTTTCCCGCGCCGCACGAAACTCAGAGAGAACCCAGGAGTCTTCCCACATGGATGCTCAATGGACATCGGCAGCAATAGGTTTCGTCACTGGCGCCCTCACCGGCGCCCTGGTGACCTACTTGCGGCATTGGTTCGCCCGCCGCAGGGAGGCCGAAAGCAGAGAGTTCGCAAAGACTCAGGAAACGGAGCGGATCAGACGCGAGTACTACGCCCGGGCGCTGAACTACCAGAAAACCAGAGACAGCCTGCGCGGCTGCGACCTGGCGGGACAGGATCTCAGGGGCCTATACCTGGCCAAGGCCGATCTCCAGCGAGCCAACCTGAGCAAGTCAGACCTGTCGAATTCGAACCTCGAGGAGGCCAACTTGATCGGTGCCGATCTGCAGGAGGCGAATCTGGCAGGCGCCAGCCTCGCCAAGGCCGCGCTGGGTGATGCCAACATGCAGGATGCCAATCTCCGGTCCGCCCGCCTCTCGGGGGCCAATCTCGGGGGAGCCAATCTCAGAGCCGCTCAGCTGGACGACACCATCATGAAGGGTGCCAGCCTGCAGTGGGCAGACCTCCAGGGAGCGAGCTTGGAGAGTGCTGACCTCAAAGAGGCCGATCTGGCAGAAGCCGACTTCCGACACACCAACCTGGCGCAGGCGAGCCTGAAGGAAGTCAACCTGACTGGGGCCAAACTCCAAGGCGCCAACCTGAATGGAGCCAATCTCAAGGAGGCGAGGCTGGGGGGTACCCATCTCAAAGGAGCGAAGATGGACTCCTCCACTATCATGCCCAAGGGCTGGGAAGGCAGAGTGGCCAGCAAGCCATAGCAGGAAGCGCGGTCAAGTCCCGGCGCTGAGTTCGTTGCTCAGTCATACCGACGTTTGCTCCGGCCACGCCGACGAGCTACACAGAGCGAAGAACGGCCAGCGCCGGCAGGGTTTCTTGTCGCGAACATGACATAACTCGCACTTGCAATGCGGGATAGCTTGGGGTATATTCGTTGCACAACCGGTGCGGGGCATGAGTGCCGGGGCTTGCTAAAAGCGCACTCGCTGGTTCAGGACAGTACGTGCCGGGCTAACGAGGGCTAGAGGGGCGATGACCAGGGCGAGAAAAGGGCCTTTCGGACTAACACATTGGACTGTGGGGCTCATTTCACGTGGCTTGTGAATGAGCCCGTTTTGTGCTATCACAAAGGACAGAAAGGAGAGCAACTATCATGGAAGCGTATTGTGTGAAGTGCAAGACGAAGCGGCCGATCCAGAACGCCAAAGAAGTGGTGTTGAAGAACGGACGGCACGCCATGAAGGGGACGTGTCCCGTCTGTGGAACCAACCTGACGAGGTTCGTCAAGTCAGGTTCCTAACGCTCTACTCACGTTGATCTTGCAGCTGGGTGGGCGATTGATCTTACCCTATCGCCCACCCGGCGACTTCCTGCCCAGTCTCGTTAGCCCTCGAACAAGGTCGTGCGGCTGGGGAAAGCGTGCGTAGCGCTCTACGAAGTCCCTCGAGACCCCTTTCGACTTAGCTCCTTAACCCGACGACCCTGTCGGGCAATCCCTGCGAGACATACTTGAGTTTCTGGAGCTCGAAGGCTACAGCGGGACCATCGGAATGCGAACCGAACGTAGGCGCGTGGCGGAAGGAGAACGGTTGCCCATGGACGCTACGTCCGACAAAGTGCGCGTAGGCGTTCAAGGCTTCAGCCCCAAGGATTGGATAGGCGTTTTCTACCCACCCGGGTTCGCGCCGAAGCAGTTCCTGCCGTTCTACGCCCAGGTCTTCGACACCGTGGAGGTCAACTCCACCTTCTACGCCATCCCCTCCGCCTCTACAGTCAAGTCGTGGGCTGTGCGCACCCCTCCCGACTTCATCTTCGCCTGCAAGATGCCCCAAGAGATCACCCACGACAAACGCTTGCTGGGTGCGGAGGAAAAACTCTCCATCTTTCTCGACCACATGAGGCTCCTGGAGCATAAGCTAGGGCCCATAGTGATCCAGTTTCCACGGTCCTTCACCAGGCGTTACGAGGAGAATCTCCGAGCTTTCCTGCCCCTCTTGCCCAAGGACATGCCCTTCGCCATCGAGTTTCGTAGCCAGTCGTGGGATGACGATGAAGTCTTCGACCTCCTGAGGCAGTTCGACCTGGCCTGGTGCATCAATGACTGGGAAGACCTGCCACCGGTGATCCAGACGACCACAGATTTCGCCTATTTGCGCTTAGTCGGATTCCACCGGGACTTCAAGTACCTCGGTCGGGTGCAGAGAGATCGTTCGGAGGATCTGGAATCATGGGCGCGAACCATCCAGGATCTGCTGAGGCGTGTAGAACGTATCTACGTTTATGTCAACAACCACTACGCGGGTTACGCGCCAGCGACAGTGCAGCGGTTGAGGGAACTCCTCGGCATCCCCACTACCGACCCTCACAACCTTTGGCCTCAGCAGCCAGACTTGCTGCCTCAGCAGACTGAGTGAGCTCAGAAGGTCAACCATAGGGTTGGGTATGGCCTGCCCGCACTCCGCCGCCTGGCCGACCACGCTTGGGTCTGCTCCACCGGCCGGAGGCCCTTGGATTGGGGCCCATCACCTAGGTATCTCTATCCAAAGGCTGCACATCTTCCTCAAAGTACTGGTGAAACGATATTGGCAGCTGCCGGTAGTCCGTAACAGTTATCGCATCGGAGAAGTCCGTAGAGTTGTAGGTGTTCCAGAACAAGACTACTTCATCCCTCAAGTTCTGTCTCTTGGCGTCATCCATCAGGGCAGCCATGGTCTTACCTGTATAGGTCCCCTCCAGCTTAACTCCCTCGGCCTCTTTCATGAGCCTCACGGCTTTCATTGACTCCTCGGTGAAGTACGCGTAACCTTGCCCTATGAACTGCTGCCTGATGCCCACTTCGCCCTGCGAGAGGTCGAAGCTAGGAAAGGAGGCGTCCGCCGAGCGCAGAAGGGAGTTGGTCTCCTTAAACAGCCTGAGGGCCTTGGTCTCATTGGCGAACTTCTCGCCAGCGACGCGTACCGGGATCACTGTGCTCCTCAGGCCCGCCGCCTTGAGACCCAACATCAAGCCCACAGCAGTGCCCAGCGTTCCCGCGGCCACGTAGATGCGATCTGGCTCGAGCGCCTCTCCCGCGCTGATCTGCTCCTTAAGTTCGAAGGCGGCATTAACGTAACCAACGGAGCCCAACGGCGACGAGCCGCCAGGGGGGATCATCTGCGGGAAACGGCCGGTCTTCAACCGATGCCGCGCAAGCTCGTAGAAGGTTCTTGCGTACGCCACCGGCATGTTGCGAACATGGTGCAGCTCGGCACCGCTGCGGTGGCTCATCAACAGATTGCGCCCGACGTAGCGAGCGTTGGGCTGGGGCAGGAGCACGGATATGCTCCGCAGTCCCAGTTCGTTGGCATAGATGGCCGTCGCCAGCGCGTGATTAGACCCCGCAGAGCCGAAGGTCACGACCTCCTTCACCTGGGCACGCAGTGCATCCCCCAACAGGAACTCTAGCTTGCGGACCTTGTTTCCGCCATAGACCTCGCCGCTTAGGTCGTCACGCTTGATGAACAGCCGACGGACGCCCACCTCTTCCCCCAGCTTGTCGAGCTTCTGTACGGGGGTTGGGAACTGCCCCAGGTCCGCGTGAGGAAGCTTCTCTGCAAGGTGAGGGTAGTGCTCAAACAAGGGAAGCATCTGTCGTGAACTCCTTTCGCACCAGGTTGG
>CAZBJW010000036.1:10886-24151 GCA_964492135.1 uncultured Anaerolineales bacterium
CCAGCGATTGGAGACTGGGCGCATCATAGCGGCGTCACTTCAGGGCCCGAGCGGGTATCCCGCACCTCCCAACCCAGGGCGGCGATCTGCTCCCGTAGCTCATCGGAGGTCACCCAGTCGCGCTGCATGCGAGCTGCTTCGCGTTGCTCGACCAGAGACAGTACCTCCGGTGGAGGTTGAGAAGCAGCTTGGGCTTGGGCCTGGTCTCGAGCCGCGACCACGCGCTCCCAGACATCGACCGGTATGCCTTCATCGGGCTCTGCCATCCGGAACGGCCCCAACTCGGTAACGGAGAAGCTATCTCCCGCAGGAAGACGCCCTTCATCGCCCTCTCTTAGCACGGTGATACCTCCCAGTCCCATGACCTTGCAGGCCCTGGCTTCCAGGTCCATCACCACGGCCGTGTGCTCGTCGATGCCGATCACGGTAGCTGGGGAGGGCAACACCGTCAGCAGTTCCTCAAACCGAGCACGGCCTATGAAGCCATGGCTGGTGTCCAGTTCCTCCCCACCCTCGGTGTTATTCCAGTGGGTGACCAGAACGAGCGAAAGTCCGTAAGCACCGAAGAAGTCCAGCCCCTCGCACCAGTGAAGATCCGCCCCCGCCTTGTAGATTTCGTACACCGGCAGGGCCCGGGCGCTGGCTGCAATGACAGCGGCACTGGCCATGACCATGGCGGCTCCAAGGCGATGCCGGGCGACCATGATCTGCCAAGCCAGGCTGTCTCGCAGCTGACGGGCTGCATAAGTGGGACTGCCCGGCCCCCAGAAGAACTCGTTGGCTTCGAGCAAGGGAGCGACTATCTGCAGGTTGTCGGGGCTGAAGGGAGTCCCCCTCTTGCGGGCCGGGACTACTGTCACCTGGGGATCATAATTCTGAAGATGGACACGCATAAAATCGGCCATCTTCTCCGCCACCGTTGCTGAGTTCGGCTGAAAGCCCGCCGGAGTCTCCAGCACGGCCACTCTGATGGGCGGCGCCAGGCGCTGCATCAGCCAGTCGTGGACCTTGCGGCCGCTGGCTGAGGTTTCGCCAGAGCCGAAAAGGATCACCAAACCAGGTTGTTCAGACATCGTCGACTTGCTCACCAGTGGGCTCCACGCGCACTCGACCCTCAGGGCAAACTGCCCACGAAATCAGTCACTGCATCGAGGAACGGCTCCGGGCACTCCTCGTGGGGCACGTGCCCACAACGGGGAATCACCACCAACTCGGCATTGGGTAGCTCTCCTGCCAACCGCACGCTCTCTTGAGTGGGCACGATGCGGTCATTGTCGCCGGTGATCACGAGCACCGGCAGTGTGATCTCCTGGAGTCTCGCTCCCAAGGCCAGTGGATGGCTGGCCAGGGTGAACTCCCACAGTGCCCGGTCCCAGTTCTCCGCCTGAAGAGGCTTCTTGTAGCCCGACAGAAGCTCTACCGTGATCTTCTCTGGATCATCCCACGCTGTCTCGATCACGCCCTCGCCCCATGTAGCGATGGAACGTACGAGGACAGGTCCGAGCCAGCGCATCTGCGGGGTGAGCAGCAGAGGCCGCAGCCAGCTGGGCGTGCCTGCTTGCCTATAGATCGCCGCATCCTCCAAGATCAACGCCTCCACCCGGTCTGGATGGCGCAGGGCCGTGAGTGCGGCTATCGTACCTCCAGCGGAGTGCCCCACCAGCACCGCCTTGTCCACCCCGAGTTCGTCCATCAGTGCGACTGTCAGATCAGCCTGCGCCTCGGAGCTGTACGGGTTCTGGCCACTCCACTCCTCGGGCATAGGCCTCTCGGTCAAGCCGAAGGCGGGCCGGTCGAAGGCGATGACGCTCCTCAGTTCCCCCAGGGGTTTGGTCACCTTCCGCCACGAGAAGGCGCTGGCCGCAAACCCGTGCAGCAACACCAGGGTAGGCTCCCCCTCGCCAGCCAGTTTGTAGTGCACCTCAAGGCCATAGACCTCGGCGAACAGGCTGTCGGGCTCCGCCAGATCCTGCGGTGGCACCGTGTCTGCCAGGGCAGGCAGAGGGATCACAAGAGGCCCTATCACCACAACAAGCAGGGACAGGGCTGCGAGGATCAAGGCAATGCGGAGACAACCTTTCATCGTAAGCCAATCTGCGGCAGCTGAGCCGTGTCCGTCTACGAATTCCGAAATGAAACTGAGCGATTATAACATCCAGATGCGAGAGCGACAAACGGGGAGCTTGAAGATCAGAAGTAATGGACTATCTGACTGCTCTGTCCGCTTGGGATGCCGCGTGTCTCAGCCGCCATCACTGTTGATACCGGTTGGTGATGGGCAGGCGGCGGTCCTTCCCAAAGGCCCGGGGGGTAATCTTGATGCCGGGAGGGGCTTGACGTCTCTTGTATTCAGCCCGGTCCACCATACGGACTATGCCGCGCACCGTCTTTTCGTCGAAGCCGCGGGCGACGATTTCCTGGAGTCCGCGGTCCTCCTCCACGTAGAGATGAAGGATCGGATCCAGTGTCGCGTACGGCCCGAGCGCGTCCTCGTCTCTCTGGTCCGGTCGCAACTCTGCCGAGGGAGCTTTCTCCAGGACCCTCTGGGGAATGACCGTGCCTGATGCATTGCGCTGACGGGCCAACTCGTAGACCATGGTCTTGGGCACATCCTTGATGATAGCAAAGCCACCGGCCATGTCCCCGTAGAGCGTGCAGTACCCGGTGGCCAGTTCGCTCTTGTTGCCTGTGGTCAATACCAGCCAGCCGAACTGGTTAGAAAGCGCCATCAGCACGTTGCCCCGAATCCGCGCCTGGATGTTCTCCTCAGCCACGCTGGAGTCGACGCCAGAGAATTGCTCAGCTAGCATGTCCAGGTAGGCCTGGAAGGTTTCGTCGATGGGAACGACCAGCAACGGGATGCCAAGGTTGCTCGCCAACTCTCGTGCGTCCTCAAGGCTCTCTGAGGAAGAGTACCGCGCCGGCATGTAGGCGCCATGGACGTTCGCAGCACCCAGGGCATCCACGGCGATTGTGGCCGTGAGAGAGGAATCTATGCCCCCGGAGAGGCCGATCACCACCTCGCGGAAGCCATTCTTGTGCACGTAGTCGCGAGTCCCAACAAGAAGGGCCTTGTAGATCTCAGCCTCAGCCGCGAGGCGAGGCTCGATTCGAGGCCTATGGGGAGGTTTTGCCTTCTCCTCAGTGACCTCGGCCAGCGTCACACACTCTACCTGTCCCAAGCCAGCCAGGTGCTCCTTCCTCTGGCGGGGATCATGCAGCCGCTGGCGGAAAACGCCGTACACGTTCACGTCGGCCACGAGGAGATCTTCCTCGAACTGTGCTGCCCGCGCCACCAATTCTCCGCGCTCGTCGAAGATCACGCTTCCGCCGTCGAAGACCAGCTCATCCTGGCCACCCACTGCGTTACAGAAAGCCACTGGGACCACGCTATCCACTGCGCGGGTAGCCAGCATACGTTCGCGATCCAGCCCTTTGCCCGCGTGGTAGGGCGACGCAGAGATGTTGATCACCAATTGGGCGCCGGCCAGAGCCTGCGCCTCAGTAGGGCCAGCGGGGTACCAGATGTCTTCACATATGCTGACGCCCATCATGTTCTCCTGCAGGCCAAAGACGAACGGACACTCACCGGCACGGAAATAGCGCTCCTCGTCGAAGACGCCGTAGTTGGGGAGGAAGATCTTGTGGAAGATGCCAGCCACCTGCCCATTGTGAAGGATCGCCGCGGCATTGTATATGTCCGCGTCCCGGTCGACAAAGCCGACGATCGCCGTGATCCCCTGGGTCGCCTCAGCCACTTGCTTCAGGTAATCCAGGTTGGCATCGATGAAGCTGGCCTTCAGAAGCAGGTCCTCGGGCGGGTAACCGGGAATAACCAGTTCGGGAAAGGCCACGACGTCGACTCCCAGCTCACGAGCGCGATCCATGTACTCCAAGACCTTCTGTGTATTACCGCCCAGGTCCCCAACGGTAGGATTGACCTGGGCCAGCCCGATGCGCAACGGATCCATGATCGTATTCCTCACCAGCGGCTACAGAGCAGAAGAAAGAGTGATAGCAGATGGACCACCGCCTTGCTCAAACCGTGACTGAACGGGCGCAATCATTATAGCGTCGACAACGAAGAGGGAGCAACCATCTATTGGAGGGCATTGGGCGCGGGCTGTCAGACAGACATACAACGTCATGCTGGCTCCGCCCGCCGCTGGATCGCTCCTTCGATACGGCCTCCGTCCTACTCAGGATGCGCCCACCGGCGCATGTCACACCATTTCGCCACACTGACTATTGCCCAGAAAGGGAATTGACCCGGGCCGAGAACCGGTACGCCACAACCGTTCTCGGACCTACCGCCGGCGTCGACAACACCTGCCGGCAGTCAAGTACATGGGGCCCCCTTCTGCCCGCGCGCCTTGGGCACCTGCCCTCGCTAGGATGCCACTGATCCCAGGCGGTCAAGTTCACTCAGAGCCGCCACCCATCCCGAATGCTGCTCAGGAATGCGGCCTACGGTGGTTCGCTCGAAGATGAACTGATACCTCTCCAGAGTCTGTCGATGCGCATCTGGCTCATCAGCGCAGCAGTCGTCCACGACAGCAGCGACGAAGCCGTGTTGCACCGCCGAGACGGTGGTAAGGAGCACGCACACCGAGGTCACCAAGCCAGCCGTCAAGACAAATCGCTTCCCCTCGTCTCGGAGGTGCCGCAACGTCTCAGGATTGTGAAAGCCGTCGAACGTCTGCTTGACGATGACCAGTTCCCCGGGCTCTTCGAGGGCGAAGGGCAGAGTCTCCACTCCTTCTGTGCCCTCCACGCAGGGAATGCTCCCCCGCAACTTATACGTGGGCATCCAATCGGACATGTCGGGCTTGAAGCTCGCTCGCAGGTGGACGATCTCCACGCCTTGCCCCCGGCAGAAGTCCAACAGCCGAGCAACATTGGCCGGAAAATGGGGGAATCTTTCGGCCAGTTCTTCAGGCCAGAAGTCTCGCTGGACGTCAATCAGGAGAACGGCGAAAGGCCCCCAGTCAAGTGCAGTTGTCATGGCCCATCCTCCCCACGCTGGAAGCTCACGCTGATCTGGCGTTCCTCATTCACCTCCAGATGGAAGATATCGGGACGCGAGTAGTGACCGTCAGTGTCGAGAAGCTGCTGGCCCTCGGTTATGCGATCGAGTGCCAACTCAGCGTAGATGATACACGCTTCTTCAAAGGCCGGCCCCGCGACGTACCTGGAATCCGGACCGATGACCGCGCTGCCACCCTTCATGATCGGCTTATCGTCGTCGCCGGGAAGCGCCTCCAAAAGCTCGAGTCCCTCACTGTCCGCCTTGCCCAGAGAGAAAAATCCCTCAAGGATCTCCGCCTTGGTCAAAACGGAGCCTGCGGCGATCACGAAGCATTGTCCCTCAAAGGCATAGTGTCTGCTGGCTACCTGGTGCAAATCCTGCACCGAGGGCCACTGGGCCACGTGAACGGTCTCACCCTTGGCGTGCATGGCCGCTCTGGCCAGCGGCATCCAATGCTCCCAGCAGATCAAGCCCCCTAGGTTCCCATACTCGGTCTCCAGCACACTGAGTGTGCTACCATCCCCCTGTCCCCAAACCAGTCGCTCCGTATAGGTCGGCATGAGCTTGCGGTGAACCCTATATTCCTCGCCGTCTCTGTGGACAAAGATCATCGTGTTGTAAAGGGTACCACCCAGACGCTCGTGGGCGCCCATCACGACGTATGCGCCGGTCTCCTTGGCCATGTCGAGCAGCCTCTGCAAGTGCTTGCCCGGAATCGTCAGGGTGTTCTCCACCAGCAGCCGGTACAAGGCCTTGGCCGGTGGATGGCCCCACAGCGCGGCCTTGGGCGAGGAGTCGATCCATACCGGATAGCCTGGAAGCCAGGTCTCGGGGAAGGCGATCAGATGCGCTCCCTGACCGGCGGCCTCCTCAATCAGGACACGAGCCTTCTCCAGACTCGCTTCGAGATTCAAGAACACCGGGGCGTGCTGGATCACAGCTACGCGAAGATCACCGGTTGTGCGAGATGAATTCATGCTGCTCTCCCTGCCCTACCCGATCGGCCTACACCAGGCCCCCTGTTGGAAATCCGTTGGTGAACAGTTTACTGAGCCAGGTGCACACCGTCTTGGATAAGACGAAATCTCACCTCTGACCTATCGATCTCAGCTGGCGTGACTCCCTCCCTCACCGCCAAGGCAGCAGCGGTACCCGCCGCCTGGCCTGTGGCCAAGCAAGGAGGAATGAGCCTGACACAGTTGTGCACGATGGTCTCAACCGAGATGCATCGACCCGCCGCCAGCATGTTCTCTACTTTCTCGGGCAGGAGGCACCCATAGGGCACGTTGATCAGCGGCTCCCCCTCCGTCCTCGGCGAGCACGTGGCGACCACGTCGGCGAACTGCTTCTCGCTCAGCCATTCGCCCTTAGTCAAGGTGTGCTCACCCTTCAGCCTGCGGCTGCCGCGAGTGCCAAGCTGCGGCGCCGTGTCCACCAGAAACGCATCCTCGAATCCCGGGAGGTTCTTCCTGAGGAACTCAAGAGTCCTCAGCGCCGTCTCCCGTCTCTCCTTCTCGGCCTTGGTCAGTTCGTCGACGCTCAAAGAGTCTGACGTGGGGACGGAGTTGTTGCACCATACGATGGAATCCCGCACGGTCCTGTAATAGATGGCATTGAGCCCACCCACGCCGCCCCCCGTGCCCCCGGCCTTGGCCAGTTCCTTCAGCAAGGCGTCGAACTGGTCGGGATTTTCGTTGACGAAGCTGTTCGCCTTCTCGATATCCACCCCGCCCAACCTGAAGACCAGCCCAAGCGGAAGATGCTGCTCCTCGAACTCCGCTCCCGCGTAGGCGAAGACATCGCCGTCGCCTGTGCAGTCCACGACCACCTTGGCCAGCACAGCCAAGCGGCCCGACTTGCTCTCGAAGATCACCCCCTGCACGGCGCCGTCGGACACGATGGTCGAGCAGGCCCAGGCGTGAAAGAGGACCCTGACGCCCGCCTCGTCCAGCATCTTGGCACCAACGATCTTCAGGTATTCCGGGTCGATCGTGGGGCTGTACCTCACGCGACCCGACAGAGGCCCCACCGCGCCGATATGGCGCCACGTGTCCACGTCCTCATGAGCGCTCGAGCCCCACACCTCTGGAGGCGGATATATCACAGCACCCAGCTCCTCTAGCCTATCAACCACTTCCTGGGCGATCCCCTTGACGACTTGTTCTCCCTCGTCGTTGCCCATCCTATCCAGCATGACCACCAGGCCTCCAGTGGCCATGCCACCCACGTAGCCATACCGCTCCACGAGGACTACTTGGGCCCCGTGCCGGCCAGCGGCTATGGCAGCGGCCAGACCAGCCGGTCCGCCTCCCGCCACGAGCACCTCAGCCTCGTCGACCACAGGTATCTGACGTTGCGGTTCGATGACCGTCCTCTCGTGCTGCTCCACTCTACGTCTCCCAGCCTAGTGCCCTGTCCAACGTGGTGCTTTTCCCGGGGAATATCCAGTGTGACCGCCGCTGTCCTTCGAGCGCGTCGCCTGTCCAGCCCGCGCCCCGCTGGGCACAGGCTCCTCGGGCACCGTGAGTACTGGTGTGATGCCATCGGCGTAACCTATGTCCAATAGCATGCCCTCTGAAACCTCGCCCATCATCTTCTTGGGCTCGAGATTCACCACAAACAACGCCTGCTTCCCTTCGACCTCCTTCGGATCCTCACGTTCTTGCTTCATGCCGACCAGGATGGTCCTCTCGTGGCCGCCGAAATCAACGGTGAGCTTGACCAACTTATCGGAGCGAGGCACATCTATCGCCGCCTCTATGGTCCCCACGCGAATATCAATCCTGTCAATGACCTCGTAGGAGACAATGGGCTTGATAGGCGCGACCTCAATCGTCTTCATAGTTGCCTCCTCCCAGCGGATGCGCTAGGCGGTGGGCCGACTTAACTCAGGCAGTTGCTTTCTCAGCAATGATTCGAACGGCCGCGATGAGCGCAGGATTGGGGTCAAACACGCCACGCCCAGCTGAGCCAACTGCCCTACACTAACGGAAAATTGTATCACAACCTGTGGCGAAAGGCAAGGCTTTCCGTACCCTGATCACCCTTCGTTGACAACGTACTCCAGGCTGCGTATAATGTGATGCCCAACCGGTTCCCGATTTCCCGGGGCTCTAAGCGGCGCGCCTTGGTCGCCATACCCGGAGAAGCCCATGAACGCCCTTGTCGTTTACGACTCGACATTCGGAAATACGGAGAGTATTGCAGAGGCCATGACCGATGTGCTTGCACAGAGAGGCACGGCGCGCCTGCTCAGGGTCAACAAAGTCCAGCCCGGTGACCTGGAAGGGATAGACCTATTGGTGGCGGGCTGCCCAACACAGCGCCGCAAGCCCACCCCGGCCATCGTGGCCTTTCTCGGAGTGACCCCGGCTGCGGCCCTCGAAGGTCTTGCCGTGGCTGCCTTCGATACGCGCTACCACAGGCCCCAACCGCTAACCGGTTCCGCGGCGAAAGCCATCGCCAAGCGGCTTCGCAAAGCTGGTGCGGAGTTGCTGCTTCCACCGGAGAGCTTCTTCGTTATGGGCAGAGAGGGGCCCCTGGAAGAAGGCGAGCTTGGGCGCACAGCCGACTGGGCTCGCGAACTTGTGGATAGGCTCGAGGCATGAAAGGCCCACCGAGGTGCGGGTATGCGCCGACCGCTCGCCGGGCCCGCCGACTGAGCTGAGACAGTGTGGCTCTGAAGACATGATTCGAGGAGGGACGGTGAAGCTCAGAACGATTCTATCATATTTGTGGAAGGTGCCAGTCTGCGGCGTAGGCTTCGTGCTGGGCAGCATACTGGGAAGCGTCATCGCCGGAGTCATAGGCCTCGAGACCCCAGTTGTTCCCGAAGGCACCGATCCCGGCACAATACTTCTCTTCCAACTGCTCGCCAGCCCGATCCTGGCCCTGGCGCTCGCCTTCGTGTCTCGCGGGATCCAGGGTAGCTACATCGCGCGCTGGCTGATCCTTTCCCTCCTGACCTGGCTCGCCTCTGGCGTCAACACAGTGATCGAAGCCTCGATATTCACCACATTTGGGGCGGCGTCCATGTTCACGGTTGTCATGTGGCTGGGGGGCAGCCTACTCTCTTGCTCTCTGGTCGCGCTGCTGTTTCCACCCACGGACAGGGGACGGGGCTTCACGGCCAATCTGAGGGCCTTCTTCGCCAGCCGGCCCCCTCGTCAATGGGCCTGGCGCCTGCCCGTGGCCTGCGTCGCCTTCATGCCCATCTACTACTTCTTTGGTCGCCTGGTCATCCCCTTCACGTACGAATATTACAGGCAAAACCTGCTTGAGCTGACCATCCCGGGATGGGGCCAGATCCTGCCCGTGTTGTTCGTGCGCAGTGTGCTCTTCCTGGTCGCATCCCTACCGGTTGTGATCACCTGGCAGAAGTCTCGACGCAACCTGGTCCTCTCCCTGGGTTTTGCCATGTTCGTTCTCGTCGGGGCTTTGCTCTTGATACCGGCCTATTGGCTCCCTCTCACGCTACGCGTGCCCCACTCGCTGGAGATCCTGGCAGATTCCATGGTCTACGCATTGGTCTTGGTAATACTGCTGACGAAGCCGCGTGAAAGCGCGGGCCAAGAGCGAGTTCCTGACTGGGCTGCAAGTTGACAAGTTATCCAGAATGTGGCAAGATGTTCCCAGTGCGCGGGCCAAGAGCGAGTTCCTGACTGGGCTGCAAGCTTGCGCTTGCGGTGCAGATCGTAATTCCAAGTGTCGAACGGGAGTAAGATGATGCCTCAAACAATGCTAGAGACACACAACCTGACAAAGAGATACAACGGCTTTACCGCGGTGGACGATCTCTCCTTCGAGGTGTACGAGGGCGACATCTTTGGCCTCTTGGGGCCCAACGGAGCCGGAAAGACCACCGCTATCCGCACCATCATGGACATTTTCAAGGCTGACGAGGGAACTATCAAGGTCCTGGGAGAACCGCCGGGCGTCGTTCGCCGCCGAATCGGCTACCTGCCCGAGGAGCGCGGCCTGTATCAAGACCTCAAGGTGATGGACGTGCTGGTCTACCTGGCGGAACTCAAGGGCACATCCAGAGCCATGGCACGGGACCAGGCCCTGAGCTGGCTTGAGCGGGTGGAACTAAGCGAGTGGGCTCAGAAGAAGGTCAGAGACCTCAGTCGAGGGATGCAGCAGAAGCTCCAATTCGTGGCCAGCGTGGTGCACGATCCACAACTACTCATCCTCGACGAGCCCTTCCAGGGGCTGGACCCCATCAACGTGGACCTGCTCAAAGGGTTGATACGAGAACTCCAGAGTGAAGGCAAAACGGTGATGTTGAGTGCGCACCAGATGAACCTGGTGGAGGCCCTGTGTGACCGCATCCTGCTGATAGACGATGGAATGGCCGTACTCTACGGGCGCCTCGACGATATCAAGCGGCGCTACTCTCCGGGTACGGTTCGTGTCCGGACCTCAGTTGCGCTGGATGCACTGCCTGGGGTGGCGCGGGTGGAGCAACGGGACGACACCTACACTCTCACCCTAGAGGAAATCACTGCCCAGGACCTGCTAACGACACTAGTGGAGAAGAGAATCCCGGTGGAGGCCTTCGAGGTAGCCACCGCACCATTGGAGGACATCTTCATCAAGGTGGTGAAGGAGCGGGACAATGCGTAGGATCTTCATCGTAGCTCGCCACGAGTATCTCGTCAACGTTCGCCGCGCCGGTTTTATCGCCATGACCTTGCTCGTGCCTCTGCTCGGAGCAGCAGGACTGTTGATCGCTGCTTTCTTCGGGGGCCAGGCCGCAGCTTTCTTCGCCAGCACCTTCATCCCGGAAGAGGAGAATGTCGGCATAGTGGACCATCTGGGTGCCTTCACCCCTCTGCTACCTGCATATCAGCAGGACTTCCAGCTTTATGAAAATGAGGAAGCCGGTCGCGCGGCTCTCGAAGCGGGGGAAATCAATGGTCTGCTGATCGTGCCCCAGGACTACATCCAGACCGGGAAGGTCACGCTGGTCACGAGGGAAGGCGGATTCAGTGCAGCTGTGATGGAGGATTCCGATACCCTGCATGCGCTCTTCGTGGACCATCTGCTCCGCGATGAAGTAGTGGACCCAGTCCTGCGAGAGCGCGTGGCGGAGCCCATTGACTTCACCCTCGTCACACTTGAGCAGGAAGGCGAAGCTGAGGGAGGCCCCCTGAACATCATCTTCAACTTCATAGTTCCCTACTTCCTTGGCATCCTCCTAGTGATGACCATCTTCGTCACCTCGGGCTACCTGCTACAAGGCGTGGCCAAGGAGAAGACGAGCCGGGTGATGGAGATCATACTTTCCTCTGTTACAGCCCAGCAGCTATTGGCCGGCAAAGTACTCGGGCTGGGAGCTCTGGGGCTCACTCAAATCGTGATCTGGATGGGATCTTCGCTTGCTCTCAGCGGCGGAGCAGTGGGCCTCCTGGGCCTAGCGCTCCCTCTTTTGGTCCGGCCTCAAGTCTTGCTCCTCGGCTTGGTCTACTACGTGCTGGGTTTCCTGGTCTATGCGGTGCTGATGGGAGGAGTGGGCGCTTTGGGGACCACACAGCAGGAGTCCCAACAACTGGCGGGGATCTTCTCCGTCATGTCTGCCATCCCGCTGATGATTTCCGGGTTCATGTTCTCCAACCCGAATATCATGCTCGCGAGAATCCTCTCCTGGTTCCCACTGACTGCCCCCACCATGATGTTGATGCGTCTGCCGATGGCCGAGGTGCCAGTGGTGGACATCGTGGGGAGCATAGTGATGCTCATCATCACCATCCCCGCCATCCTGTGGGCCGGCAGCAAGGTATTCCGCATGGGCCTCCTGATGTATGGCAAGCGGCCGAGTGTGAGGCAGGTCTTGCGGGCGCTGCGGCAGGCGTAGCCGGCTCAGCGGGGGAGAAGCTTACGAGTGACAGCATTCTGGTTGCCTACGCCACCAAAGCCGGATCCACCGCCGAGGTAGCGGAAGCCGTCGGGGAGGAACTGCGCAAGGCCGGGCCCGAAGTTGACGTACGGTAGGCCAAGGACGTGAAAAAACCTGAGTTCCTACAGAATAGTGATCCTGGGCAGCGGCATCCGCAGAGGGACACTACTGCCTGACGCGACGAAGTTCGTGGAGAAGAATCGGGAAGCATTGAGCCAAGTCCCCGTCGCCTACTTCGCGGTCTGCGGTAGGATGAAGGACTGCACGCAGGAGAACCACAGTACGGTAGAGGCCAACCTGGAGCCGGTGCGCGAGATTTTAGAGCCTGTGGACATAGGTCTCTTCGCGGGGGTGATAGACTACAGCAAGTTATCCTTCACGGCGCGGACGATGTCCAAGGCGATGAAGGTCTCAGAAGGCGACTTCCGCGATTGGGAGGCCATCCGAGCGTGGGCGCGGCAGTTGCACAACCGGTTGACCTAGGACTAGCATGCGTGGCCAATCGAGCAGCGCCCTTGTACGCCTGGAGTGCACCCGCTGCGGAGAGACGTTCCCCGCTGACCAACTGATCAATGTCTGCCCCGCGTGTGGCAAGGTTGTCTTCGCCTCCTACGACCTGGAGCATGTCTCCACGACCCTGCGTAAGGAAGACCTGCGTTCTCGTGAGACAACCCTGTGGCGATACAGGGAACTGCTCCCCGTGTCCACAGAGCCGGTGAGCCTGGGCGAGGGCATGACGCCCATCCTTCAGGCGAAGCGGCTGGGCGAGAAGCTCGGATGTCCAAACCTATACATCAAGGAGGAAGGTCTCAACCCCACCGGCACGTTCAAGAGCCGTGGTCTTGCGGTGGCGGTCTCCAGGGTCAAGGAGCTGGGAGCCAAGGTGCTGGCCATGCCCTCGGCTGGGAATGCCGGGGCAGCCCTCGCTGCCTACGGCGCCAAAGCTGGCTTGGAGACCTGGGTCTTCATGCCAAGAAGCGCTCCAGAGATGAACAAGGTGCAGTGCCGAGCCCACGGCGCTCACCTGGTTCTGGTAAACGGTCTGATGGACGCAGCGGGCCGAGAGGCTGAGAGGATGGGACAGGAGCGTGGCTGGTTCGACGTCTCTACTCTCAAGGAGCCCTACAGGGTCGAAGGTAAGAAGACCATGGGGCTGGAGATAGCGGAACAGTTCGCCTGGCGCCTGCCGGACGTGATCATCTATCCCACTGGAGGGGGCACCGGTCTGATTGGCATGTGGAAGGCCTTCGATGAATTGGATCGGCTGGGATGGATCCGACGCGAGCGACCACGGATGGTCGCCGTCCAATCGACGGGGTGCGCGCCCATCGTGAAGGC
>CAZBJW010000037.1:0-6672 GCA_964492135.1 uncultured Anaerolineales bacterium
TGCGCAGCGTGATAGAATAGGACCGGCCGTCCTTGACGGCGAATCTCAGACGGAGAGGGTACTGTGACCAAGAGCAGAACACGCGTGCCCGATGACGATCCGTTCTCGTGGCTCCTGGAAGAAGATGCCGAGAACCCTGGAGTGCGATATTTCGCGCTGACTGAGCTCCTGGACAAACCACCGGATGATGGAGCGGTGGTCGAGGCGCGGCAAGCTGTGATGTCCACGGGACCGGTGCCCACCATTCTCCAGGCCCAGCAACCCGACGGCTATTGGGTGGAGCCAGGGCCAGGCTACCGTCCCAAGTACCGCAGCATAGTGTGGTCGGTGAGCATGCTCGCTCAGCTGGGAGCGGATGGCAGCGATCCGGGTATACAGAAGGCGTGCCAGTACCTGCTAGAACACGCCATCGACAAGAACGGCGCCTTCTCCGCCTCCGCCACTCAAGGAGGCGCCATCCTTTGCCTCATGGGAAACCTCAGCGCCGCCCTCCTCGACCTGGGCTGGCTGGGAGACGAGCGTCTGCACGGCGCCATCGACTGGCTGGCCAGAGCCGTCACCGGCGAGGGCATCGCGCCCACAGAGGAGAAAGATGCCCCGCTGCGATACCTCAAGTCAGCCACCTGCGGCCCGGGCTTCTGCTGCTCCGCCAATGATCGTAAGCCCTGCGCCTGGGGCGCGGTCAAGGTCATGCTCGCCTTCAGCAAGCTGCCCGAGAGCGCTCGCAGCCCGCTGATCGAGAGAGCCATCGAGACCGGCCTCGACTTTCTTCTCAGCCGAGACCCTGCGGTGGCAGATTATCCCATGGGCTACAGCACCAAGCCCAGCCGCAGCTGGTTCAGGTTTGGCTTCCCCATCTTCTACGTTACCGATGTCTTGCAGAATCTCGAAGTGCTCACCAGCTTTGGATACGGATCAGACCCGCGCCTGGCCGCCAGCATGGATCTGGTGTCCAGCAAGCAAGATGGCCAGGGCCGCTGGAAGATGGACTACACCTACAATGGCAAGACCTGGGTGGACATCGAAGAGAAGGGCAAGCCGAGCAAGTGGGTCACCCTTCGGGCCTTGCGCGTGCTCAAGCACCGCGCGTAGGGGGTGACCGAACGCCACCCTTGGAGCGACTCCAAGACCTCGAAGCTATGGTTCATTCAGCGAAGCAGACAGCCGAGGGCAGTGACTGGTACCTCTTGTGCCCCCGCATGAGGAAGGACAGAGCTGACAGGCTGCGGGAATACGCTGCGGACCATTTCGAGCCGGTTCTCAAGGCCTATCCTGAACTGAAGGGGAAGGTCCACTTGGCGTTGCGCAAGCACGGCTGGTTTGCGCAGCACAAGCCTGTCTTGCACGTCATCGTGCGAGAGGAAGACCTAGACGGGTCATCTACATGGCGTATCCGCTCCATCACGGCCCACGAGCTGATGCACCTCGTTCAATACCTGCACGGCATTGGCATCGACACAACCTGGAACAAGACCATAGAGCGCCAAGCAACCTTCGGCACTTTCGCCCGGGGTTTCGCTGATGACTTCTTGGGGGCTTTCCCAGCCGAATGCACGAGGCACCCATGCGACCACAGGTTCGTCTTCGGCTACTTTCGCTGCGATGGGGTCTTTCGAGGATGCTGTCGAGACCTTACGGAGGCCTCATTGGGGCAATTGGCGCGAAGACTCGAGTTGCTCGCCCAGGGCTATGACAGCTGGGAACCGCTCGACTTCGTGGGCTTGATATCAGACTGCCTCGTCGCAAACGATAAACCAGAAGCGACGCCTGGGCACCTTGACAATCCGATCAAGTAGTGAGATAGCAGAGCACCTGGACTTACTTCTCCAGCGCCACGTCCAGCGCCTGGCCCAGAGAGCGGGCCCTTATCACCTCCACGTCGGCAGGTCTCTCTCGGGGAAGCCGCACCGACTGTGGAACCAGACACCTCTTGAAGCCCAGTCTGGCCGCCTCATTCAGCCTCTTTGGCGCCTGACTGATGGAACGCAGCTCCCCCGATAGCCCTATCTCTCCCATGATGGCCAGGTCTTGGGCCACAGCAGTATCGCGGAAGCTGGAAGCGATGGCCACAGCCACGCTCAAGTCCACGGCCGGCTCGTTGATCCTCAAGCCGCCTACCACGTTCACGAAGACGTCCTGATCATGAAGGCGCATACCCATGCGCTTGCTCAACACTGCGACCAGGAGGAGCAGCCGGTTGAAATCTATGCCATTGGCCGTTCGCCGGGGCAGGCCGAAACTGGTGGTGCTGGTCAGGGCCTGTATCTCCACCAGCAGGGGTCGGGTTCCCTCCAGAGTCACAGCGATGGCGGAGCCCGTTCCCCCCGAGCGCTCCGACAGGAAGGCCTCGGAGGGGTTGGGCACCTCCAGCATGCCCTGGCCGCTCATCTCAAAGACCCCGACCTCGTCGGTGGAACCGAACCGGTTCTTGACGCAACGCAAAAGCCGATAGGAGTGGAACCGCTCTCCCTCCAGGTAAAGCACGGTATCCACCATATGTTCCAGCACGCGGGGCCCGGCGATGGCGCCCTCCTTGGTCACATGGCCCACGATGAAGACGGGCACGCCCTCGCCCTTGGCCAGGTATGTCAGCCGCGAGGCAGATTCCCGAACCTGGCTGATATTACCCGCGGAGGAGGTCAGATCGGGAACGTAGACAGTCTGAATGGAATCCACCACCACTAACTCAGGCGTCAGTCCATGGATGTGATCCATGATCGCGTCCATGTCGGTCTCGGCTAGGAGGTAGAGATCATCTGAGAACATTCCCAGACGCTCGGCCCGGCTCTTGATCTGCGGGGCGGATTCCTCCCCCGAGATATACAGCACCTTGCCCAGCGATTGGCTGATCAGCGCCGTGAGCTGGAGGAGCAAGGTCGATTTTCCGATGCCAGGATCACCGGCGATGAGTACCACGGAGCCTGGGACGATTCCCCCGCCCAGCACCCGGCTGAATTCCCCCATGGGCACTGCTATGCGCTGGAAGCCCTCGGCAGATATCTCAGCCAGGCGCTGAGGTTTGCCACGCGGCACAATAGACGACGGTGGAGAAACTTCCCGGCTCTCCACCGTCTCCACCATGCTATTCCATTCGCCGCAATCAGGGCAACGTCCCACCCACTTCAGAGATTGAGCCCCGCACTGCTGACAGACATAGATAGCCTTGGCGCGGCCCCTAGCCATGGACTGGAACCTATCCCTTCTCTCGACGTCTATGCGTCACCACTAACTGGCCGCTTCCACCAACTCCCCGCTGCGTAGCTTGATATCATCGTCCTCAACTTCCAGGCGCACCGTGTCACCAGTTTTGAACTCACCTGCGAGGATGGCTTCCGACAGAGGGTCTTCGATCATGGTCTGGATCACGCGACGCAACGGGCGAGCACCGAAGTGAGGATCATATCCTTCCTTGGCCAGGAGTTCCTTGGCCTCGTCCGTAGCCTCCAAGGTGACCTCATGCTCGTCGAGGAGCTCCTGTACCTGGCTCAGCATCAATTCCACAATCTCTCGTATCTGCTGCTTGGTCAGGGCGCGGAACACGACGATGGCGTCTATACGATTGAGAAACTCCGGACGGAAAGTCTTCTTCAGCTGATCGAGGACTTTGTCCTTCATCTTCTGGTACTCTTCCTCGGCGTTCTTGGCCTCATCCTTGGCCAGCTTGAAGCCCACGGACATCTCTCTCATCAGATGCTCCGCTGCCACGTTGGAAGTCATCAGAATGATCGTGTTGCGGAAATCCACCCGACGCCCCTTAGCATCGGAGAGGTGGCCGTCCTCCAAGATCTGCAGCAGCATGTTGAAAGCCTCAGGGTGCGCCTTCTCTATCTCATCGAACAGGATTACCGAGTACGGACGCCGACGCACCGCTTCCGTCAACTGCCCGCCGTCGTCATACCCGACATAACCCGGAGGAGCACCAACCAAACGAGCCACGGTATGCCTCTCCATGAACTCCGACATATCGAGCTTGACAAGTGCATCCTCGCTCCCGAACATGAATTCCGCCAATGCCTTTGCCGACTCGGTCTTGCCCACACCCGTCGGCCCCAGGAAGATGAAGGAGCCGATGGGACGCCCGGGGTCTTTGAGACCAGCCCGCGCCCGCCGCACTGCCTTGGCGATGCTGTTGATCGCCTCGTCCTGGCCCACGATGCGACGGTGTATCTCCTCCTCCATCCGCAGCAGCCTCTCTTGCTCGGTGCTGGCAATGCGCGTGACGGGGATGCCAGTCCACATAGAGACCACTTCGGCTATGTCTTCCTTGGTGACCTCCAGCCGCGTACCATCAGTGACGCCCTCCCACCCCAGCCGCATCTGACTTATCTCGGACTCCAGTTCAACTTCTCGTTCTCTCAGCGCGACGGCCGCTTCTATGCGATCCTCCTCGAAGGCCTGTTCCTTCTCCTCACGAATCGACTTCAGATCATCGAGGGAGTCCTTTAGGCCAATAGTGTGAGGTATCTTGTACATCCTCACGCGGGAAGCAGCCTCATCCATCAAGTCGATGGCCTTGTCGGGCATGTATCGGTCAGTGACGTATCGCGAAGCAAGAAAGGCAGCCGTCCGCAGCGCCTCGTCTTGGATGTGGAGCCTGTGATGGGCCTCGTACTGTTCCTTGATACCCCTGAGGATCTCGATGGTTTCCTCGACGCTAGGCTCTTCCACAAAGATTGGCTGGAAACGCCGCTCCAAGGACGCATCGCCCTCGATGTATTTCCGATACTCATCAAGGGTCGTAGCCCCGATACACTGCAGTTCCCCACGGGCCAGAGCCGGCTTCAGGATGTTGGCTGCGTCCACCGAGCTACCGGCAGAACCCGCGCCCACCAACATGTGCACCTCGTCTATGAAGAGAATGGCCTCGCTCTCGCGTATTTCATCGATTACCTTCTTCAAGCGTTCCTCGAATTGCCCGCGGTAGATGGTGCCGGCAACAAGGGAACCCACGTCCAGCATCACCATCCGCTTGCCCATCAGATTCTCGGGAACTCTGTTGCTGGCTACAAGCTGGGCCAGTCCCTCGACAATCGCGGTCTTGCCCACGCCTGACTCACCTATCAGAGCTGGGTTGTTCTTGGTACGTCGCGAAAGCACCTGGACGACCCGCTGTATCTCTACCTCTCGGCCTACCACCGGGTCCAGCTTTCCCTCCATTGCCTGTGCCGTCAAGTCTATGCCCAACTGGTCAATCAGAGGAGTTTCCTTCCCTTTCTTCTTGGCGAATTCTGATCCGGCCGCCCGTTCCTGCGCCACCAATTGGTCCGTCTGGCTCCGCACCTTCTCGAGCGTTACACCCAGACTCTTGAGGACATCGACGGCCACCCCCTCCCCCTCCTCCACGAGACCCAGCAGGAGATGCTCAGTGCCGATGTAGTTGTTGCCCATGTCCCGCGCTTGGCCTACAGCAAGCTCAATGATCCGCTTGGTGCGGGGACTCAGTCCGATCCTGCCCACTACCTCGTGCTCTCCGCGCCCGATGATCTCCTCCACGGCCCGCCTCACCCTCGGAGCTTCGACGCCCAAGTTACGGAGCACCCTGGTCGCCACACTGTTCTCCTCCCGCACCAAACCCAAGAGCAAGTGCTCTGTCCCGATATACGGATGTTTCAAGCGCTTGGCCTCTTCCTGAGCATAGGCCAGGCAACGCCGAGCTCTCTTGCTAAATCTTCGAAGGTTGTCGGGCATTAGGCCCTCCTCTCCAGGGGTCAAGTGGAGCATCGTACAGTCTTACACGTATATTATACAGAATCCGCCTCGCAAACGCAATGCTGCCTTGGTACTATTGGCCCGCCCCGACCACCGTCGGTCGCAGTACTGGGCCGAGGGAGCCACAATCATCCCCTCCAAGCGCTCTATCAGCCGGGATAAGCAGCACGCTGATCATTCTGCACCAGCGACTGCTAGACACCACATCCGTGGCAACTCCAGAGGCCGGGCGGCGCCCTATGCAACGAAGCGACGGGCCAGATAAGGGATCGCTCGGTTCGGCGAGTTTTGACATATGAGGACAGGCAGCATATACTCCCGGCGCCTCGCCTGAAGGTCACGAAGCGACCGTGGCGGCGTCAAGGCAGACTTGACGCCGAGAAAGGGAGCGTGGTTATGGAAGAAATCATTGCCTATTGTGGACTCACGTGCTCCGAATGCCCCGCTTTTGTCGCCACGCAGAACGACGATGCTGAGGAATTGAAGCGTGTAGCTGAGATGTGGTCCAAGGAGTACCAGTCCGACATCAAAACAGAAGATGTGAGCTGCGACGGGTGTCTGCCTGGTCACACGCGGTACTGCTCCCATTGTTCCGAGTGCGAAATCCGCGCGTGCGGCATTGTGAGGGGCATCATGAACTGCGCCTACTGCGACGAGTACGCTTGTGAGAAGCTCGAGCCTTTCCTCCAGGCCGTCCCCGCGGCCAGGGCCGAATTGGACAGCATACGAGACAGCCTTTGAACTGCCGGGCGCTTCTTTCCGAGTCTGGACATCAAGCTATCCGGCAATGAGGTAGCCGGACGCTGCGGCGAGGATTCGAGGATCGCTCCACTAACCGTCCGGCAAGAGAACACCTGTTCTGGTGCGCGGTCCGGCGACGCACTGGTCGCTCCAGACGCGCCCTCCCAGGGCAGATGTCTGTTCGTGCTCTGCTTATGCTATTCTGGTAAGTCTTCGAAACGT
>CAZBJW010000037.1:6682-14950 GCA_964492135.1 uncultured Anaerolineales bacterium
GTACTCCATCTCGTCGAGAGGCAGACGGTGCGGCTCGAAGGGGCCGTGTCGCCGCAGATACTCCCCGGCCACGTTGGCCTGGCGGCGGGCTTCGTCGAAGCTGGGATCGTCGAACATGTCCCTCGGTCCCACGAGAGAGCCGTTGCACAGTTGGAAGCCCAGGCAAACAACCCGAGGAGGCCCATCGAAGCGGCTAGGGTTGCTCTGGGGCTCGGAAACGGGCATCATTGGCCCGTGGTGTGACCCGCGCATCCACCCTTCCACCAGGTGCGGAAAAGCGAACGGGTCCAGGATCTCACCGATCGCTGGGAATGTTCCCTGTGAACGCACAACGAGTACGGGATCATCCTTGCCGACGTATCGGCCGGCCATAAGACTCAGACGCTGCGTCGAGGACACGGCGCCGATATCGTTGGTGCCCCTGTGGTAGACCGCCTTGATCATGTACCGCGCTGGAGCACCCACGAAGACGAGCATGTCATACAGGTCATTCGGGCAGTCGAAATAGATCCTCTTGCTCTCCAGCACATCGTGAACTTCAAACCTGAAGCCATCGTGCATCACGGGCGAGATCACCAAGCCAATGGTGGTGAAAGGGTCGGCGAACATCTTCACCAAGGGCATGTTCCAGGCTCCAGCAGACGTCTTGTCGGCCATAAAGACCAGGAATGGCTCTGAGGCTCGCTCCTCGAACTCCATCTCGGCCACGCCGGGCCCCATGCCCTTTACATTCCCAGAGAAGGCATCACTGAGCAGGTCCTGCCCGGCACCGTAGAGCTTCATGGACTTGGCTACTTCAGTGGCTGCTAGCAGGGCGTTCCAGCCCAACTCATGGATTTCAGCGTTGTCCTCGCCTTGGCGGTGGGTCATGATCAACTCCAGGTCGTCGCCCACCCGCGTAACGTGGAAATCAACCAATAGGCGTCGCCGCTTCGCGTCCTCCAGCTTCTCCTCTGCCTCCTCCATCAAGGCAGGATGCATGCTGGAGTGGCCCACGTATCCTCCCACATCAGCTTTGATGACACTAATGGTGATCTTCTCAGCCATTGTCGCTCCTTTCTTCCATCACTGAGGGAACTAGAAGGGGAGGGCCTAAGCCCTCCCTTGGTTGAAGAGGAAAGGGGCGTCTTTAGGGCCCCGTCCGCACTAGCTGCATGACTATGTCCAAATGGTCATGCGGCGTTCCCGCCAGCATGCCGCAGTTCCTTGCAACGTCTGAAGGGTAGTCGCTGAGGACGCGAATGCAGTGGGGACCTCCTACCTCGCGATCATAGATATACGAACCCGGACCCAGGGCGAATCCCACTTTGCCCTCGCCATTGGTGGCCTGCTGGACTTCGCCTCCGGGCCAGTCGAAATGGAGCATCACATTCGGCATGGGGTCGCCATTCTCATCGAGGACCGTGACGTCGATATTCGATGGACCAGACCGTTCCCTCAGTTCAACGATACGGTAGCAAGCACCTCTGGCGGGCTGAGTGAACTCAATCCAGGTACCATAGTAATGCTGAGCCCAGGCTAGGTCCCGTACCATGCCGTATCTGTCCAGCACTCTCACCTCCGGCGCGGCTCTCGCCGCACCCATCACGCTACCCTCCTCCACAGGAGACGGAGTGGAAGTCGGAGCCGGCTGCGTGGGAGTCGCTGGCACCTGCGTCGGCGTTAGGGTAGGAGGCACTAGGGTAGCCGTCTCCGTCGGCACAAGGGCCAGGTTCACGGCTGCCTCGCCCCCTCCCTCCTCCGTGGGCGTTGCAGGGACGGGCGTCTCGGTAGGAATCAAATCGTTTCTCTCCAGAGGTACAGAAGAGATCACGGTCGCGGGGAAGCTTATTCCACAGAGCCAGAGGAGCAGAAAACCAACCACCGCCAGGCGGAGCTTAACCTCAGTGCTTCTAGCCACCAACCAGGTACCGAGCACCTGTAGGCTGCTCGTCAGATCCGCTACCGCCTGCGGTATTGCCGGTTCCCTCTTCGGCCTGGCCACCGCCTTGCCCCGGACGGCTTTCCTGGGCTCACCAAGTGCTGCCTCGGCCGCTGATGCGGCTTCGAGACGCTCGCTGAGGGCCCTGCTGATGGCCAATGCGAAGCGAGGATACTTGAGGGTTAGCTCATCGAAATCCGCCTTCTCCAGAGCCCACAATTGCAGGTCCGTGAGAGCTCGACCGGTGGCCGTACGCGGCTTGCCGCTGAGCAGCGCCATCTCACCCACCGGTTCGCCAGCCCCCAGCACGCTGAGGATGGTGCGACCCTCTCCGGCCCGCGCCTGCACCTCCATCTGGCCCGATTCGATGAAGTACATCATCTCGCCGGCCTCTCCCTGGGAGAACAGAATGTCTCCGGCCTGTCGCTCCACCGGTCGCAGTCGCCTAATGACGTCCACCAGCTCAGACTCGGTGAGCTGAGCCAGCAAGGGTATCTCGCGCATCCTGGTGATAGTGGCGCGCGGCCGATCCTCTCGAAAGCCTGCAGTAAGCCGTTCGCTGAGGACCTTGCCCAGGGCGACGCTGAGGGAGGGGTGATCCACCATAAGCTCGTCGTAGTCGTTCTTGTACAAAACCCACAAGTTGGTGTCGGCCATGGCTCGCGCCTTCACCGAGCGGGTCTTGCCCGTGAGGAGAGCCATCTCACCGAAGAATTCTCCGGCCTCCAGCCAGGCCACGGTAGATTCGCCAGCGGTGGTCTCTGTGGCCAGCTTCACCTCTCCCATCTCAATGATGTACAGGCTATCCCCCGCGTCACCTTCAGAGAAGACCAATTCCCCTCGAGGATAATGCTGTAGAACCAGCCGCTGCGCGACACCCGATATGACGTCAGGCGGCAGGTCACCGAAGAGAGGGATAGTCTCTAGCCGCTGCTCCGCCATGGCCCGGTCCTCCGGGCTGAGATGCTCGCTCAGCGCTCGCGACAGAGCCTGCCGCACCCTGGGATGCTTGGACACCAACTCATCGAAGTCGGCGCGGGACAACGCCCAGAGCACCACGTCGTTGGTCGCCCTGCAGGTTGCAGCGTGGGGCTTATTGGCCAGCAAGGCCATCTCCCCCAGGAGATCACACTCGGTCAAAGGTGGGGGGACTTCGTCGGACTCGGCCGCGAGGACCACCTCTACCTCTCCTGACTCGATGATGTACATCGCCTCGCCAGGCTCGCCTACCCAGCAGATGGTATCCCCTCTTTCGCATACCTCTACTTGCAGCCTCTCCGCCAGGCCCAGCAGGCTCTCCTCGGACAGCTGAGCGAAGAAGGCGATCTGTGGCAATCGATATTCCGCCAGATATTGGGTCATCTGAACCACTTTGGAGCCCAAGGCCGTGCTCAGCCTGATACCTATCGATGGCTCTCTCGCAATGACCTCTTGCAGGTGAGACTTGCTCAGAGACCGGAGCTC
The DNA here is from genome assembly GCA_964492135.1 of uncultured Anaerolineales bacterium. Classification (GTDB taxonomy): domain Bacteria; phylum Chloroflexota; class Anaerolineae; order UBA7937; family B3-Chlor; genus CAYGAW01. Next base: position 10,068 of record CAZBJW010000037.1, read on the forward strand.
CACCTCCGAGGCCGCCTCGGCCGTGGTAGAGTAGCATTGATCGAGCAGCAACTCCACCTCTCCCAAGGAGCTCCCTGGACCCAGGTTGGCCAGAATCACCTTCCTGCCGCCTTGCTCGGAAAAGATGCGCACCCAGCCAGATTCGACGAAGTACATCGACTCGCTGGGCGCATTCTCCACAGTGATGCTTTCCCCCTTTTGGTAGGCCTCGGACCGCATCCCGGCAGAAATGCTGCGCCTCTCTTCATCTGTCAGGGCGGAAAAGAGAGGCGATTCGAGGTGCCATTTGTCCATACTATCTCCTTTTCACCTCAGTGGCTTTGGTATGCTGGAGACGCCCATGGAGCATAACGTCCGCAATTATACCACCCTTCCTCCCGTTGTCAAGTTCAGCCCCAAATTGCGGCTAGCACCTGCCATGCAGCGATTCTTGACCCATGCGGTTGAGCCCGACAGCCTCCCTTGGGGAAGGAGGATCGACCTCGAAGGGGCCAAGACCGTGTCTGCTCCTCGCCTCCCGATCGGTGCGGGTCGGCGTAGCGCCATCGCGCCATGACAAAGGGGTCTCTTTGTCTGCACGGTTTCGGGGATGCTATAATCATGACGCCGCTCGGTCTCTGGGATAGAAAAGCGGCGCGCAACTTCCGAAGACTGGTCTGTAGCGCCGACACAGAGACAAGCCGGAAATGGAGAGAAGCAAGATAGGAGAGACCGACCTGAAAGGGGCATAGAGATGAACTTCCGCATTCCGGTCCGCCAAAACGAGATACTCCAACAGGTTGTGGAGCGTATCAACCAGGATCAGGAGTTGCTGCAATTGTGGCGTTGCGTCAACATCAACTCCGTCGACCGTCTCCAGTTCACTGACCATGGTCAAGTGCACATCAAGATCGTGGCCAACATGGCCCTGAAACTGGTGAGGATGCTTGCCAAAGCGGGCGTCGAGATGAGTATAGTGGCCGACTATGGCCTCACCCTCGCCGACGCCGAAGTTGTCGTGGTCGTTGCCGCCTCCCTGCATGACCTGGGGATCTCCATCCATCGAGACAATCACGAAGCGTACTCGATCAGCCTGGCGAATCCAAAGGCCAAGGAGTTGCTGAACGGCCTATACGACATCCGTGAGCGCACGATCATGGTCTCGGAAATCCTGCACGCCATCAGTGCTCACCACTGGGACCAAAGTTGTCTGACCATCGAGGCGGGATGTGTGAAGGTGGCAGACGCGCTGGACATGACAAAGGGACGTTCGCGCATCCCGTTCGAGGCCGGGGCGACCAACATCCATACGGTGTCGGCTGCCGCCGTGGATAAGGTGAAACTGGCCCCCGGGAAGGAGAAGCCGGTCCGCGTCGAGATCACGATGACCAACTCCGCAGGCATCTTTCTGGTGGACGAGCTACTGAAGCGCAAGCTGAGGAACTCCAGCATCGTGCCCTATGTGGAGGTGGTGGCTCGCATCGAGGGTGAAGCCGAGAAGCGACTGGTGGAGTTCTACACACTGTGAGGGGCTCTGTCTCTGGCGGAAGAGGCTGGCAAGTGCAGGGTTCGGAAAACCACGCGAGATGGGCACCTGCATCGCTCCTTGGATACGTAATGCGATACGCCGCCTCGCCCTTCGACGCCTGCTTCGATAGGCTGCTTGCCAGCTACTCGGCACTACTCAGGATGCGCGCAGCGGGGGGAGGACCCGGAATGACGCCGCATGTGTGTTACGGCCTGGTTCAGTACCCACAAAGTGCGACCTGGCAATTGTTTGAAGATTATGGTATAATAATTAGTTGAGCATAATCATGTTCATACCGAGACAGCAGCACAAAGCGCGAGCAACGCCTGCCTGGAAAAGGACTCCCAACGGTGAGTCCTTTTTTTCTGCCCAGGCACCAATCGGCGATCCTTCACTGCATAGATCACTGCGCAGTCAATCAATACCCCGGGCAGATGACTCGGTTGCGAAAGATCGGTCTCACATGTCGACATACCAATATCAGGAGAATGGAGGACAATGACAGCGGAAGAAAGAACTTCACCGAACAACAGCAGGAAGAAGGTGGGCCTGGCCCCGAACCTGGAGAACGGGTTCTACGGTAAGGACATCATCTCGGTGTCCCAGTTCAGCAGGGAGAACCTGGAGTACATATTTCGAGTCGCCGAAGAGATGCGCGCGATCGTCAAGAGGGTAGGTTCGAGCGACCTCCTGAAGGGTACTGTCCTCGCCTGCCTCTTCTACGAGCCCAGCACCCGCACCAGCTCTTCCTTCATCGCGGCCATGTCTCGCCTGGGAGGGACCGTCATTCCCATCACGCAAGGAGTCCAATTCTCCAGCGTCTCCAAGGGCGAATCGCTGCCTGACACCGTACGCACTCTTGAGTCCTACGCCGACGTGATCGTCATCCGCCACCCCGAGATGGGTTCGGCCCGGATCGCCGCCGACTATGCCCGGAAGCCCATCATCAATGGTGGAGATGGCATCGGTGAACATCCCACGCAAGCCCTGTTGGACCTCTTCACCATCAAGGAGGAATTGGGCCAGATAGATGGCCTGAAGGTGGGTATGGTGGGCGACCTGAGGTTTGGACGCACCGTTCACTCCCTGGCCAGACTCCTCTGCCTGTACGACGTAGAATTCAAGTTCGTTTCGCCTGAGATCCTGCGCCTGCCCCTGGACGTGATGAATGAGATCAGGAAAAACGACCTGCCGGTCACAGAGACCTACGACGTGGCTGAGATCATCTCCGAGGTGGATGTGCTGTACATCACCCGGGTCCAGAAGGAGCGCTTCTCGGACCTCTCGGAGTACGAGGAAGTGAAAGACCTCTACGTCATTACGCCCGAATTGATGGAGCACGCCAAGAAGAAAATGATCGTCATGCACCCCTTGCCGCGCGTGGGAGAGATCAGCTACGCGCTCGACTCCGACCCCCGGGCCGCCTACTTCCGGCAGATGGAGAACGGCATGTACATCCGCATGGCCCTCCTGGCCGCGGTCCTGGGCAAGGCCTAGCATCTCACCCAGAGAGCGGAGACGGGGGAGGAACATGGAATTCTTCGAGAAACTGGCTACCATGGTGAAGCACAACGACAGCCTCCTCTGTGTGGGATTGGACCCCGATCCCTCGCGCTTTCCCCCTCCCCTCTTGGAGGAACACCATCCTCTCTTCGCCTTCAACAAGGGCATCATCGATGCCACTCGCGACCTGGTCTGTGCCTACAAGCCCAACATAGCTTTCTACGAGGCCGAGGGCCTGGCGGGGCTAGAAGCTCTGAAGAAGACGATGGACTACATCCCCGAGGACATACCGGTCATCCTCGATGCCAAGCGAGGGGACATCGGCTCTACCGCTCGAGCCTATGCCCGGGCCGCTTTCGAGGCCTGGGGAGCGGACGCCCTGACGCTGAACCCCTATCTGGGCCAGGACTCGCTGGAACCCTACAGCGAATACCCTGGCAAGGGTCTCTTCCTCCTTTGCCACACCTCCAACCCGGGGGCCGAGGACTTCCAAACCCTGGAGTGCCAAGGCCATCCCCTCTATGAAGTGGTATCGGAGAAGGCGGTGGAGTGGGGTCTGGGCCTGGTGGTGGGAGCCACCTATCCTCAAGCCCTACGAAAGATCCGTGCCACGGCTCCTCAGACGTGGATCCTCGTGCCAGGAGTGGGCGCTCAGGGTGGCGACCTGGAGGAAGCCCTGGCCGCGGGCCTCAACGCCGAGGGTCAAGGACTCATCTTCAGCTCCTCTCGCAGTATCATCTACGCGCCTGACCCGCATCTTGCTGCTCAGGAACTGCGCGACCGGATCAACCACGGACGCCGACGGGTTCAAGCCTCGCGACCCGAGCCCCAAGCCCCGACATTGAAGGATGAACTGACCCTTGCCCTGTACGATCTGGGCTGTGTTCGCTTCGGCGACTTCACCCTGGTCTCTGGACAGCGCTCCCCTATCTATCTGGACCTGCGTCTTCTCGTCTCCGACCCTAGACTTCTGAAGAAGGTGGCCCAGGCCTATGCGGAGCTCCTGCGGGGGCTCGACTTCGAGCGGTTGGCCGCCATCCCCTATGCCGCGCTTCCCGTCGGCACTGCCGTGGCCATGGAGATGGGTGTACCGCTGGTCTACACCCGTAAGGAGGCCAAAGAGTACGGCACCAAGAGGGGCGTGGAGGGAAAGTTCACAGAGGGAGAACGGGTCGTCGTTCTGGACGATCTCATCACCACTGGGTTGAGCAAACTCCGGTCCATCGCTCCCCTGGAGGAGGTGGGTCTTAGAGTCGAAGAGGTGGTGGTCCTCGTGGACCGGGAACAGGGCGGCGGGGACCAACTGGCGGCAAACGGATACCGCCTCCACGCCGTGCTCGGCTTGAGGGAGATGCTAGGCATCCTGGCTCAGCACGGCAGGATATCCCTTGAGCAACGCGACCAGGTAGTCGCCTTCCTGGAGGGGGCGGACAAAGATGGCTGACCCCGACCTGTCCGTGGAACTCTGTGGCGTGCGCCTGCGCAATCCGTTGGTTCTGGCGGCGGGCATCCTGGGGACCGGAGCAGAGCTTCTGGCCCGCGTCGCCCAGGCCGGGGCTGGGATGGTGACCACGAAGTCCTGCGGCCCTTCGCCCCGGGAGGGGCATCCCAACCCCACCGTGCTGGACTGGGGCCATGGCCTGATCAACGCCGTGGGCCTGGCCAACCCGGGGATGGACGAGCAGGTCAACATCATCGCCCGGGCCAAGGAGATGCTGGATCCCCTCGGGGTTCCCCTGGTGGCCTCCATCTTTGCCGAGACCGTCGAGGGTTTCGCTCAGCTGGCCGTCCAGACCAGTCAGGCCGAGCCACATTTCATCGAGTTGAACATCTCCTGCCCCAACGTCTCGCATGAGTTCGGTTGGCCCTTCGC
>CAZBJW010000037.1:14960-23942 GCA_964492135.1 uncultured Anaerolineales bacterium
GGGTGATGCAGCGCAGGTGACGGCTGCGGTGAGGGAAGTCACTTCGGTACCCCTCATCGTCAAGCTCTCCCCCAACGTCACCGACATCGGCAGCATCGCCCAAAGTGTGGAACGTGCCGGCGCCGACGTCATCGCGGCCATCAACACCCTGGGCCCAGGGATGGTCATTGACGTCTATTCGGGCCAGCCCGTCCTGGCCAACAGGGTGGGTGGGGTCTCCGGTCCAGCCATCCGCCCCATAGCCGTGCGCTGCGTCTACGACATCTACGAAGCGGTAGAGATACCCATCATCGGCATCGGCGGCGTGAGCGAGGGGCGAGACGCCCTGGAGATGGTGATGGCTGGGGCAACGGCCGTGGGGATCGGCTCGGCGGTCCGCTATGGGGGCCCTGAGGTCTTTCAGGCCACCCTCGACGAGATGAAGGCCTTCATGATCGCAGAAGGCCACACCCATCTAAACGAGCTACGCGGCATCGCCCACCGCTGAAGGGCGCGCAGCCGCGCCTGAGCCGACGCCTTCATCGAGTTGCGATCACCGCCAGGAGTGCGGGGCACCATTCGTCGGCATCCCTTCCCAAGCGTCGCCAGCAGGACGTCAGCGAGAGAGGAGCTCGGGCGGCTGTTGGCGAAGCTCAACGATGAACTCTCCCGGGGCCACAACGCTGATCGTCTCACCCATCGCATAGTAGTGCTTGGTGTTGAATGGGAACCTCTCTCATCCTGGTGCGGCGCCGCCAGCAAACCTGGATTGCCACCCTTGCCGGGGAATCCTGATGAGCTGCAATTGCGCTTCCGAACGAAGCACTCAGCTTTCGGCTGGGGCGTGCGCCAGGGCTTGATAGAGATAGGTTTCTTCCCAGTTCTCCTTGAAGAGGTTCTTTCCCACCAGGCCTATCTTCGCTTCGTAGTCGGCGCGGGTGAAGTTCCTGCTGAGGCTGATCCCGCGCTCGGTATCGTCGATCACCAGGCGAAAACCCTCCACGTTCGGGTACAAGGCGAAGACGGCCCGGATGGTGTACAGCAGCCGTGCGAGATACAAGCGCATGAAAGTGGCGTGGAAAACGAAGAGATACTCCACATTGTACTCGCGATACAGTTGCTGCCAGTCCTGGGGTACCCAGAACCTGTCCGAGGGCTTCAACAAGTGGGGAAACCGCTCCAGATCGCCGGTGTCGGCCCGAGGGCTGAAATGAAGCTCCCATACGAAGTCGTTTCGTTGGCAGCCGATGCCGGAATCGACAGTCAACAGATTGACTAGCGTATGGGCATCTCGAATGGCCCCCGGAACGTTCGACTTAGCGCTCACTCGCCGCGCGCTGATGTCGGTCTTGTCGGCAATAATCAGGCTAAGGGTCGCCTGGTGCAGCCCGGACAGAGAGCGCAGGCGGAGGCCAAGCTCCACCTCGTGGAAGAGCACCGCCTCCAACATCCTTAGAAAGCTGGAGAGGGATTTCTCATCCCGGCCTACATCGGTGAAGAACTGTGTAAGCAGATAGACCCCATACAGGCCGTGATACTGCCGGGAGATGAGGTTCCCACTGTCGTGCAGGTATCCAGCGATGGTAGCCTCCTTCTCCATTTGGGCGTCGGAGCCCAATTCCCGTTCGCTGGCCCTGAGGAGCGCCAACATCCTTCTGCTCACCGATCTGAGGTGCGCCCGATCGTGGCGGTTGAATCCCGTCAGCACTTCGCTCTCCAGCACGGCCTGTTGCAGAGGAAACAGCACCGAGAATTGCTGCTCGAGCTGTGAGCGAAGCTCGTCCAGAGGGGCTTGCAACAACACTGGGTAACACAGCTTCGACACTAACTTAGATTCCGAGTTGAGGAGCCTGGACACCGTCGCCCGGTCCACGCCGATATCCCAAAGGAACCAGTGAAGCGGCGCCCCGCTGTCCGCGCGCCTGATGGGGTGTCCTAGCGCCTCCTGCTCAGCCACATAGGCCAGAAAGCTGTGAGGGATCTCCAGTTCTGGGTATCCTTGCAGCAATCTGTGGACAAGGGCGGCGGCACCGTACCCCTCTTCACCCTTGGTCTCCTCGCCTGTGGAACCTCCCAATGCCTTCGCCTCCCTGCTGTCACGCATAGATCGACTGCCGTGGGAGCGAGATTGGACAACAGGGGCGGGGACACTCCTGCCCCAATCTGCTCGCCGCCGGACCCCTGACCGCCCCCCCGGGGGGGCGCGCTCAATCGTTGACCTCCGGTCCCCGGCCGTCGTGGTCGCCCCTTATCCTCCACAAGACTTGATCAGCCGAGGTTCGATTCGACTGCACCGGCAGTATCTCGTCGACTCGATCCCTGCGGAAAGCCACGTAGATTTTGCCCAGCGACGGCTCCCGTTCGCCCTCCCTGGGAACGGTATATAGCCAGATGCAGGATAAGCCCAGGTCGAGCCCGGGATTGATGTCATGCTTGAGGCTGGTGCCCACGAGCAGGGCTTGCTCAGAGGACACGTCGCTGCCCTTGAGCCAAAGGTAAATCTCGGCGAATTCCTTCTCCGGTGGAACGTACGCCCCTTCACTGAAGGGCTGGCCATGGCTCAGGATGCCCAAGACCTCGTACAGCCTGAAAGCCACGAACATCGGGCACGGAGCGAACTCCACGATATCCTCCCGCCAGAAACCCGTATGCAGCCAGATGCACTTCAGGCCCAACTCCAGGGCGGGATTGATATCGAAGCGAGGGCTGTTGCCCACCATCCAGGTCTCGCTGGCCTCGGCTTTCTCTCTCTGAAGGACGTGCCTCAGCGCGGTTCTGTCCTTCCGGGGCACCACGTAGACCCCGCCATCGAAGTAGTCAGAAAGAGATGTCTTGGCCAGCTTCGTGCGCTGGACTGCGTCCTCGCCTCCGGAGAAGAAGAGGAGCGTGGCCCTGTCTGACAAGGCGTACAACGCTGCGTGAGCATCCTCCAACGGCTCGGGGGCGGCGTGGTAGACCTGTTCATTGGCGGCCACAAGTTCCTCCGTCAACTGAGGATCCGGCACCCTACGGCTTTCCCGGCACAGAGTCGCATAGGCGTCTGTGATGGCATGATTGCGACGCTCGCGCCCAGACCGCATATCATCAAACCGCGGCCTGTTGAAGGACCTGAACAAACTTCGGATCCTCTCGCCCTTGAAACCCAGCCCCTCTAACCGCTGGTGGACCTCAGCTGTGGCCGCAGCGTACAACTCCTGCGTCTTCCAAAGAGTGTCATCTCCGTCAGGGATGACAGTACTTCGTCGCCTGCCTGCAGTCATCCTACCGAACCACCCTCAACCGCCGGCGAGGGACCAGAACCAGTCAAAGCGATGGAGAGGGTGCTTGAACCCGGACCACTCGTAGTCGATGAAAAAGAACTCATAGGGTGCCTGGGGAACCACCTTGAACTCGAAGGCGATGGTGGGGCGCGCTTCGGCGTTGGCGATCTGCGCCATCATACGCCGATATTCCCCCTGGGCACCCATGACGGTCCTCAACAGGCGCTCGGTCTCCCGCCCGCGGCTCCCATCCTGCAAAGCAAGGTCGAAGCCTCCTGCATCACCCAGCAAGCGAAAGCCGGTCTTGAACACCGCCGTCCGCACCGCCTCGGGCGATACGGGATAGCGGATTGTATCTGCCACCTGTCTGCGCATTTCAGGCTCTAGCTCGGCTTCCGGACTCAGGATCACAGCCACCGGTATGTGAACGGTCTCTTTCACTCTCTTGAGATCTTCCACGACTTTGAGACCCTTCGCCTGAGACGAGATGCAGTCGATAATCGCCAGGCGCGGTCCACCTGGCCCCATCTTGCGCGCGGCGTCCAGAGCTTTGGAAAGATCAGGCACACCTTCGACATACCAGCTCGTGGGCTTCAAGGCGGCCTCCACCTCCTTGAACACGCTGGCTTCTGAATAGATCACCAGTAGCCGACGGGCTGAGATCTGGCGTTGCAAATGGCGGACATCGGAGATGCCGGCAGCAGCTTCCAGGCGGACGGTCCGCATGTCGCCTCGCAGTATGCTGTCGTGCCTGTTGGTGTCAATGGCTATCACTCCGCCGGTCAGCGAACGCACGGGGGTATCGTAGTACAATTTCGCCCAAGACCACGCTTCCCACCCCCTCAGTCGGGGCACAACCACGGAACGGAAATCATCCACCGATTCGATACTCTTAATAAGATCAGTCCCTTTCTCGATGCTGGTTAGCCGCTCCCCGGCCTTGTCGTCCCAGGGTAACCCCTGAGAGATCCATACCTGCTTACCGTGCCCGGTCAGTCCGTCCACCCTGGCCTCCATGGCCTCCAGGGCGGTAGCCGGGTACCACCTCACGGTGATGTCCAGGGGCAGGCCAGCTTCGTACATGCGGGCGTAGCGCTGCACCTTGGCCGGTGCAGGTCCCGAGCGAACTTGCTCCCCGACGTCCCTCATGTGCACACGAAACGGATGCAATCCCTCACTCATGTTTCCGAGCCCTTGCCGTGGCGCACGGGGGTCGGGCCGAGGCATTCGGCCGCTCCACCAGACATCGCTCAGCGCGCACGATAGCTACCATGTCCTCAACGGCCTCCTCGAGATCCGCGTTGCTGACGTGGTACTTGAAGGAGTCTGCGTAGCTCATCTCCATCTCCAGGCGCTCTAGCCGGACCCGGCCCTTCTCTGTCTCCTCTCCATATCTATCGATCAGACGGCGCCGCAGCTCTTCCACAGAGGGCGGTAAGATGAAGACCGTCACTACGTGCCGAGGATAGCGATTCGTCAACTCCACCGAACCCAGGACGTCATAGGCCCCGATCAGATCCAGACCCTCGGCCATGGCGGACTCCAGCCGGGCACGCGACGAGCCGTACTCATACTCGTAGAACTCCTTCCACTCCGCCAACTCGCCGGCGGCCTTCAGTCGCTCGAATTCTTCAGTGCTCACAAAATGATACTCGAAGCCGTCCAGCTCGCCTGGGCGTCTCTCCCGAGTGGTGTAAGTCACTATCCGTTCCATGTTGGATAGACGGGAGACCACCCCGTCGATGATGGTGCTCTTTCCGGTCCCCGATGGACCTACGATCAGAAAGATCAGCCCCTCACGCATGAGACCACCGTCCTCACGGGGGAAACACTATCCAATAGCGGCCTGAGCAGCCGAAAGGCGCGCCGCCAACAAGTGCGATGGATCGCAGGCAAGAGCATCAAGCCCCCACTCGTGAAAGAGTCGGATGGAGACCGGGTCTGTAGAGTCAATCCCATACACTCGGATCTCGATATTGGCCCTGGCCGACCGGGCCCGCTCCACGGCCAGCCTCATCAAGGCTCCCACCCCCTCTTCGTCCACTGTGGAAAAGGGATCGGAAGCGATGATCCCCTCCGTTAGGTATGCTGGCAGGAACCTGCTGCGCGCCTCCTGCGAGCAGGAGAGAACGCTGGCCGTGAGGCCATCACCGTCGAAACAAAGGAAATCGACTTTGGAGGCCAGTTGCCCCGCCACGAGTGCGGACCGCGCGCTCTCGATGCCCGCACCCACACGGGGGGCGACGCGTGCTCCCTCTCGCTCTCCCGCGGTTTGAGCAACCTGGGCGATCAGCTGCCGGTAGTGGTCCACCTCACCCGGGTAATTGACAAAGGGGACCAATATCCCGAGGTCAACAACCAAGCCAGCCCTCGCCGCGTCCGAGGCACCCTCGAAGAGGCCCTCAAGCTGTGCCCGCACAACGTCGGGAGCAGCGACCACTAGGCGAGCGCCTCGTAAGCCATACTCCGGATTTGCCTGCGTCCAGTCATCGACTGCTCGCAGCACCTCCTCCAGGGGGCCGATCTCCCCCCTTAACTCCTCCCCCACCCGCAGTTCGGCCAGTTCGGTGAGGAGCCCGTCTCTCGCAGGAAGGAAGTACTCCAAAGGCGCGTTCAGCAAGCGCACGGTGACCGGTAGCCCCGCAGCGGCCTCAAGGACGGCCCGGAACTCCTGCCGGTGCAGCGAGCGAAGCTCGTTCAAGGCTTTCCCCCTGCCCGAAGACGATCCAGCGAGCAGCCACTCACGGAAGAGGGGCAGGAAATCGGCGCCGTAGTAAAGACGCTCGGTACGTAGTAGGCCTATCCCCTCAGCTCCCAGCTCGCGAGCAACTTCGATCTCGGCCGGAGTGCTCACATCGGCCAGGACCCGCAGCCGACGCAAGCCGTCCGCCCATGCGAGCAGTGTGTTCAACTCTCCGGCCTCGGACAAACAGGGGGCGGCAAGCTCCCTTCGGCCCGCAAACACCCTGCCGGTGCTGCCATCGATAGAGATTTCATCTCCCGAGGCGATGGTAACCTCGCCAAAGTGTACTCGTCCATGCTCGACGTCGATCTGCATCGCCTCACACCCCACCACGCACGGCTTGCCCAGGCCCCGGGCTACCACCGCGGCGTGAGACGTTGCCCCACCGTGCCGGGTCAAGATGCCCGATACCAAGGGCATGACGGCCGCATCGTCAGGACTGGTTTCCTCTGTAACCAAGATCACGGGCGTACCGTCGCGGGCCATTCGCTGGGCTTGGTCAACATCCAGTGCCACCCTGCCGCTCACAGCTCCTGGGCTGGATTCGATCCCCCGGGCCAGCATGTCTGTGGCCGAGGCATCGGTCAAAGAGCTGGCGAACATCTGTCCAAGGGACTCGGGGTCCACCCGCCGGACCGCCTCCTCTTGAGAGATGAGACCCTCCTGGGCCATATCCACCGCCACCTTGACCGTGGCCAGCGGGGTCCGCTTCGCCCGACGCGCCTGGAGGATCCAAAGCCGACCTTCTTCGACGGTGAACTCCACATCCTGCACATCTCGACGGGCAGCTTCCAGTCGAGCGCAGATGTCTTTCAATTCCTCGTAGAGCCTTGGCTGTTCCTGAGACAGTTCAGCAATGCTCCGTGGCGTCACCAGCCCCCCCACCACGTCCTCCCCTTGACTCTCCGGCAGATACTCACCGTAAAGTTCCTGTTCACCAGTGGCAGGACTACGGGAGAACACCACGCCGCTGGCGGAATCAGGCCCCAGGTTGCCAAAAACCATCATTTGCACCACCACCGCCGTGCCCAGGTCGTCCGGGATTCCCTCAAACGCACGATACTGAACGGCGTTCTCAGCAAACCAGGAGTCGAACACCGCCGCGATACTGCGCTCCAGCTGCACGTACGGGTCTTGCGGGAACTCCTCGCCGGTCTCATCCCAGAATACCGCCAGGAACTTCTCGATCACAGGTTTGATCACCTCAGCGTCCAGGCAGCTCTTGCCTTCCTCGGCCGCCCCTCCCGGCCTGCGTCGCTGAAGCACCTCTCCGAACATGCCCTTAGGGATGTTGTGAACTGTGACGCCATACATCCGTATCAGCCGCATGTAAGCATCGTACCAGGACTCGGGACGTGGAGACTGCTCTGCCAGGCCATTGACGATCTCCCTGGTCAGCCCGACGTTGAGGATGGTCCGGAGCTGGCCGGGCATGGTGGCAACGGGGCTGGAACGGACCGACACGATCAGCGGCCTGCTTCGAAGTCCAAACTCCTTGCCCGTCTTGGCTTCGAGGGCCGCCACGGCGTCTGTCACCTGGTTCCACAGCGCTGAGGACAGAGAACGGGACCCGGGCGAGTACTTGCACCACGCCTCGGTGGTGATGACGAACCCGGGAACAGTGGGAATGCCAAGGCGCGTCATCTCCGCCAGGCTAGCACCTTTGCCGCCCAGCAGCCGGTGCATCTCCCAACTACCCTCATCGAGGAGAACTACCCAGAGCTGTGCCATATGTGTTCTCGACTCAGAACCCGCAAGGGAGGTCGCTGTCTCCAGGTGTTGCAGAAGATAGACAATCTGAACCAGCCACGAAGTGTGCGCGGCATGCCCTTGCAAAAGATTATATCGCCATTCCAGCATCGAAACAAGAGAAATCGGCAAATTGCACCTAAACCAGCAGGCTAGGTAAATACTGGACCAATCCTCCTGGTGCCCGAGCCAAGCGTGGCTTTCCTTCCCACTGTGGATGTCTTATAATCCACACAGGAGCAGATGCGTCTCTACCTCCCGCCACACCATAGGAGGCTAGCCTTCAAGATGCTCCACCGTCCGATGAGCATAACCGAGATCGCCGGGATGACCCCTGAGGTCAAGACCTTCACCCTGGACTCCAGCCTTGACGCACAGCCAGGGCAGTTCGTGATGGTCTGGCTCCCTCGGCTCAACGAGAAGCCCTTCAGCCTGGTCAGCGACGATCCGGTGGCCTTGACTATCGCCAAAGTAGGGCCGTTCAGCGGGCGATTGCACGAACTTGAGGTGGGAGACCGCCTGTGGATCCGCGGCCCTCTCGGGCGAGGATTCGATATCGTGGGAGACAGCATCCTGCTGGTGGGCGGAGGTTATGGCGTGGCGCCCCTTGCTTTCCTGGCCAGCAGAGCCACTGGGGTCACCCGGAAAGTGGCAGTCATCGGCGCCGGGACCAAGGACGAGCTCTTCTTTGAAGGCCGGTTTGCCGCATCAGGTTGTGAGGTGACGGTGGTCACTGAAGACTGCTCCGCAGGCGAAGGAGGGTTCTGCACTGAAGTAGCCGAGGCGCTACTCTCAGAGCAGCCTTTTGACGCCGTCTACGCCTGCGGCCCGGAGCCTATGTTGGACAAGGTGGAGGACATCTGCCGTCAGCGCGGCATACGAGGGCAACTGAGCAAAGAGGCATACATGAGATGCGGCCTCGGCGTGTGCGGCTCCTGTCAGCGGGATGGCCTGCTGGTCTGCAAGGACGGCCCAGTCTTCGACTGCTAACCGAAGCTGCAGACATTGCCGATTCCAGCTACCGAATGCGAGTTGCCGACTCAAGAGGCTGCGATACTGCACTGACTTCCATCCACGGCATGAGCGCCCTCCTCACGATGGGACATCATACCCGGACCTATGTGTTACCCACTTCCGCGAACAGGTATTACCCATGTCTCTGGTCCATACAGCCGGGAGCGAGTGACAAGACGTCTTGATGGGCAGTCCTCTGAAAGCTGATTCTGCAAGACGCATTGAGCTCGTCTGTCA
>CAZBJW010000038.1:0-23810 GCA_964492135.1 uncultured Anaerolineales bacterium
CTCGTTGGGAGCATGGATCCTCGACTGGGCATGACCTACTCCTACGCCGGACACTGCGGGTATCCCCAGGGCCTCGCTCAAAGGATACATGGGGCCACTTCCCGCCATCAAAGGATAGACCACGGGGTCCTGCCCACACACTACCCTGGCTGCCTCGATGGCTGCCCGCGCAATGGGCGCGTCTGGAGAGGACTTGGCCGGATGCTCTCCGGAGTAAAGAGAGATCCTTATGTCTTCAAAGCCCCGGCGGTCCAGATGCTTGCGCAGCAGGTCCAGCACTATGTCGGGCTCCAGATGGGGGACCAAGCGAAAATCGAGCTTCACCCTGGCTTCGCTGGGCAGTACCGTCTTGGCGCCCTCGCCAGTGTAGCCAGCCTCTATCCCGCAGATGGTGCAAGTCGGAGCGTATAGTAGCCTCTGCAAAGCCTCCGTGCCCTCCACCCCGCTCAGGAACTGAGGGATGTCGAGATCTCCCTTGATCTTGTCTTCTTCAAAAGGGATACCACGCACAAGCTCGAGGTCCTTGTCGGGTGGTGCAGCCACATTGTCCATCAACCCATCAACCGTGATGCGGTCATACTCATCCTTGAGAGTGTTCAGTGCCCACACCAGCCGCCATGCAGGGTTAGGCACAAGAGGAGCCCACGAAGAATGGAGGTCTCTAGAGGCGCCCCTCACCCGCAGCTCCACATAGAGGATGCCCTTGACGCCCAAGTAGATCTGAGGCCTCCCTGCCATATCCTTGCGCCCCCCCTCCCACAAGCAGCCATCGGCTCCCAGTAGTAACTCCCTGTTCTCTTCCACGAACTGGGCCAGGTGGGGGCTGCCTACCTCCTCCTCTCCTTCGAAGACGAACTTGATCTTCACAGGCAAATCGCCGATCGTTTGCTGGTAGGCCTCTACGGCCTGCAATCGCGATACGAGATCCCCTTTGTTGTCCGAAACTCCTCTGCCATACAGGAAACCCCCTCGGATCTCGGGGGAGAATGGGTCCGATTCCCACTGGTCCAACGGCTCAGGCGGTTGCACATCGTAGTGGTCGTAGATGATCAAAGTCTTGTCGCCAGCGCCGACCTCTCCGTAGACCACTGGAGGCGCATCAGCCACCTCGATGATGCGAGCATCGGCCCCTATCCCCTTCACCATCTCCAGCAGAAGCTGCGCTGCCTCCCATAGGCCCAGGTCCTGAGCAGCTACGCTTGGTTGGCTACATAGCCGCTTCAACTGGGAGATGAATCGGTCGGCATTGGCATCGACGTATGCGTAGAATCCTTGCACGGTTCTCTCCTTCTTCGTGGGGTGCATGGTGCAGCGACTCGCACAATCGTCACATCGGTGGACAACTGCGGCGCGGACGTGAAGGCAGACGGCTAAGCCGTCGGAGGACGAAGCAGATTGAAGACTGCAAAGACCAGAGTCATGATCACCAGGAAGATGCACCCAGCGAAGATACCTTCGGTGACTGACTGAGACTTGGTCTTCTGCCCGCTCCGGAAGTAGGTCATCAAGATGACGAAAGCCAGAGGCATGAAGAATTCAAACACCACGCCCACTATCGGCAAACGGTGCAAGCCCAGGCCCACGGCGAGTGCGCCGAGTATGACGATCATCACGCCGAGGGCCACATTCTGGCTGACGAGCGTCCAATCGATCCCTCTCCTCGCACCCTCAGTCTTCTTGGGCATCTGCGCACTCCTCCTCCCTTGAGCTGACAGACAATGGTCAAAGGGAAACGGCTATGATATATTTCAGGAAAACCAGGGGTTGAGCCTCTTCTCGCGTCCAATCGTCGTCGGGGGCCCGTGGCCGGTATGCACTGTGGTCTCGTCGGGCATCGTGAAGAGCACCGTCTTGATGCTGTGCATCAGAGTTTCCCAACTGCCTCCAGGTAAATCAACGCGACCAACGCCCATGGCGAACAACGTATCGCCACAGAAGACCAATCCGTCACCTACCAGGGAGATGCCGCCCTGGCTGTGCCCGGGCGTGTGGACGACCTGCAAGTTCTCGTTTCCGAAGACCACTTCATCTCCCCCATCCAGCAGCACATCCGCCGCAGGGCCCGGCGCGACAACGCCAAGCATGCGAGCATAAGCTCCCTGGTCCGTGGTGAGCCACGTTGCATCGTCGCGATGAATGGCTATCTGCGCACCGGTGGCTTCTTTCACAGGACGATTGGCGGCGATGTGGTCTATGTGGCCATGAGTATTGACGATGAGTTCGATGGTGAGGCCGAGTTCCTCAACCCTGTCCAAGATAACGGGTGCGTCGCCACCTGGGTCAATAATGATGCCAATCTTAGTTTCCTCGCAGCCGACAATATAGCAGTTGCACTGCAGCATGCCGACGACGAGCCTCTCGATGATCATCCAGCCGTCCCTTGCCGTGGATGTACTGGACGGATTTTACGCCTTCGGGTATGCTTTGTCAAACATAGTTTGGTTTCACAAGGAGGGTAAGGATTTGCGCTTGTCCAAGCTCTTTGGCAATACCTTGCGCGAAGCACCGGCGGAAGCGGAGATGACCAGCCACCAGTTGCTCCTGCGAGCAGGGATGATTCGCCAGCTCGCGGCCGGCATCTACAGCTATTTACCTCTCGGTTGGAGGGTGCTTCAGAAAATCGAGAACATCATGCGGGAGGAAATGAACGCCATCGGCGGGCAGGAGATGAAGATGCCTGCCGTGCACCCAGCCGAACTGTGGCAGGAAACGGGTCGCTACTATGAAGCTGGCCCGGTGTTGGTCCGGTTTCGGGACAGGAATAAGCGAGAACTAGTGCTCGGGATCACGCACGAAGAAGTGATCACGGACCTGGCGCGACGGGAGATAGACTCCTATCGGCAGCTACCGTTCATGATCTACCAGATACAGACCAAGTTCCGTGACGAGCCTCGCTCTCGAGGCGGCTTGATTCGGGTGCGAGAGTTCACCATGAAGGATGGCTACAGCTTTCACGCCGACCAAGCCGACTTGGACTCGTTCTACCCGAAGATCCATCAGGCGTATCTTAACATCTTTCACCGTTGTGGGGCGGAGGTATTGGTGGTCGAGGCGGATCCGGGCCTCATGGGAGGAGCGGCCTCCCACGAATTCATGCTGGTCAATGAGGCCGGAGAGGACACCTTGGTCATCTGCGATGGCTGCGGCTATGCTGCCAATGCCGAAAGCGCCATGGCCAAGAGAAGGGAAATCCAGCAAGAACCGGAGCGCCCTATCGAAGAAGTTGCCACTCCAGGCATGAAGACCATCGAGGACGTGGCTCGATATCTTGGCGTCGGACCGGAGCACACTTTGAAGGCCATTTTCTACATGGCTGGCGACGACCTGGTCTTTGTCACTATCCGGGGCGACCTCGAGGTGAACGAAACCAAGGTGGCCAACATGCTGGGCGCCCCGGAACTCCGCTTAGCAGTCGAGGAGGAGGTTACAGGTGCTGGCATAGTGGCAGGCTATGCATCGCCCATTGGCCAGCAAGGCAAGGTGAACATCGTGGCCGACGAGTCAATCACCTTGGGTAGCAATTTCGTGGCTGGAGCCAACAAGGATGGTTACCACCTGCGGAACGTGAACTACCCCCGTGACTTCGAGGTGGACTTGCTGGGCGACATAGCCGCAGTGAAAGAAGGCGATCCCTGCGCCCACTGTGGCGGCAAGCTACGAACAACCAGAGGTATCGAACTGGGACACATATTCAAACTGGGCATCAAGTACAGCGAGGCCTTAGGCGCCACGTTCCTAGACAGCGAAGGGCGCAGCCTACCGGTGGTTATGGGCTGCTACGGCGTCGGCACCGGACGCCTTATGGCAGCAGTTGTCGAGCAGTGGCATGATGAGCACGGCATCGTATGGCCTGTGAGCATCGCTCCTTACCACGTCCACTTGATCAGCCTTGGGAGGAGTCCGGAGGTCGTCAAGGCCGCCGAGGCTCTATATGAGGAGATGTTGGCCAAAGCGCACGAGATCATCTACGACGATCGAGATGAGAGTGCGGGTGTGAAATTCAACGATGCCGATCTGATAGGCGTGCCGTTGCGCTTGACCATAAGTTCTCGGAGTATTGAGGCAGGCGGAGTGGAAATAAAACGTCGAGGCGCCGAGGAATACCTGATCGTCAGTTTCGACGATGTCGAGGATGCCGTAGCAAGCATGCTGGCCTAGATCGGCGCCAACCGAAGACTCTCCTCGGTCCTCTCAACGGGCCAGAGTACGCACTACGTTGGCGCTCTAGGCTTGCTTGACGATCGAGCTGCTGGCACGTAAGCGAGCTCCCAGCGGGTAGAAAGAGACCACAGTCCTCGTCTAACGCGATTGGGGCTTGCACATCTCCGGGAACTGTGATATAATACAAATCGCATAGTTACCCCCGTCGAAAAGTGGGCATGCCCCACTTTTCTTATTGTCGAGACCTAAGGTGGTAGACAGGGGCCGAACCCTCAGCGTTTGGATTGTGTCAAGCTTGAGGAGTTATGCGTCGAAGGATCGATCCGAGATGAAGACCGATTTCATCAGAGCTATTAACCAAGTCTGTGCAGAGAGAGGGCTTACCGTTGAGGTGGTCTTGGATGCGCTTGAACAGGCGTTGGTTTCTGCATACAAGCGTGATTTCGGTCCAGCCCAGCACCTGGAAGCCAAAATCGACCCTTCTACCGGAGAAATGAGCATGTTCACCGGCAAGGAGGTCGTTGAGACAGTGGAAGATCCTGAGAGTGAGATGGATTTGGCCCAGGCTAGGCAGATCAAGCCCGATTCGAATCTGGGAGACATAGTCTTTGTAGAAACGACTCCTCCTGATTTCGGCCGCATCGGAGCTCAAACCGCCAAGCAGGTAATCCTGCAGCGCATCAGAGAAGCTGAACGCGATGCACTCTACGAGACCTACGTCGGGCGAGAGGGCGAAATAGTTGCCGGAACTGTGCACAGCATTGACGCCAGAGGGGTGACCGTGAACCTGGGACGGATCGAGGCCCTCCTGCCGCGCAGCCAACAGGTACCCAATGAACGATACTACATCAGGCAGAAGCTGCGGGTGCTGATCACAGAGGTGAACAGAACTAGCCGGGGCCCCGAGATCATCGTCTCTCGCAGTCATCCTGACATGCTGCGCCGCCTGCTGGAGGTCGAAGTGCCAGAGATTTACAACGGGCTCGTGGACATCAAGGCGATTGCGCGCGAGGCGGGCTCCAGGGCAAAGGTAGCAGTGGCCGCCTTACAGCAGGGAATAGACCCCGTGGGAGCGTGCGTAGGAATGCGGGGCGTCAGAATTCAGAGCATCGTGAGCGAACTCAACGGCGAGAAGATAGATGTAATAGCATGGAGTCGTGATCCGAAGGAGTTCATCAGCAAATCCCTTAGTCCAGCCCGCCCCGTTGGCGTGGAGCTTACTCAAGACCAGGAAACTGGCAAGACGGCTACCGTCATCGTTCCTGAGAAGGAGCTTTCTCTAGCCATCGGTAGGGAAGGCCAGAACGCGCGCTTGGCAGCCAAGCTCACGGGTTGGAGGATCGACATCATAAGCGTCACGGAGGCAGCGGAGAGGGCACTCGCAAGAGCTCAGCGCGAAGCGGCCAGAGCTGCGGCGAGGGCCGAGGTGGCCGAGGACATGCCTCTGGAGAAACTGTCTGTCTCACGACGTATCCTCAACCCTCTCGCCAGCGAGGGTATAACGGAGTTGGGACCGCTTCTCGACAAGATGCAACAAGGTGACCAGTTTCTTCTGGAGTTGAAGGGCTTTGGACCCAAATTGCTACAGGAGTTGAAAGACTCTCTCGAATACCGAGAGGTGTGGGCAATCCTCGGCAGGGAGAAGGCGATTCCGGAAGAGGCGGTTGAGCTGGAGGCGGAGGCACCAACGGAGGCAGAGGTACCCAGTTCGGCGGAGGAAGCACCGCCGGTTTCTGCAGAAGCTGTACCAGAGGCAGTCCAAACACCCACTGCCGAAGAAGTGATGGAAGAGCCAACCCGTGAGGAAGTGCAGGAAGCAGAGCCTGAAGAAACTGCACCTGAACGGGAGGAGGATGTCGAGTCTGCGGAACCCGCCAAACTAGCGGAGGCGATTGAGGAACCGCACGTTGAAGAAAGTCGTCCCGAAAAGAAGAAACGGCGCCGTAGAACACTGGTGTACGACGAGGAACTCGGTGAGGTTGTCGCCAGGAAGGTGCGCAAGCCCGGAAGGAGTCGGGAAGAATGGGAACGGGCCATCGAGGACTGGGAAAGGGACACTGGTGGCGCGGAGCCCGATCCAGGGGCTGAAGAGGGCGGTACTGAGGATGAGGAAGCAGATGCATCGTAGGCACGTGCCTCAGCGGACTTGCGTGGCGTGTCGTCAAGGCAGATCTGCTAGAGAACTGATTAGGATCGTCCGTCTCCCCGGTGGCGCGGTGGAGGTAGATACGAGCGGCAAGAAGCCCGGGCGGGGAGCCTATCTGTGTCCGACCAGAGCCTGCTGGGACGCGGCCTTGTCAAGAGGACTCGTGGAACAAGCTCTGAGGACTGAGATATCGGGCGAGCAACGGCAGGCTCTGCACCAGCACCGCGAGTCCCTGCCAGCCGACTCGCCATGAGAAGCTCTCATCACGCCTGGCGATTCTACACTGTTCTGGGTTACAATTACTACCTACATTCCTATTCTGAACTAAGCGATAGTCGTGATGGCACAGTGATGACATGGAGAGAGGAGTTGTGAGCGGGCACCAAGTGCCGATCGAACCGAGCAAGGGAGCGATGATGGTGAGTCCCTAAGACCAGTCGCGGAACCCAGGCTTTTCCCCTCTGAACCACCTCATCATTCCCCACCGCGGTTCGCGGTACAGACCGCTGCCAACCTGAGATCCTCCCCAAAACACAACCGAGAAAAGACTCCATCGGCCAGAACGACATTCTGCGAGGCTATCACCCTACGCCGCAGGAAGCTGGACCGCGGAGCGACAGGGCCAGAAGGGAGACACGATATGGCCGAAAAGAGCAAGGTAGTCAGCATACCGGACAAGCTGTCTGTCAGGGAGTTGGCCGATCTGCTTGACGTGAGTCCCATAGAGGTCATGAAGATGCTGATCGGTAGTGGGATCATGGCCAACATCAATCAGACGGTTGACTACGATACAGCTGCTATCGTAGCTACCGATCTAGGCTTCGAGATCCAGCAGGAACTTCCCGAGGTGGTGGAGGAGATTGCGGCCCCGCCCGAGGCGCCGACCATACCCGAGGAAGCGCCCTTGAAGGAGATCTACGCTCAAGAAGCGCCAGAAGACATGCGG
The DNA here is from genome assembly GCA_964492135.1 of uncultured Anaerolineales bacterium. Lineage (GTDB taxonomy): Bacteria > Chloroflexota > Anaerolineae > UBA7937 > B3-Chlor > CAYGAW01. Next base: position 7,254 of record CAZBJW010000038.1, read on the forward strand.
CCCAGGGCTCCCGTGGTTACAGTGATGGGCCATGTCAATCACGGGAAGACCTCCTTGCTGGACTATATCAGGCATACCAACGTGGTAGCTGGTGAGGCCGGCGGAATCACCCAGCACACCGGGGCGTATCAGGTTGAACATAGCGGCAAGAAGATCACCTTTATAGACACACCTGGTCACGAGGCCTTCACGGCCATGCGCGCTCGGGGAGCTCAGGTCACTGACATCGCCGTCCTAGTCGTGGCAGCCGATGACGGGGTCATGCCTCAAACCACGGAAGCCATCGATCACGCTCGAGCTGCCAACGTGCCCATAGTCGTGGCCATCAACAAGATAGACAAGTCGAGCGCAAATGTGGAGGCGGTCAAGAAACAGCTGGCCGATTTGGGGTTGACGGTCGAGGACTGGGGAGGCAAGACAATCGCGGTTCCGGTTTCGGCCAAAGACGGGACGGGAATAGACACGCTCCTGGAAATGATCCTCTTGGTGGCAGAGATGTCTGACCTGAGGGCCAATCCCGATCGTCCAGCAGTTGGAACGGTCCTCGAAGGCAAACTCGATAGGAGTAGAGGCCCCACAGCCACTCTGCTGGTACAGAATGGCACACTTTGCGTCGGAGACAACGTCGTGATAGGCGACATCTATGGGCGCATCCGAGCGATGTTCGACGATGCTGGCAATAAGCTGAAAGCCGCGTCGCCTTCCTTCCCCGTCGTAGTGCTGGGGCTCTCCGATGCGCCACAGCCGGGTGATATATTCAGAGTGGTGAGTGATGAGAAGACTGCGCGAGCCCAAGCCGAAGAACGCGCGGAGGAGAGGCGAGCATATGAGCAAGCCCCTAGGAGGGCGCTAAGCCTTGACGAGATCTACGCCCAGATGCGCGCCGGCACAGCCAAGGAGCTCAATGTCATCTTGAAGGCTGACGTGCAGGGCACACTGGAAACAGTCTCCAATTCGCTGCGGGAGTTAGGCGACGAGGATCTCAAAGTGAGCATCATTCACGAGGGAGTAGGTAACATCACCGAGTCAGACGTCAGTCTGGCTGTGGCTTCAGAAGCTGTAGTCATCGGTTTCAATGTCCAGGCCGAACCCGCGGCCCGCACTATGGCGGAAGTCGAGGACATCCAAATCCGCTATTACAAAGTCATCTATAGGCTCATTGACGACATCGACAAGGCACTGAAGGGGCTTCTCGAGCCAGTGTACGAAGAGGTGATCCTGGGCCATGCGGAAGTGAGAGCTAGCTTCCGCGCCTCAAAGCTAGGTCGAGTTGCAGGTGTCTACGTGGAGGATGGCGCCGTCAAGCGGAACGCACAGGTCAGAGTTCTCCGTGACAGCGAAGTGGTATACGACGGGGCCATCAACTCTTTGCGGCGCTTCACCGAAGATGTCAACGAAGTAGCGGAGGGTCTCGAGTGTGGCGTGGGATTGGACGGATTTACCGACTTCATGGAGGGAGACATCCTGGAAGTGTACAAGAAAGAAAGGGTCGCTTGAGTTCTTCAGTGGCCCAGAACTTCTGAGGAGGCCATTCTCGCGGGGAAGGTCAGAAGAAACATGGTGACTCGCAGACAGAGAAGAGTGAATGCACTCATCAGGCAGGCGTTAGGTGAAGTACTGCACAAAGAGGTCGCAGACCCGAGACTCGACCTCGTGACCGTCACGGACGTAGAAACCTCTTCCGATCTGCGTCAAGCTCACATCTACGTGACCTTCTTGGGGGATCATGAACAGCAGGAGGAAAGGCTGAGCGTTCTGAAGAAAGCCACCGGCTATCTGCGTCGACAACTGGGGCAGACGGTGTACCTGCGTTATGTTCCAGAGTTGAATTTCCATCTGGACCAGTCTGTGGAGCAGGGTCTGCGGATAGAAAGAATACTTCAGGAGATGGAGAACCTTGAGAAGCAGGACGAAGAATGACTGAGCAGCTAAGGCGCTTGATTGACGGTGCACAACGGATCTTCCTGATAGCTCATGTGGATCCCGACGGAGATACCATAGGCTCTACCCTGGCCTTGGCTCGGGCTCTGAGGAAGATGGGCAAAGACTGCAGCGTCGCCTGCGATGATCTAGTGCCAGAGGCGCTTCTGTTCTTGCCTGGCACGGAAGAGTTTGGGACACCTGAGATCACCGTAGAAGACCTGATCATTACTGTGGATGCCAGCGACCCAGAACGTCTTGGCAAAGCCTATCGTCGTGTGCCGTCCCTGGACAAGACGGCCGTTAACATTGATCACCATGTGACCAACAGCATGTTTGCTGCCGTAAACTTGGTCCGTACGGAAGCGGCAGCCACTGCGGAAATCATCTTCGACCTGTTGCGAGAGTGGGAGATACACCTGGATCCCCTCTTGGCCACATACTTGCTGACGGGGATTGTGACAGATACCCAATCTTTCAGCACCTCTAGCACCTCACCCCGCACGTTGGAGGTGTCAGCCCAACTGATGAAGGCAGGAGCTTCGCTCACGGACATCAACGAGAACTACTACAGGAAGCGGACCTTAGCTACGTTGCGCCTCTGGGGCAGAATGCTCGAGGAGATGCAGATGGATGGGCATCTCGTCTGGTCCATCACTACACTGGACATGAAGAACCAATACAGCGCTAGCTCTGGCAATGGTGATGGTATCGTGAACCTTCTAGCTACAGCGCGCGATGCTAAGGCGGCGATAGTCTTCAAGGAGAAGGAAAACGGTAAGGTAGAGGTCAGCATCAGGTCGAGACCGGGGGTGGACATTTCTTCGATCGCCGTTCATTTCGGGGGCGGAGGACACCCTCAGGCCGCTGGCGCCATAGTCGAAGGAGATCTCGATCAGGTGACGCGCGACGTGCTGGTCAAAGCCAAGGAAGTGTTGGACTCAAACACTCTGAAGCACGAAGACGGGACTGGCCACAGATGACAATGCGGCGCGACGACACGATCAGAGAATCCTGTCTGGCCTGCGAACGTGGGCTGGGATCCTCATCTGCGACGGAAGCCAGACCGAGGCGGAGGGCCATCGCCGGCATCCTCAACGTTGACAAACCCCTGGGGATCACCTCACACGATGTCGTAGATAGCGTTCGCCGCGCCTCGGGCATAAGGCGGGTGGGCCACGCGGGGACACTGGATCCAGCGGCCTCTGGTGTTCTCCTTGTCTGTCTGGGCCAGGCCACGCGAGTCAGCGAGTTCCTGATGGAAGGCACAAAGCAATACGATGCCCAGATACGGTTGGGCGTCACCACGGATAGTGGCGACAGCGAAGGAAGGGTCATCCGTGAAGTGAGTGACGTGAGGACCTCTCGGGAGCACGTTGAGCGGATGGTGACTCACTTCCATGGCTCGATCCAGCAGATACCGCCCATGCACTCAGCCCTCAAGCACAAAGGCACTCCGCTGCACAAACTCGCCCGTAGAGGAATCGAAGTAGAACGAAGTCCCAGGCTCGTGGAGATCTATGACCTTCGTTTGACCGGGTGGGTGCCTCCTTCTCTCAGATTGCGTGTGGAATGCTCCAGGGGCACGTACATTCGGGCGTTGGCCAGGGATCTGGGAGAGGCACTGGGTACCGGTGCTCATTTGGAGAGCCTCGTCCGCGTGGGTAGCGGTTGTTTCACTTTAGGCGATGCAGTATCCCTCAGTACTGTCGAGGAGAGCTTCGCCAATGGAAGCTGGCCTGACATCCTGCACCCCCTCGACGAAGCCCTTCTTCATTTCGAAGCGGTCGTGGTAGATCCAGAAACAGAGATGAGGATAAGGCAGGGGCAAGGGGTCAAGGGTTTGGAGCCCTTGGACGGTCCTTTCTGTCGCGCTTACTCGTCCTCACGTAGGTTTGTCGCTCTGTTGCGATACGAGGAAGAAAGCAAGCTCTGGAAACCGAGAAAAGTATTCAACCTTCATGAAGCTGATACGTGATTTGGCCGACTCGGTTCTTGAGAGACCGTCTGCCCTAAGCATCGGCGTCTTCGATGGAGTGCATCTGGGCCATCGGTGTTTGATAGGCAAATTGATCCAGAGTGCCAGAGCCGGTGACTTGCTCGCCGGGGTGCTCACCTTCGACCGCCATCCGGATGAACTATTGGCCTCTGACAAGGACGTTCGCTACCTGACTACCTTCGAAGAGAAAGTGGAGTTGTTGAGCGAGTTGGGCCTCGATTTTGTTCTGGCTCTCACCTTTACGAGGAAACTAGCCGAGACATCACCTCGGGATTTTATGCTCTCCTTGTTGGAGCACTTGCGGTTAAGGGAGCTATGGATAGGGCCCGACTTCGCCCTGGGGCGCGCCAGACAAGGGAATGAAGCCTACCTCAGGGACTTGGGAGAGGAGTTGGACTTCAGCCTGCATGCTCTGCAACCGGTTATGCATCAAGGCCGGGTGATAAGCAGCAGCGCCATCCGCGCACTGCTGCGAGAAGGGAAAGTGGGTGAGGCGAGCGATCTTCTGGGACGCTACCCCTCATTGAGGGGAGAGGTCGTAATCGGTGCTGGGCGGGGGCATCAACTGGGATTCCCGACTGCCAATCTGGTAGTAGACGAGAGAATAGTGATTCCCGCTGATGGGATATACGCCGTCCGTGCATACTGGGGCACCGCCAACCATCAAGCGGTAGTCAACGTAGGGCTACGACCTACCTTTGAAGATCGTCTAGGGCGCATTGTCGAGGCTCACATTCTCGATTTCGCGGGTGACTTGTATAGCGAGACCTTGGAGGTTCATTTCGTCAAGCGCCTGCGGCCCGAGCGTCGCTTCGAGAGTGCCGATGCGCTGATAGCGCAGATGAAAGAGGACGTAGCTGAGACCCGCCGCCTATTTCAAGAACTGGAGCCATGAGTATCTCAGCTCCCACGCGATTCGAAGAAGTAGAACACATAGCTGACGCTGCCTTGCGGGTCTATGGCCGCGACTGGAGCGAGCTCTTGGTCAACGCTGCTCAAGGGATGTTCAGTCTGATGGCCGAATGGGAAGACAGCGCATCATCGACACAAAGAGAGGTGTCCTTGCAGGCTCTGGATGAAGAGACCCTTCTCGTCGACTGGCTGAGCGAACTCCTCTACCTTCACGAGATGGACGGGGTTGTCTACAATAAGATCGGTATACTCGAAGCATCGCCCACGAGACTGGAGGCTGTGATCCAGGGAACAGATCGATGGGCGCCCAAGACGGCGATCAAGGCGGCGACCTTCAACGATCTGAGCATTGAGAGGACAGCCCAGGGATACACGGTCACCGTAGTATTCGACACCTAGCAGGATCTGGCAGTCAGAGAATGCAGGGAGGGTGAGAGATGCCAACGTTCGTTCTGCTGTCCAAGATCTCTTCCGGGGGTGCCACCCAGGTCAAGTCGCTCGTAGAGACCGACAGGCAGTTCGAGGCTGAACTCAAGCGCCAGTGCCCAGGGGTGAACAGAGTGGCCAGCTATGCGTTGCTCGGTGCCTACGATTTTCTCCACATCTTCGAGGCGACCGACGCGCGGGAGGCGGCCAAGGTTGCCCTCCTCGCCAACTCGTTTGGTGCAGCGAGCACACAGACCCTGACGGCCATTCCCTTCTCCGAATTCCAGGAGATCGTGGAAGAACTGTAGGTTGGGCCTGGCTGCGCCCTGCCAACCGCAGCGAGCACTTTGCCGGAGGCCGCAAGGCGCGGCTTCGGGATACGGCTGCACACAAGGAGAGGTTTACCATGATCCAGAAGAAGGACGTCAAGAAGCTGGACAGGTACTTGTACGAGATACCAGCCAACCATAGAGATGACATGCGTGTGGCGGCGCGAATCTACGCCGATGATCAGCTTCTCGAAGCCGCGCTGACCGATCGCTCACTCGAGCAATTGGTCAACACCACCACTCTACCCGGCGTGCTGAAGTACACGCTGGCCATGCCGGACATCCATCAGGGGTACGGTTTTCCCATCGGCGGAGTCGCAGCGACCAAGCCGCCCGACGGTGTAATATCACCTGGTGGCATAGGTTACGATATCAATTGCGGCGTACGAATGCTAGCCTCCGACATCGAACGAGAAGCCCTGGACCCCTACGTCGAGGATCTGGTACAGGCGATGTTTCGCCTTGTGCCCACCGGGCTGGGCAAAGGAGGGATCAAGATCTCAAAGAGAGATCTCGACAAGGTCTTGGAGCAGGGGTCGGCGTGGGCGGTAGGACAAGGGTACGGCACGAGAGAAGACATGGAACGCACGGAGGAGCGTGGGTGCATGCCTGGGGCCGATGCCTCAGCGGTCAGCCAGAGGGCCAAGGACCGAGGCTTTTTGCAATTGGGTTCCCTTGGCTCAGGAAACCATTTCCTGGAGATCGACGAGGTCACGGAGATCTACGACGAAGAAGTCGCCGAGGTTTTCGGACTGCGTCAAGGCTTCATCGCCGTGCAGATTCACTGCGGCTCGCGCGGGCTAGGTCATCAAGTCTGCAGCGATTACGTTAGGCTGCTACAGAAAGCCGTCCGGAAGTATGGTATACAGCTTCCTGACCGCGAACTGGTTTGCGCCCCTTTCGAGTCACCGGAGGGACAGGACTACTTCGGCGCCATGGCGGCATCTGCGAACTTCGCCTGGACCAACCGTCACGTTATTGCGCACTGGGTACGCGGTGCCTTTGAGGAGGTCTTGGCAGGGAAGATTCCCTCGTGGGAGTTGACCCAGGTCTATGACGTGGCCCACAACATCGGTAAGGTGGAGCATTACACCATCGAGGGCAAGCGCACAAAGCTGGTCGTGCACCGAAAGGGTGCTACGCGCGCGTTTGGCCCGAGTTCCAAAGAGCTCCCCCAGGTCTACCAGGGAGTCGGGCAGCCGGTACTCGTGCCGGGCAGCATGGGGACCGCATCCTATGTCCTTGTAGGTACCGAGAGAGCCCTCGATCTCACCTTCGGCTCCACATGCCATGGGGCGGGGCGGATGCTCAGTCGCAAGGCGGCCAAGAGAAAGGTCTGGGGTGAGGACCTGATGCGCGAAATGCGAGAGCAGGGAATCACCGTGAAGGCAGGCAGCATGGCCGGTCTCGCAGAGGAGGCCCCACAAGCTTACAAAGATGTCGAGCGCGTGGTGGACGTGGTGGCCGGCGCAGGTATCGCCCTCAAGGTAGCGAGGCTGGTTCCTATCGGCGTTATCAAGGGCTGATCCTACGCGTCTCCAGCCAGACCTAGTTCCGGCGCGATGCCCTTCATGGCGTCGAGCACGATCTGAATATGGTCGTTCAAATCAACTTCTAGGTCTGCGGCGGCATGCTCTATCTCCTCTCGATTGACCGCCGCTGCAAAGGCCTTATCCTTCCACTTCTTGCGTACGGACTTGAGCTTGACATCGCGAATGTCTTTGCCGGGCCGGACCAGAGCCACAGCTACTAGAAGGCCAGTCAGGTCATCCACCGCATAGAGCGCCATCTCCATGAGGGATTCGTGAGGCACGCCAGTGTATTCGCTGGCGTGAGACAGGATCGCCCTCACCATCTCCTCGGGCCAGTTCCTCTCCCGCAGTATTCTGGCACCGGTGACAGGATGCCCTTCCACTGTGAGATCGGGATTCTGTTCGTAGTCGAAGTCATGGATCAGGCCCACGATGCCCCACAATTCCTCGTCCTCACCGAACTTGCGTGCATAGGCCCGCATTCCCGCCTCCACTGCCAACATATGCCGGACGAGGTTCTGATTCTTGGTGAACTCGTTCACCAGTTGCCATGCATCTTCGCGCGTTACACTCATCCTCCTAGGCCTCTCCTGTTACGCTCATCCTCTTGAGCCTCTCGAAAGCGCCGGTACAATTCTGGCTCTTGTCCGCCCAGTCGCTGAGTTCCTGGCAGGGGAAATCCATACATTCGTAGCAGAAATCCAACCCTTTATCATCTACGCAGCACTTCAGGATCCAGCAGTCAGGGGACCAATGATTGGTTCTATCGCCCTTGCACCAGTCGCAGCGAAGATCCTCCGGCTTGATCTCTACGTCCAACTCCTTGTCGAACCAGTCGATGATCTCCTCCGCCAGCGCCGAATCGTCACTGGCCTACCGTATGTCACATAGCGCACAGTCCAACCCACAGGCAGCGATGATGTGCGACATGTCACTCCCTCCGTGTTCGAGCGGTCACGTGGCGGTGTGTAGTCGGGCCCTGCGGGGGGCAGTACGCTTGCCCTGGGCAGCTATTGTACCACTCGACTCCCCTCCTGACCAGATCCTTGTGCCGGTCTGGAGTGGAACTTTCGCCCAACGACCTGTCATCGCTTCTTGGGCAGGGCATACCCCAGGTAGCGCAATGCGGCGTCGTCCCGAGGCCATCGTTTTCGGACCTTGACCCACAAGTCCAGGTAGACCTTCGTCCCTAGCAGGCGCTCTAACTCCTTTCGGGCGGCTCCCCCAATGCGCTTGAGCATCTTGCCCCCCGCGCCTATGACAATCCCTTTCTGGCTGTCCTTGGCCACATACACTGTGGCCTCGATGTACGTCAGATCCTCGCGTCGCTCCTCGAACTCCTCCACCACCACGGCCACCCAGTGGGGCACTTCGTGATACAGGGAATGCAACACCTGTTCACGAATGAGTTCCGCAGTCACGAAACGTAGGGGCTGGTCCGTAATCTGATTCGGGGGATAGAACTGTGGCCCCAACGGCAAGCGCTGGATGATGAGATTGAGTAGCTCTTCGCGATTGTGTCCCTCGGTGGCAGAGACCATGATCGACGCTTCGCAGTCCGCCAGGGAGAGGTAAGCTTGGCGAAGCGTCCCTTCTTTCTCCATCGATACGAGGTCGACCTTGTTCATTACCAGGATGCAGGGCCCGGCGGCTCGCTCCTTTATCAATCGCGCCAGTTGTACGTCTTCGGACCGCGGTGGCACCGAGACATCCACCACGAACAACACCACATCGCCGTCGGGTATCGCTCTCAGGGCCGCCTCGACCATATACTCTCCCAGTTTGTGGCGAGGCTCGTGGATGCCTGGCGTGTCGATGAACACAATCTGCGCCTGGGGCAACGTAAGTATGCCGCGCAAACGGCGACGCGTAGTCTGGGGCTTGGGAGACACAATCGCCACCTTGTGGCCCACGTAGCCATTGATCAAAGTCGACTTCCCTACGTTGGGCCTGCCCATAACAGCCACGAAACCCGAACGGTAGTCCTCAGGCAGTTGTTCCGCTGGTAGCAGTTCCATATCACGCTTTCCATCAACGACTATAGAGTGATCTCTCCTCCTCACCGGGAGGAGACTATCTCGTCCACCGACTGCATGACCTCCCTCACCCCGATCAGGTTCCTGTCGAACTCCATGTCAAACTTCCCTGTCAACTCGACTTCCACTGCGGCCACACCCTCATAAGCCAGGTAGTCGACCATGGCACCCGTGACAGGGTAGGAAGCCCAGCCCTCTTCAATGAAAGGATAACCGGTCGCGTGTGACAGGCGACGGGCCAATTCTGCCGATGCAGGATGATCGGCACAGGAAGTGGCGAATATCATGCCCGCCATACTGTGATAGAATACTGCGATCTGAGCGTCGGCCAGGAAGTCACGAAGAACCCGGGCCTCAACCTCGGAGAAGGGAAATGGGCCACCGCCACCCTCGACCACACCTTCCGTGGTGTACGTATCACTGACCCAGTCGTTTCGCTCGCACGAATCGCGCTCGTTGTCTGCATTTCGATTCAGGTCCACGCCGCGAGCATTGCGCCTGGTACCGTTGGCCAAGCCGTCGGGATTGGCGGTGGGTATGATCCATAGGGTGACTTCTGAGGGCACCTCATCGGGGTGCTGGTCGAAATAGCTGATCAACTCCAAGGCCAAGCGATGGGTGTTCTCCTCGGTGCCACCGTGGATGTTGCCCACCAGAACCACCTTGTGCTCACCACGCCCAAACCAGTGACCTACCATTGGTCGCCCTTCCCACGATTCTCCGAGCAGCTTCTGACCACGTGGCGCCAGGACGGTGGTCTCGGTCGGTGTGAGTATGACTGTAGCCCTGCTGTCTACACAAGTCGTCGGGCCTGCTGAGAGGGCAGTGCCCATCTCTGTAGGGGTTGAACCGGGGCTCATCCGCTGAGAACAACCATAGACAGGCCACACAAGCACCGCCGAGAGCAGCAGCCAGGTCACCCTTCGCATCCGCTCACCCTGTCGCCCCAGTGCAGGAGCAGCACGTCGCCCCTGCCTGTACCAGCCGCTATCTCATCCGCCCCGTCCTGGTCCACGTCAGCCACGTCAATTGAGGTGACCCAGCCCAATCCCTCGTAGAAGCCACAAACCGCGCCACTGACCACATCCAGGACCCAAACCCCGCCCGAGGAGAAGTAGTCGCCTGTCGCCGCCACGAGTTCTTTGACCCCATCTCCGTCCACATCGGCCAAGGCCACATCGTTCACAGTGTCCCGAGCTTGATACTCCCACCGCAACGACCCGTCGCTGCCCAACAGGCAAATGCGCCCGTCCATCAATCCAACAAGCACCTCGGTGGCCCCATCACCTTCCACATCTGCCGCCACAACGTCCGTAGGCGAACTCCCCGCTGGATATCCCCACGAAAGCTCGCCGTTGCCACTGAAGGTCAAGACAGAGGAGTCCGGATACCCAGTAGTGACGACTATCGCTTTCCTACCATCGCTGTCCTCCAACCCGATGGCCAACTGATTCACGAAACCTGCCGTTGGATACTTCCAGAGCAGGCGCCCGTCACCCGTCAATACGTAGGCATTTTCGGCACCTGCGAGCACCTCTGCACTACCATCGTTGTCAAGGTCGGCGACGCGGACCACGCTCACCGATCCCCCAGTCGGGTATTTCCACCTCAAGCTGCCGTCACCATCCAGCGAGTAGATGGTATCGCCAAAGCTGCCCCATTCTCCGGCGGCCACTTCCCATCGCCCGTCTCCATCCACGTCGCCCAACGCAGTGTCCAGAACGGCAGCCTCCACTGTGTGACGCCACTGTGGTTGTCCGTCATGATCAATTGCATGGATGGAACCAGGTTTGTCCAGCACACCTGAACTGACGATGACCTCGCCCAAAGCATCGCCATCTACATCAGCGGCGACCAAGCTCTCCACACAGTCTTCGGTCTCGAAATCCCATCGTATGTCACCGTCTGCACCGAACGCATACACACGGCCTCGCCCACTAGCCCTTCCGGCGCCCACCAAGACCTCAGATTCTCCGTCTGCATCCAAGTCATTCATCCTCAGAACGTTTACCTTCTCCCCAAGCTCTGCCCTCCACTCCACCGTCAGACGGCTGCCGCGTTTCTCGTGTCCGAGTATGCCGTATGAGTCACCGGGCAGACCCCCTAGGCTCTCCGCTATCTCGAAGACCTCTCCTAGGGCGGAAGTTGACTCCGCTTGCGGCAGTACCCTCGCCTGCCCTGCCTCGATGTGCACTGGCACAAGACGAACCTGCTTCAAGCCTGTATCGTCCAACAAAGCCTGCAGCATCAGCCCTCGCTCCGTCTCCACGGAAAAGGGCTGGTCGAAGATGAAGTTGCCCAGGCTGTAGGCGACGAAGCCCTGCTCCAAGAAGGCCACCCCTCCTACCACGTGAGGGTGGTGCCCGAGGACCAAGTCGGCCCCCGCCTCCACTGTTCTGCGCGCCACCTCCCGTTGGAAGGTGTCCGGCACTGGAATGTACTCCGTGCCCCAGTGGAAAGACACCACCACGATGTCAGCCTGATCGCCGGCGCGTCCCACCTCATGGTACACCAATTCCGGCTCCAGCCACATAGGGCCAGGCACGCCGCCCTGCTCGCCGGGATACCGCGGTTCGACGTGATTGTAAGCCAGAAAGGCGATCTTCGCCCCACCAGCATCAATCACTGTCGCCGAACGAGCGGCGCCCGGGCCGCCTTCGACTCCTACGTGGGCAATCCCCTTTTCTTCCAGCGCGGCGATAGTATCCAGCAAGCCAATTGCCCCGTAGTCGTCGCTATGGTTGTTTGCCAGGGACAGCACATCAAACCCGGCATCGCTCAGGCCCTCCACCGCGTCTGGACTGGCTCGAAGCGCGATTCCTCCTTGCGGAACGCCCCCTAAAGTCAAAGGGCATTCCAGATTGGCGAAGGCGACATCCGCAGCATTGGTGAGCTCGCGAGTGAGGAGAAAGGGATAGTGAGGTGAATTGACGGCCATGAGTCGGCCGACTCCCCGTCCCAGCATCACGTCGCCGACAGCAACGAAGCTGATCAGAGGTCCGGTTTGATCGGCCAGACCTTCGCGGAGTGCCTGGCACAGCTCCAGGTGGTCCTCCGTAGCGCCAGTCAGCCACCAGCGGCGCTGGTAGGGGTAGCTCTCCAGGTCTCCGGGGCCTATCCGTTGCCCGTCGATGGCCAGAGCTCGGACGTGAAAGTCAACCGCTCGCCACGGCACCAAGGCGAGCGCTCCCCTGTCCTGTGCCACCCGATCGTTCGCCTCCTCCCAGGAGGGCACATGTACAACATCCGGACGGAGTTCATCCACCTCCAGCAGCTCCTTAACCGCAGTGCCGCCCCTGGCAAGCACCACGGTGTGGTCGCCCGCACTCTGGAAGACACTTCGTAGCCAGGTGAGAGTCACATCGTCGAGAGCAGAGACCACATGGGCGACCAGCGCGTAGGGCTCCGTCCGCACCAGTTCCGCCCCCTCTCGAGGAGACGGGCCGCTGACCAGCGCCAGCTTGGAATCGCCGGAGCGCAGCCAAGCCAGCGCCTCGGATGACCCTCCGGCTGGCCCAGCTGGACATCCAGAATAGGCTCTCTCCAGGTCGGCGAACAGCTCTCTCTCGTCCTGCCACAGCTCTTCAGCCACCGCCAGGCAAGGACGTGGTCCGTTGAGGCTCGCTACGTCGGAGTGGGTAGCCGGCACGGGCGAAGTGGGTGCAGAGGCTGCCGCCCCGCAGGCAAGAGGGGTGAGCGAGATCAGCCAGAGGATGACGAGGGCGCAGCGCGAGCATCCTGGCAACTGACTCACTTTCAATCTTCGCCCCCTGCGGGGATCAGATACTCCTCCAACAGTGGGGAAAGATCGTGGTCACTGTGGCGGGACACGATGGAGAAGAAGTCCCCATGCCTGCTCATCGTGTGGCTCTGGGTCTGGCAGTAATCCCGCAGGAAGGCGTAGAACGCGTCATCGCCCATCGCGTTTCGCAGGTCGGCGAGGAACAGCGCCCCCCGACGGTAGACCGCGTTCATGTATGACTTTTGGTCGTCGAACTCGTAGATGCTGGCATCTATCCGTCCCGATGGCTCGTAGTTCCACACCTCAAACCCCCAGGCCCACTGGTAGTCATCGAGGTATCTCAGTTGGTAGAACTCAAGCCCGCTGTAAGTGGCCAGAGCCTCGTCGAGCCAAGGCTCCTTCACCTGGTCGTTGCCCACCATGCCATACCACCACTGATGCGAGACCTCGTGCGCCAGCAGTGACACCAACTGAGAGCGCACACCGCCTGCGTACGTATCGTACCATAGAGAACCCAGAAACGAGACACCCGAAAACTCCATACCACCGGCGAATTCGGTTTCCGCCACCCTGTACTCGGCATAGGGATATCGCACAGCGAAGAGGTCACCATACGTCTGTAATGCCTCAGCTGCGAAGCGAGCCACGTCGACGCCGGCGTCGGCATGGTCTGGGAAATAGTAAGAGGTGACAGCGATGCCGTCCGTCTCAGTGGTATGGGTGAGGTACTGGTCGCTGGCAGCGAACGCGAAGGAGCGGGCCTGCGAAATGCTATAGCGCCAGATGTTGCCGTCACGCTGCTCGCTTCCAGTACCCGCCACGATTACGCCGTCGGGCGCGTGGATCTGTATCTGGTAGTCAGCTTCTTCCATCACGTAGGGGTCGCCGACCGAGTGATAGGCAAAGGTGTACCAGCCTTCTCCGGCCAGGAAAGGGGCCAGGGCTGGATACCAGTGACCGACATCCGCCGCCTGTTCCGACCAGCCCAGGCTGCCCGTCGTGAAGCTCGACGCCGGATCTATGTAGGGCAGGTCCAGAGCAAAGTCCAGGAACAGAGTAGCCACCTGCCCGGGTGCTAGTTCCTTAGGTAGAGGCACTCGCAGTGTCATGTCCTCGAGAGTGTGGTCGGTGGTCACTGGACCGGCACCGAACTCCAGGCTCAGACTACTCAAGGTGAAAACGTCTGCATCGTGGTTTGGAAAGACATTGAGCACGATCTCCGGCAGCGTGTCGCCTGTCCGATTGGCGTAGTCTATCCTCTCCTGCACGTCCAGGTGATGCCTTTGGTAATCGAGCGTAGCGGTGATCGTATAGCGAGGCCATGCAGTGCTACTGATGGGCGAATATGGCGTGGGTGACGGAGTGGGCGTGGGCGATGGCGGCTGAGGCGTCGCCTTCGGTCCAACTACCACCGGCGGGCTGTCGGTACTCGGCCGCGTTGTCAGCCACCGGTAGCCAAACGCAAATCCAGTCGCGAAGAGCAAGAGGGCTAGGCAAACCAGCAGCCCTTTGATGACGGCCGAGTATAGAGGGCTCATGGAGGGCCGAGGCCCTTGCTCCACACCTGCGGCCTGCTCGGCCAGCGTCTGTTCCCAGAGGGCAAATACGTGCTTGACATTGAGTCCAAGGTGCCGGGCGTAGAGACGGAGAGAACTCCTCACATGGGAGGCGCTGGTAAACAAGCGGAAATCCTCGGTCTCCAGGGCCTTAACGTACTCCGGCCACAATCCTGTGGCCCGCTCGACCTCCTGGAACGAATATCCCTTGCGCTCCCGCGCTTCTCTCAGCACCTGGCCGAGTCTGGCCATAGTTCAGCCTCCACACTATCCCGTCGGGATTCTAGTGTAGGCCCCAACCTGGGTCAAACCTGCCCGCCGTGTTGCTCTCGGTCACGGCGACCTAGAACAGCCGCTCGACGATGGGTAGCCCTTCCTCATCGGCCAGAAATTGCGGCTGTACATCATCTACGATGCGCACGGGAATCAGTTCCGCCGCCTCGACACCGTCCTCTCCAAGGAGGACTCGCAGCACCGCACCTTGCCGCGCCCTCTCCACGACATCGAGATCAAAGACGAAGTTGCCGATGCTATACGCGATAAACCCATTTCCGAAGCGTCTCGCTCCTTGTACGACGTGTGGATGGTTCCCGATGACCAGGCAGGCCCCGGCTTCGACCGCCGCTCGTGAGACAGCTAGCTGCTCCTCGTCGGGATACCCCTGATACTCTGTTCCCAGGTGCATGATCACCACCACGAGATCAGCCTCCTCGGTAGCTCGCCGGACATCCTCCCGGATGGTGCCCACGTCTGCAAAAGCTATCCACTCGTCAGTAGGAACCTCGGCGGAGCCTTCCCACCGGCTCGCCGCATAGGACAGAAATGCGATCCGTCTGCCCTTCCCCTCCCAGATCACGGGACGATGGGCCTCTGCGTATGAGAAGCCCGCTCCAACATAACCCAGTCCATTATCCTCCAGGACTTCACCAGTCTCGGCGAAACCTTCCCTCCCAAAGTCGAGCAGATGGTTGTTGGCCAGATTCATTATGTCAAAACCGGCCAGGGCCAGGCCCTGCACATGGGTCGGATGTGTTCGGAACGTGAAGCGCTTGGCTATAGGCTCGCCTGCCGTTGTCAGGGGACATTCCAGATTGCCTATGGCGATATCTGCCCCGCGTATGAGATCGGCAGTGCCCCAGAACGGGTAGGCGCTCCCATACAGATCCATACGCTCTTCAACGCTGCGCGACAGCATAATGTCACCCACTGCAATCAGCTCTACCACGGACTCCCCAGCCTCAGCGACGCCCGGTAGGGTACCGGTCCACTGCTCCAGAGTGGCCGGCTCAGCACTCCCCGATGACTGGGTGGGGACAGTCTGTGCGGGGAGCACACTCAGCAAGTAAACATCGTTGCCCGAGCGGGCGACCAAGTCGTCCTGCCCATCGCCGTCCAGGTCGGTGGCGATTAGTTCGTGAACTCTCCGCGGTGCGCCATAGGAGCCCCTTAGCCGACCAAATGAATCAAGTATGTAGATCACGCCGTCATCTGCACCAGCCAGGATCTCCCGCAGCCCATCACCGTCGAGATCAGCGCTGGTCACCGCCCACGCGCCCCTGTCGGTGGCGTATTCCCACTCACTCCCTCCTGTGCTACTCAGGACGTAGACCCCAGGCGTTCCGGGGCCCGCTCCGACCACCACCTCTGCCGTGCCACTGCCGTCCAAGTCCGCCACATGTACCGCGAGGACAGGACCACCAACGTCACGGATCCATGCCACATCGCCTTCATCGTTCAAGACATAGACTCGGCCATCGGAGGATCCGACGACGATCTCCTTGCTCCCATCATGGTCCAAGTCATATGCCCCCAACTGCCGCACGTATCCCCCCGTGTCGTATCTCCAGCGGACTTCTCCGTCGGCTCCGACCAGAGACACCTCCCCGCCGCGGTGCACTACCACGATTTCCAGCAGTCCATCGTTGTCCAAATCGGCACAGTGAACAGCCGATACAGCATCGCTACCATGTACCTCCCAACGGAGTTCTCCGTCACCAGCCAGCAGAGATAGCTGGCGGCCCCATGACCCGGAGACAACCTCCCCCGATCCGTCGGAGTCGACATCCGCCACCAGGACGCTGACCACACGGCTGTCCGCCTGGTAC
>CAZBJW010000039.1:0-23497 GCA_964492135.1 uncultured Anaerolineales bacterium
GCCGCCAAGGCCAACCCTGCGCCAACCGCAATCCCATGACCCAAGAGCCCCGTGTTCATGTCCACTCCGGGCGTTTTCAGTCTATCCGGGTGGCCCTGCAGGCGACTGCCCAGTTCCCCCCACGTATTCAGTTCATCGACTGGGAAGAAGCCGCGTCGAGCGAGGGCGGCGTACAGAATCGCAGCTGCGTGGCCCTTGCTCAGAATGAAACGATCACGCCCGGGCCAGTCAGGAAGGGCGGGGTCGATTCTCAACTGGTGGAAATAGAGCGCTGCGATGATCTCTGCTGAAGAGAGGGATCCGCCCGGATGACCCGCCTTGCGTCGGTAAATCATCTCTATTGCATCTAATCGCAGTTGACGGGCGTGCCCTTCCAGCACCCTTACTTCAGACTCGCTGTGGTAATGCATCTCCAACGCACCTTTTCTTGGGGAGTGGCAGCGGCTCGATATGATTCACGGAACTCAAGAGCCATGCGCATCACGCAAAGCAACAAGCACCGCATCTGAAACGAATACAAGGCACAGCGCTAGTGGCTGGCTTCATCAGATCGCTTGCCCGTACAAGCGGAGTTAAGTGGGTCACTACGGTCGGATGCCCACTGTTCCTCGACTGGGATCAACTGCCCCCGAAGTTACCATGCGACACACAAAGCTTCATTCCTCTGCTCGAAAAACCCCATCACGTACAGTGCTACTCTCCAGACTGGTCTTCTTGACAGCACTCAAAAACTGTGATATACTATATTGGCAACGCTGCCGGCAACGCTGCCAAAACACTTGTAGTATAGCACATATGATTTCGGAAGTCAAGAGGTAACCCGGAAGTGGACGACGGTATCGCAGGGGAGAAAGAGCGGCCTAGAAGGTTGGGACGTACGCTCACTCTCAGAGAAGTAGCGGCGACCGCCGGCGTTTCGCTCTCAACTGCCTCCAGGGCTATAAGGAATCACCCTGATGTCAGCGAGGCCACCAGAACAAGAGTAGAGCAAGTTGGAAAGGAGCTTGGTTACTATCCGTCTAGATTGGGCCGAGGCTTGGCCACAGGCAAGAGTATGACAATTGGGTTGATGGTTGCGGACATCACCAACCCATTCTACCCTCAGTTGGCCAGAGGCATCGAGGATGCGGTGACGGGCGCGGGCTACACCATAATCTTGTGCAATACCGAAGACGATCCCGTTCGATCCACGAGGCATCTGGAGCGGCTATTGTCGCACAGAGTCGATGGTGTAATACATGCGTCGGTAGGCCGTGATGAGGCAAGCTTGCGGTTAGCGACGAATGCGGGCATACCCCTAGTCATTGCGAACCGGCGGCCGCGCACGGTTGAAGACGTGGACATCGTTGTGGCGAACAACACTGCTGGAGCCAGAGCTGCCACTCAATATCTGCTATCAAAGGGACGGAAGAAGATCGCGCATCTAGCGGGACCGGAGTATGCTTCGTTGAGCCACGAAAGACTCGAGGGATACAGACAGGCCTTGGCCGAAGCTGGCATCGAGCCAGATGACCGTCTGATTCCCCGTGGACTGTTCACCTACCAAAGCGGTTATGCGAGAACACAGCACATTCTGTCGAGCGCTGAATCCGTGGACGCGATATTCGCGGTGAATGACTTGGTCGCCCTAGGTGCCTTGGACGCTATTGCCCAGAGGGGCTTGCACATTCCGGACGACGTAGCGCTTGTCGGCTTTGATGACACAGACTTCGCTGCTTACCACGCCATTCAGCTGGCCTCAGTGAGTCAGAACATCTACGAGATGGGTCAAACAGCCTCGAGGTTACTCCTAGATGCCCTATCGGATCCTGAGAATCACGAACACATGGAGATTGTACTCGAAACTGAATTGGTGGTGCGCAGAAGTTGCGGTTAGTTCGTGATCGAAACAGCGTGGGGGGACAATTGCCGTCGCAATACTTGCAGAATGATACCAGTCCTGTGACTGCTGCTCTAAGGGAGCATTTGCACAGAGTCTACACTGAAGCGCGGCCGCGATCCAAGGCTGCTCATGAGTCTGGAAACAAAGTGCTGCCCGGCGGCGACACACGTTCCGCGGTGACTTATGCGCCTTTCCCTACCTATATTGAACGAGGAGAAGGCTGCAGGGTTTTCGACCGGGACGGCCATGAGTATATCGACTTCTTGAACAACTACACTAGTCTGGTCCTTGGACACTGTCACCCTAGAGTCATGTCAGCCATTGGAAGTCAGCTGAAGAAAGGAACGGCGTTTGCGGCCCCGACGGAACTGCAAGTCCAACTGGCGGAGCTCATTTGTAGTCGCATGCCCAGCATCGAACGAATCCGATTCTGCAATTCTGGCACGGAAGCCACGCTGCATGCTGTACGGACTGCTCGCATACACACAGGAAAGAGAACCATCATCCAGATGATTGGTGGCTACCATGGCAGCTTGAGTCCGGTGGAGATTGAAACTCTGCCCCGTCTCGCGAATCCTGGTGCCGATGGATCTGAAGGGGTACTCCGGGTAGTCGATGCGGCCGTTTCGGTTCCGTTCAATGACGCTCAGGCTTTTCTCAATGCAGTGGATTTGTGTGGGTCCGACTTGGCGGCTGTCATTGTGGAGCCCATGATGGGCTCTGCTGGGGCAATCCCCGCCAAACGTTCATATCTGCAAGAACTTCGGGAGGTCACCAAAGACAAGAATGCCATATTGATTTTCGACGAGGTTCAGACATTTCGACTCAGCGAAGGAGGTGCTCAGAGAATATACGACATAGAGCCCGATCTTACTTGTCTGGGCAAAGTGATTGGAGGGGGTCTGCCTGTTGGTGCGTTTGGCGGGAGGGAGGAGATCATGCGGATCTTCTCGCCAGTCGAGTCTTGGCACGTTTCTCATAGTGGCACCTTCAACGGCAATCCGCTCACCATGGTCGCTGGTATAGCGACATTGGAGGAGTTCTCCAAATCGGTAATTGATGGGCTGAACAATCTCGGTGCGTACTTGACATTGCAACTAGAGCACGCATTCGAGAAAGCAGCCGTCCGTGTGGCACTTACCGGACTAGGGTCCATCTTCAACTTCCACCTGGTTTCGGAGCCTGTAGTGGATGACGCCTTAGCGCGCCGGAGCAATACAGTGCTCGTGCAATTGCTTCACTTGTTGCTGATACAACGCGGCTTTCTCGTGGCTCCTAGGGGTATGGTCTGCTTGTCTGTCCCAATGACCGAGAGAGAGGTAAGAGCCATGGGGAATGCTACATATGAGGCTCTGATGGCCCTGCGACCAGCAATTGAAGAACTATCGCCAAGTCTACTCACAAGGTGATGTGGCCAGAGAGTATACCGCGTGACGGTGCGTGCTGGCTTGTGAAGCGGGACAAGCTGGGCTGGGCAGTTCCCACTGCGAAGGAGGTGGGTATCGAATCAGTGTGGTTCGGGCGATTCAATCTATGGATGCAGTGCGGGGCAAGCGCGTCTGCCAAACGCAACAGAAAGGAGGACAGCAATGTCCGTTATTGAACTTAGAGGTGAGACGAAGAGAAGGTTCGGCGCGATACAACTGGTGATCATAGCCGTGTCGTCGGCCCTGTATGCAGTGCTCGGTATTGCATCGGCCACTTTTGCCATTGCACCTGGTGGCATAACCCTATTCTATCTGCCGGATGCCTATATCGTGCCTGCTTCTATGTGGTTCGGAGTTTGGGGTGCGTTGGGAGCTTTCTTCGGAACTCTCCTCTTCTCTCCATTCTTCGGCTACGGATATCTACTAGGGTTAGCTTTTGCGGTGATTGACATCAGCTCGCCGCTCATAGCGGGCTTCATGCTCCGTCTCTTCAAGGTAGATGCTTCGTTACGGGACAAACGCTCCTTGGGTCTGTATTTCGCCTTCGGAGTGATACTCAATGGCCTAGTGGAGTCGTTGCTGGGCTCAGTGGTGATGGTGGCGGTAGGATGGTACTCGTGGACCACGGTAGCCTTCCCCGCACTTGTGTGGTTCACTGGCGTGGTGTCGTCGACTCTAATAATCTCGCCCATCTTGCTGCGCGTTCTGACACCGTTCCTGAGCCGCACGCGACTCTTCCACAGGGGTTTCGTATCCCGCTAGGTGTCTCCAATAGTGCCTTGCAGCGCCGAAAGCTGCCGAGGCACACGAAGGAACTGCCCAGCCGGCACCTTTGGAAGAATGGTTGACATGCGGGCCAAGCTGTCGTACTTGCGCTAACATGCCTCAATGAAATTGCATTACCCTAAGCGAGATGCTCGAGCATCCGGAGGAGATTGATGCCCGTCACCTATTCCATCTATGTGAAAAAGAACAGTCTGATTCACAATCTGCACCCTCTAGCCAAGTTGACCATCGCTTTCACGCCCATGATCATCGGGCTTGCAGTCACTAGAGTCTTTGAACTCCTCATTGTTCTTGTCGCCATAGTCTTGCTGCTTCTGTGCGCAAGGGTTACGTGGAAATCAATCTCCGGGTTCGTCGGCACCGCCGCATACTTGAGCGTGATTTTCACGATAGCATGGGTGGTGTTTTCGCCAGGTGGGAAGGTACTGTTTGATCTGAGACTTTTCAGAGTAACCGAGGTTGGACTATCCGGGGCAGCTATGGCTGTGCTAAGGGTATTCAGCATGGTCCTGGCCTCGGCGCTCCTGCTTTATGTCACCTCAGAGAGCCAGCTGCTGGAGGCCCTGCGGGCAATCCGAGTGCCGTACGCTATCTGCTTCATACTAATGTTGGCGATTCGCCTGATCCCCACTCTCAATGCCGACCTCGCCGTCATTAGAGAGGCCCAGATGTCACGAGGCTGTGAATACGAAAAGGGGAATCTATTCAAGAGGCTGAGCAAGACAGTATCAGCCCTAATCCCTTTCTTGGCCATTTCCTTTCGAAGGGTAGAAATCCTAGCGAGTGCATTGGAGGCACGGGCTTTCGGTGTGCGTGGCAAGACTCACAGAACCTCTTATGTGCAACACAAAATGCGTGTGGTCGATAGCCTTGTTGTCGGGGTCTGTGCGATAGTCACAGTAATGATACTGGGGAGGCCGCTATGGCATTTGATCCTGGCCTAGGAGATCGAGATACGGTAATCTCATTCGAAGATGTCTCGTTCAACTACCGATATGCTGAAAGGCCTGCCCTCAACGGGATCAACCTGAACATCCGTCGTGGTGAGATCGTGGCGGTAACGGGCCCCACTGGGGCTGGCAAGACCACCCTGTGCCTTTGCACCAATGGACTGATCCCAAATAGTTATCCCGGCCAATTCGGTGGCAAGGTGACAGTGTGCGGGGTGGACACTTCTGAAACTGCGGTGGCCGAGTTGGCTAAGCAGGTAGGAATGGTATTCCAGGATCCCGAATGTCAGCTATTTGGGCTGACTGTGGAAGAGGAAATAGCGTTCGGACCTGAGAACCACGGCATGCCTCGGGATGAGATGAGATCTAACGTAGCTTGGGCTCTTGAAAGGACTAGAACCACTCAGTCGCGCTCGAAATCACCGTACGAACTCTCAGGAGGTCAGAAGCAGCGGGTGGCAATTGCCAGTGCGCTGGCTCTTAAACCCACTATATTGGTGCTCGATGAGCCTACATCTGAGCTGGACCCAGTTGGGAAACGGGAGGTCTTTGAAGTCATCACTGAACTTAAGAGGTTGGAGTCCATCACCATATTATTGGTGGAGCATGAAGCTGAGTTCATAGCGGAGTTTGCGGACCGAGTGGTTCTGGTCTATGAGGGTCAGATACTGCTCGATGAGCCACCCCATCGCTTCTACGCCCAAGTAGAAGAGCTATCGAGGAAAGGGATCAGAGTGCCGGAGGTGAGTAGCTTGGGTAGCAGACTGATTCGGAGCAGGCTATGGAAAGAGCCCACGCCAATACTGATGGACGACGCTGAGAGACGTTGCAGGTCCTTGGTTGCAGAATCCGAGTCATTACCACAGTCCACGAGCTCAGGCAGAGGCGAAGGACCCCCGTTGGCCGCACCGCCTGCAATCGAAACCATTGATCTACACTATGTGTACCCGGACGGAACCACGGCTTTGCGGGGTATTGACCTGCGGATTGACCAAGGCGAATTCGTCTGCATTATCGGTCAGAACGGATCGGGGAAGACAACGCTAGCCAAGCACTTCAACGGCCTGTTGAGACCTTCGAAGGGCAGAGTGTTGATCAACGGTCGCGATACGAAAGGTTTGAGTACTGCGGAATTGGCCCACTTCGTGGGCTATGTCTTTCAGAACCCCGACCATCAGATATTCAGCAACACGGTCGCAGAGGAAGTCGCGTTCGGTCCCAAGATGCTTGGGCTAAGCGAGGTTCAAGTTCGAGATGCTGTTGAGCAGGCTCTAGAGACCGTGGGGATTACGCACCTCATGAACGAGCATCCAATGTTCACTAGTCGCGGCGAACGCCAGTTGATAGCCATAGCATCCGTTATCGCGATGAGGCAACCCATCATAGTGATTGACGAGCCCACTACCGGCCAAGATGCTCGGCATTCCGGACAACTCCTGGCCCTCATGAAGAGGCTAGTAGAGGAAGGCTTGACGATAGTGGCCATTACTCACGACATGCGGCTCGTGGCTGCCCACCATGGGAGAACAGTAGCTCTGTTGGACGGTAGAATCCTCGTGGATGGAGAAACAAGAGCTGTGTTCTCCCACCCTGAGATACTGGCAGCGTCTTTCGTGGAACCCCCCCAAATTGCGCAGCTCTCTCTATCCCTCCGCGATGTCGGCTTTGGTGTATCGTTGACCGTGGACGAGTTCTACGACCAGATTCTCGATTTGACTGGGAGCAATCCGGTCAATGTTGATCTTACATCGGCAAGCAGAGGAGGATCGCAGGATGGCTAAGGTCTTAGTGACATTCTACTCGGTAACTCACAAGACTGAGAAGATGGCGGAGGCTGTGGCTGAGGGCGCAAGGAGAGTGGGAGCAACAGTCACGGTAGAGAAGATCGAGGAAGTGTGTGACAATTGGCGTGAGTTGCCGGACTACGATGCGATGATCATTGGAAGCCCAACCTACTACGGCAGCGCGGCTCCACAAGTCCTGGAGCTATTTCGCCGAGCAAATGCGCTGAAGATCAGATCAGCACTGCAGGACAAAGTCGGAGCTGCATTTGCTACCACAGGACATCCGACCGGCGGTGGTTCTACCTGTGTGATATCCATACTTCAGGCACTCCTCATAATGGGCATGATAGTCGTCGGTGATCCGCCCGTGATCATCAAAGGCAAGGCTACGTCGGGCCATTACGGGCCCATTGCAGCTGGCACAGATAGACCAGACGTAGCCCATGGAGGACTGGGAATAGTCGAAGAAAGGGCCCTTGAGGAAGCTAGGCTACTTGGCGAGAGAGTGGCCACACTGGCCGAGCGTCTTTACGGATAGAGGTCGATCAGCTAGTACGATATGAGCTGGGGAGGTCTTATGGTGAGAGTACTGGAGGCATTCCACAAGCGGACGGGGCCAGAAGAGCAGATAAGAGAAGCAGTTGTGCAGAACTACTTTCTGTTTGTTGTAGCCTATTCCGGGCTTTATGAGGCAGTCTCGAAGAACTTTGGTGAGGAAGGAAGAAAGGTGATCGGCGACGCATGGGAGAAGATGGGGTTGCTATATGGGGAAGTCATGACGAATATCGCTGAGCCGGCTGGCCAGGACGCAACCTCGATCGCAAGATCCTTCGTGGATAGCATGAATTACTTCGGCTACGAGGCAGCCTTGGTAGAGAGTAGCCCCAAGAAGGCAACGGTAAGGGTGACTCACTGCGTACTCCTAGAGTACTGGCGCAGGAATTTCCCCGACATCCTTCCGGGAGTATGCGACATCGAACCAAGAGTCGACTTGGGTTCCTATAAGTACATCAACCCCACTGCCACCCTGAAGATTCCCAAACGCATGTCAGCTGGAGATCCTTTCTGCGAGTACGTTATTGAGATTGATGCACTAGATCCGATGGCGCCGCAGACCTAGCTGCAAGGTATGTTCCTATGAATCGAGACTTGCTGCTCAGGCTGTTGAATGACAACTGGCAGCGATTAGCCAATTGTATGCAAGAGCAGAGCGTTGATGTGGTGGTCTCTGCATATCCTCCCGATGTACGCCACCTGGCGGGACCAGGTCCATTCGTGACCCGAGTCATGGCTGAAGCTGTAGGGACGGACGTTTCGCGCGAGACCCCAGCTCATCTCAAGGAGGTGTTTGACCAATTGTGGCCGCGAGCCAAAGTTAGGATTGGCTCTACCAGGCAGCAAGCACGCGCCGTGGAGTCGTCCCTGGAGGAGGAAAGGAGGTAGAACAAAGAGAAGATGGCCGCAAGACCGAAGAAAGCCCAAATTTTCGATTGATTAAGAGCAACCCAGCAACTGCTGGTCTTGCATCGGAAGCAGAGGAGGATCGCAGCATGGCTGAAGTCCTAGTGACATTCTACTCGGTAACTCACAAGACTGAGAAGATGGCGGAGGCTGTGGCTGAGGGCGCAAGGAGAGTGGGAGCAACAGTCACGGTAGAGAAGATCGAGGAAGTGTGTGACAATTGGCGTGAGTTGCCGGACTACGATGCGATGATCATTGGAAGCCCAACCTACTACGGCAGCGCGGCTCCACAAGTCCTGGAGCTATTTCGCCGAGCAAATGCGCTGAAGATCAGATCAGCACTGCAGGACAAAGTCGGAGCTGCATTTGCTACCACAGGACATCCGACCGGCGGTGGTTCTACCTGTGTGATATCCATACTTCAGGCACTCCTCATAATGGGCATGATAGTCGTCGGTGATCCGCCCGTGATCATCAAAGGCAAGGCTACGTCGGGCCATTACGGGCCCATTGCAGCTGGCACAGATAGACCAGACGTAGCCCATGGAGGACTGGGAATAGTCGAAGAAAGGGCCCTTGAGGAAGCTAGGCTACTTGGCGAGAGAGTGGCCACACTGGCCGAGCGTCTTTACGGATAGAGGTCGATCAGCTAGTACGATATGAGCTGGGGAGGTCTTATGGTGAGAGTACTGGAGGCATTCCACAAGCGGACGGGGCCAGAAGAGCAGATAAGAGAAGCAGTTGTGCAGAACTACTTTCTGTTTGTTGTAGCCTATTCCGGGCTTTATGAGGCAGTCTCGAAGAACTTTGGTGAGGAAGGAAGAAAGGTGATCGGCGACGCATGGGAGAAGATGGGGTTGCTATATGGGGAAGTCATGACGAATATCGCTGAGCCGGCTGGCCAGGACGCAACCTCGATCGCAAGATCCTTCGTGGATAGCATGAATTACTTCGGCTACGAGGCAGCCTTGGTAGAGAGTAGCCCCAAGAAGGCAACGGTAAGGGTGACTCACTGCGTACTCCTAGAGTACTGGCGCAGGAATTTCCCCGACATCCTTCCGGGAGTATGCGACATCGAACCAAGAGTCGACTTGGGTTCCTATAAGTACATCAACCCCACTGCCACCCTGAAGATTCCCAAACGCATGTCAGCTGGAGATCCTTTCTGCGAGTACGTTATTGAGATTGATGCACTAGATCCGATGGCGCCGCAGACCTAGCTGCAAGGTATGTTCCTATGAATCGAGACTTGCTGCTCAGGCTGTTGAATGACAACTGGCAGCGATTAGCCAATTGTATGCAAGAGCAGAGCGTTGATGTGGTGGTCTCTGCATATCCTCCCGATGTACGCTACCTGGCGGGACCAGGTCCATTCGTGACCCGAGTCATGGCTGAAGCTGTGGGGATGGAGGTGGTGACGTTCGATGAACGGTCCCGCCGGCCGACGCTGGTAACAATGGAAGGCTATGTACCCTACTACCGCGACATGCTGTCCGAAGCCAGTATTCTGAGTTTCTCTGAGGTTGACAAGGCCATCCAGCAGGTAGGGTATCGGAATCAAATGCGAATAGAGGTTTCGCGCGAGACCCCAGCTCATCTCAAGGAGTTGTTTGAGCGATTGTGGCCGCGAGCCAAGGTTGGGATTGGCTCTACCATGCAGCAATCACGCGCCGTTAAGTCGTCGCTGGAGTTAGAATTGATAAGAGGGGCGTGCGAGGTGGCTCAAATAGGCATGGAAGCAGCTATCGACAACTGCATTCCAGGAAGCCTAGAGTTTGAGGTGGCGGCTGCTGCTGAGGAAGTCATGAGAAGGGAAGGGATCGAGGGCTATGCTTTCTCCACGATCGTCAGTGCTGGTCGCAAGACAGGTGTGCTGTACGAAACCGCCACTATGAATCGAGTCGAAGCAGACGATATGGTCATGATCGACCTGGGCTGCACCCTGAATTGCTACAACTCAGAGTTCACCCGTACCGTGGTACTCGGTGAGCCAGAGAAGCGGTTGTTGGAGGCCTATCGAGCCACATACATCGCACTGCAGGCCGCCCTGGACCACGTACGGGCCGGGGTGGCGGCAAGTGCGGTTGACGCTGCTGCGAGGCTGGCAGTCAGGAATGCGGGGTTCGAGGATTTCATGTACGGCCATGCAACTGGCCACGGAATAGGCACAGCCGTATGGGAGAGCCCGCTTGTCGGCCGTGACTCGGAAGATGTTCTACTTGAGGACATGGTAGTCGCGATTGAACCCGCCATATATATTCCAAACCTCGGAGGGGTTCGACTCGAAGAAAACGTGGTGGTCACCGAGACGGGTTGTGAAGTATTGACTAGCACACCGTTTGAGCTGCAACTCATCGCTTGATCGGCCGTGCTTGTGCGGACGGTGGCAACGAGGGTAGAGGTTCGCCAATTGTGTCTTATAAACTTCTGGTAATAACTGACCAGAGACGCCAGACGCTTCTCAAGCTGGCTGTTCGGGTGCTGGCCCTAGGTATCGACCCCTAGGCCAGTCTCGACGCCGACGAGTGTTGGGGGAAACTGTTTCCCTCGGCTGACGGCTTGGGAAGTATGACTTTGTCAGAGAGTATCGGAGTATCGACGTGACCTAGACAGAGCTGCCGGATGTACCCCGCATCCAAGCGCTGAGATGGCGTGAACCAAGGCTAGTAGTCTATGCTGGCCTAGGTGGTGAAGGTTGGTTCGATATCTTGGTAGGGCTCGAATGGACAGGGATTCAGATCGGGAACGTCGTACTTGGCTCGGATGTCAGTGAGAAGGCACCCAAAGAGCAGACAACTGTGCTGTTGCCTGATGGCGATGAGCTAGTAGCGGCCAGACCGCATGGAGTACGGGGTAAAGAGGCGGATAGAGACTTCGTGACAAGGGGGAGGTGGCTACATCGGGGTCTGTCTGGGGGCCGCATTGGCCTCATCCAGTGAAGATCCCAGACTGGCTGCAGGCGAGGGGCTCCTGGGACTGGTGCCTCTGCGATCCATCAATCCGCCGCCCCAGCTGTACGGCGAGGGCGCTATGACGGCGCAGCCGACCAACATATCCGGCCCAGTAATAGTCGGCATGCCCTCTGAGTTTGAGATCAACTACAGGGGCGGTCCTCTTTCTGCATTTGCGTGGTGCGCGGACGACTTAAACTCCGAATGTTTGAGCACAGTGGTGCATCTTGACCCCGATTTCATGACCGACTTCTTCCACATGCATGTGAACGCATCCCAGAGTACAGTAGAGGGTGTCCATACACGCTAGGCTCCACGCACAGAATGCAGCTCAGCTGGGGAGAAGTCTAGAGGGTCGACCTATGTACATTCATGAAGTCCTCGTTGAGGTTGAGGTTGGGTGGCAGAGGTTGCAAGATGAAGTATTTGAGCCCCTCAGGGCTTTTCAAAGATGACACTGCGCCAAAGGCTCGCTGCGCGGCGGGTCTACGTGATGTACCGAGACGAGCAAGAGGAGGTAGACGAACAGGAAGATGATTACAAAACCGAAGAAAGTACAGATTCTTGTGAAGACGATATATGGAAAGGGCACTTGTCCGTTGGGCTTAAAAGCCGACGACCGCTTTGTCTTTGAGACAGATGCCATGCCGGAGGGCTTCTGCGACTGGGCCTTTCATGACATCTATCCAGAGCTCACCACATTGAAATATGGCGGTGATTTCGATTGGAGTGAGGAGCCCGGCACCGTGGTCGCATGTTGTACAGACGGGCTGAATCCTGTCGTTTTTGAGCTGCGCAGACTCGAGAGCTGACTGTTCCTGTCGCGGGTCGCTGGATCCGGGATGCGGCTCGACTGTCTGAGAGCTGTGTTCTGGATAGGAAGATAGAAGTGGACTTCATGAAGCCCGCAAGCCAGGAGGCTGTGCCGTGAGCTATGGATACATGGGCAAGATCTTGAGAACCGATTTGCGATCCGGGCGCATCTGGATAGAGGAGCCGGACGGGCCTTTTTATCGAAAGTACGTAGGTGGTGGATGCCTTGCAACTTACTATCTTCTGAAACATGTTACGCGCCAGATCGATGCGCTCGGAAAGGACAATCTACTAGTCTTCAGCACCGGGCCAACAACCGGCGCCCCCATCTCTGGTGCGTCTCGCTTCAACATCAATGCAAAATCGCCGCTCACTGGCGTTATCGGCGATTCCCAAGGCGGTGGATACTGGGGATGTGAACTCAAGCGAGCTGGTTTTGACGCCATAGTAATCTCTGGACGCTCTCATACCCCGGTCTACCTGCTCATCAGAGATGGACGTGCTGAAATCATGGACGCCTCCCACTTGTGGGGCAAGAATGTTGCAGAAACCGAGGATTTGATCCGGGACCAGTTGTCGGATTCCAGAGCCCGTGTTGCTGCCATAGGGCCAGCCGGGGAGAATCAGGTAATGTACGCAGCTGTGTGTAGTGATCGTCGTCACGTAGCGGGCCGAACAGGCATGGGCGCCGTAATGGGCTCCAAAGGACTGAAGGCGATTGCCGTGAGGGGAACCGCCGAGATCAAGTTCTTCGATCCGCTATCGATAAAACAAATGGCTCGATGGGGAGCCAAGGAAATCAAGAAGAATGCAGACATGCGTAGTCTAAGAGATCTAGGTACCGCCGGGTCCATCCTAGATCAGCAAGATGCAGGAGGCCTACCAACTAGGAACTTCAGTTCTGGTGTCTTCAAAGGTGCAGGCAAGATATCGGGCCAAGCTCTCAAGGAGAACCTCCTCCTCAGGACTGAAGGTTGCGAATCGTGCGCGGTCCGGTGCAAGAGGATCGTCGGTGGGGGGAGCTATGAAGTGGACGCAAGATACGGTGGCCCAGAATACGAGTCTGTGGCCAGCCTGGGTTCCTACTTACTGGTCGATGATCTGGACGCCATCTGCAAGGCCAATGAGCTGTGCAACAAGTACGGAATCGACACGATATCTCT
Source organism: uncultured Anaerolineales bacterium (assembly GCA_964492135.1). Lineage (GTDB taxonomy): Bacteria > Chloroflexota > Anaerolineae > UBA7937 > B3-Chlor > CAYGAW01. The sequence continues at coordinate 13,218 of CAZBJW010000039.1, forward strand.
GGGGGGCACCCTCGCGTTCGCCATGGAATGTTTTGAGCAGGGACTCCTGACGCACCGAGATACCGGCGGACTAGAACTGCGATTCGGAAATGCGGAAGCTGTCTTGGAGATCATCGACCGCATTGCTCATCGGCAGGGCGTAGGCGATTTACTTGCCGATGGTCCGGAGGCAGCGGCTAGGACGCTTGGCCCTGAAGCTTCGAGATTGTGCATGACTGTGAAGGGTAATCCGCTTCCGGCGCATATGCCGCGGGTGAAAGGTTCATTGGCCCTAGCTTACTCTTTGAACCCGTTTGGGGCTGATCATCAATCGTCGGAGCACGATTTCATCATAGTTGAGGGAGCTCCTACTCTGCAAAGAGATCGGGCGATGTCTCTTGGATTGCTGGACACCGCGAGTGAGGATTCGCTGAACTACGAGAAGGTGCGGCTGTTCGCCTATAGCCAGTGGGCCTATAGCGCTCTGGACACCCTTGACCTGTGCCAATTCTGTTTTTCTGGTTGGGGACTGTATTCGTTTCAACAGGCAGCTGAGTTGCTTGCGATGGCTACGGGCTGGAGTACGAGTCTTTGGGACATCATGAAGACTGGGGAGCGTAGAGTGAATATGATGAGAGTTTTCAACGCCACGCAGGGCGTCGAGGCTACATCTGACAGTTTGCCGGACCGGCTTTTTGAACCTCTCATTGCAGGTCCGACTGCGGGCCACAAGTTGACCAAGTCTGACTGGAGTAGAGCCAAAGAATGGTACTACGACCTTGCGGGATGGGATTGTCAAACCGGCAATCCGAGGCCTGGCAAACTACTGGAGCTAGGGCTAGATTGGTTGATCGGGGAGCATGAGGCAATCGACTCCTGATAGCACCGAAGGATCCATTAGCGTGTCTTGCCATTTGCCCAGCGCCTTCTGGGGATACGTTGCCGAAGAACCCGTGAGAGTCGAGCTTGGCAGGGGCGCTACCATCTCAGATCTCAGACTGTATTTGTTCGAGTCATTTGGGCATAAGCTGAAGGACCTGATGGAAACGAGTGACGGGGAGCCGCGTGGACTGATCATCGTGAATGGAGAGGCCCGACCGGCGGATGCCAGGCTTGCTGACGGGGACACCCTACGAATTCTTCTCCCGGTTTGTGGCGGACAGATATAAGCAAGTGAGCTAGTGAATTGCGGTCGCTCGTTGAATGTGACACGTTGTCCGGGAATCGCCAGGCCAAATTCTGGTCTTGGGTGACTGGCGAAGCGCGGGTGCTTTGAGCGCAGCCAGGGGCGGAGAGCACTGCGTCGCCAACGAGGGCTCCCCGCATGTAGTGTTCGACGCACCCCGTGCTCGAGAAGGACCCAAGCTGGCCGCTTTGGCCTCTGCCCTGGAGGCCTATCTACCCCAGGCCCGGTGGGACAGGACCTGAAGGCAGTTTCTTCATCGGGGTCTATCTGCCGCCGGAGGTGGACACTTCTCTTCTCCAGGTCAGGGCGCAGGAGGTGGGGGCGAGACTGAGCGACGGGAGACGTTTCTTCCGTGATCAGAGCGGGTGTGCGTTTGTGCGGCTACCCTTTTGCGCCCTTTCTCCCGGGCAGATTCGACAAGACATAAAGCGCTTGGGCTCGGTCGCAGGCACGTTGATTCATTAGGGAAGTAAGGCTGGGGAGCCCACGGACGATTCCGTCCTGAGTGCTCACCAATTTCCAAAGAAGACTCTGTGTTTCAAAGGAGGCTCGGGCGGTGCACACCGCGCACCCCAAGATCCTGGCCTTGCGCCAGGCAGCCGAGGAAGTAGGCAGTTGCTACCTGGCCGATCTGACCGTCTATTGCACTGTGGGACCGTGCCCCATGTGCGGCGGGGCGCTGGAGCTGGCCCGAGTGCCACTGCTGGGCCGTGCGGTGGATGGCCCAAAAGCGTGCTCGGGGGGTCCGCGCTGCACGTAGTGCGCTGACCACGCCTGAACCATCAGGTGTGGGAGACAAAGGCGTGCTGTCTGATGAGGTGAGGGAGTTGTTGGTGCGGTTCTTCAAGGAGCTGCGGCAGTCCCCGCCCCAGCCACCGATCGTTTCTCTCACGCGGAGGGGCACCAGAGTGGACAATGGGGACGGTCTCGAAAACGGTTGGACAACCCCACCGCGGTTAGAATTCCACCCCCTTTGCCTTCTGAACGGTCGAGGTGACCAGCCCTGGCAACCACTGAGGTTCTGACTATCTGCCCGAAGGGCGCTGCGAATCGTTCGCCCTCGGAGATTTCCGATCACCCCTGCTGACTAGCCTGCTCGGTCGCGTTGCGCCAGATGGTGCGCAATCAAGGGCCTCGGGAAGGCGACCCGTCGGCGGCTTCGAACACTGGGGCGCCCAACGAAGTCCAAGCAGGATGGGACTGTCCGCCACTATGAACCTCACTCCTCCCCTGGAGTCGGCGTAGCTGGTACCTCAAGGAAGTCTTCGCGCGTACTCTCGACTAGATCCTTGACACTGAAGTCGGAGACCCTGACGTAGTACTCAGACGCAGACGAGGCGACGACGTAGCTGTTGTCATCGGGATCTTGGGCACCTACTGTCACGGTTGTCATTCCATCCGCGGTTTCCAGCGTGACGAGAGCATTGGGTTGGTTCATAGCATAGCCGTCTAGCTCTTCCTTGCCCAGAGGCGCCACCATGTTGAGGGACGCCGCCCTCCGAACGACGTTCCCCACCTGTGTCTCGTCTAGGGTTTCATCGCTTGCCAGTCCGGCCATCGCCCAGTTACCTTCTTCATCTTGCGTGAAGTCGAAGGAGCCGTTGGCGTTCTCCAGCGACATCCTGACGATGTCATCCACGGCCACCGTCACGTAAGACGTGTCGATCCAGGAATCCGCCTCCGGGCTGGCCTCGAAGGTAGTGAGCTGGTCGGTCAAGTAGGTCTCATCCCGGCCCTCCTCACGGAAGTGGGTGGCCCCGTAGCTGGGTGAAGAACCCAGATAGATGGTGTGCTTCGCCCCGTCCGCCGTTTCGAAATCCAGGCGACGGACGAAATCGTCGGCAGAGACCTGGAGCCGCCCGTGACTGGCAGCCGTCCGCGTCACCAGTCGGCTGGAGTTCAACCCCAGGATCTTGCCGATTACCGGAGTAATCTTGCTCGCGTCGGCGGGGTAGTCGTCCGCCTCCGGCAAGACCCAGTCTCCGTCGACTTTCCGCAGCACAATGGCGTTGCCATCGGCGTCCATGACGGTCAGGGCCATGATATCGCTGCTCTCCAGATCTGGGAACAGTGGATTGCCACCAGCCGTGGCCCCCGACCGTGGCCAGAATACGAATATGCTTAGCACTACTTGCGCCGCCAGGATACCAGCCAGAATCTGATGCTGCCGTTTCATCGCCGTTCAACCTCTCAGTCCGTTGTCTCGATACTGTGGGGTGGCAGCAACTCCAGCGGCCGCCCGGTCTTGCTGCGCACGTTCCAGACGACACCGATTCCGATCAGCGCCGCCAGGGCCACCACGTAGTTTGCGCCCTCCCAGAGAGTCTGCTGTTGCTCTGTCAAGGGAGCAAGCACTCGCGCCTGAGCACCGCGAGAGCTGATGGTGAGCAAATCCACATCCTCCGTGGACCACGCCACGGCGTTCAGCACCAGCGTCAAGCTGTTGAGATAGCGATCCGGTGCGAGGCGCGAGGATATTTCGAAGACTATGTCGTCGAGGAACTCGGCGCTGCCGATGACGACCAGGCGGCTCGTGGAAGGCGAGACCTCTATAGTTCCCGGGCCGGCCTCTTGAGGCGTGGAGACGTCAGTGCTCTCTTCTCCCTCTTCCGCGTTCTCCGCTTGGGCTTCCGTCAGGGGAGACGGTTGACCCTGGAAGGCGCTCTCGAAGCTACCCTGGACGGAGATGGCAAGCGGATACGCCTTCTGCTCACCGCCCACAGCGAAGCCCAGGTCCGGGTAGACCTCCAAGTTGGGCTGAATACTGGTGTCGGTCTGGGTCCAGGATGCCGGACTAGACTGGAGCAGCGTAGCGACCTGCCGCTCGGCGTTCTTCGCTTCGTCGACAGTGATGGGGGACGCCCAGTTGAGAGTGACGGCCGCCAGGTTCGAGACTATCGGGCTTTCTGTGGTCATCCCATCACTTCGGATGTCGACGAAGAAGGGATAGTCTATCGCCTGTAGCTCCTGTACCTGCAGGTCACCAGCCATCCGCGTGACCACCACGGGGAAGGGCTCGTTCTGGCGATCCATGACGAGCGATTGCTCCACCTCGATGCCATAACTGGACAACATGTCGCGCAGGCCATCTTCCAGCGGCTTCAAAGCCAAGCCACCGCCCAGCTGATCAGGGGTGATGCCGTAGTTTCCGGCCGCCACTACGACTGACCCGCCACGCATCAGGTACTGGTCAATGGCGAATCGCTCCTGGTCAGTCATTCCTTGGGGCGCCACCACCACCAGCACGCTCACGTCGGGGGGCACCTGGCCCGTGGTTAGGTCGAGGCTGCGGACCTCGTATTCCTGCCTCAGGGCGTCGGTCAACTCCTGCCAACTCGAAAGGGGCGACTGCATCTGCCCAAACATGTCCTGAGTTGGCTGGGCAGGCGGCGTCCAAAGCCCCACCACCTGGAGAAAGCCTGGTGAGACTCGCTTGAGCCCAGATTCGATGGCAGTGCGCACGTCGGCCTCACTCAGTTCGCCCGAGGGATAGATGACGTGGGCTTGGTCGCCTACCTGCAAGATCATGTGCAGATAGTAACTCTCGCTGGAGAAGAGTGAGCTGGGAAATGGCTGCACCCCGTACAGCTCATACAGCTCCTGGCGTGTGATGGGACTGTCAGGCGCGTCGGGATCGACCACGGCGTACGTGAACTTACCCCCGGATTGAGCGGCGATGTCCTGCGCGACCGTCTGGATGGTCCCTGGAACCTCACTCAGCCACTCGGGCAAGGTCTCGAAACTGACATACAACGTCAGCGCCGCCGGCTCCTCCAACGCCTCCAGTACGGCGTCTACACTTTGGAACCCATAGACGACCTTCTTGATGGAGCTGGTCAGGTCGTACTCCAGATTGCGCAGGCGCACATCTACTCCGTCGCGGCGCTGTTCCACCTCAATGAGATCGGGGAAGCTGAGCACCACGTTCTGGTCACCGTACCGGATCAAGATATCGAAGTAGGAGTTGATGATCGAGGTCTCGTACCGCCCTGCCAGCTGAAACGGTGTCGGCGTGATCCCGTAGGTCTGGTTTGCCTCAGCCTCCTTCTCGGGATCCGTGGCCGGATCTATGATCTCCAACTGCACCTTACCGCCTGAAGCGATCTCGTACTCTCGCAACATGTCACGGATGCGTGGCACCAGTGGGGCCAGCAGCGGGTGTGTCTTCTCGCTGAAGTAGCCCCGGATCAGTAGCGGCTCCTGCAAGATGTCCAGCAAGTCTCGTGTCGTCTGAGAAAGGCTGTATTCCCGTTGTGCTGTGAGATCCAAGCGCAGGCCGCGCGTGTGTAGAGGGAAAACCCAGATGTTGAGGAGCACGAGGTTGGCCACCAGCAGGGATGTGGTCAAGATCACACTGCGCCGGTGAGGCGCCGTGCGCTCGCCGGTGCTCCATCTCTTGCTCTTCAGCGAAGCGACGTTGAGTGCCAGGAAAATACCGATCAGCGACGCGTAGTAAAGAAGATCTCGCAGGTCTATCACGCCGCGCTGGATGCTCTCGAAGCGACTGCCGGAGCCAACGGCCCGCAAAACCTCGGCCAGCCGCTCCCCGGCGAACTCAGTCACGACCGCGGAGCCGGCCAGATAGAAGAGACCACAGAGCAGCACGGTCAGAATGAGGGAGACGATCTGGTTATCCGTGCGAGAGGACACAAACAGCCCCATGGCCGCGTATGCCCCCGCCAACAGGATGGCGGCCATGTATCCGCCAACCACCGGCCCCCAGTCCAGGTTCCCCAGCAGACTAACGGTGATGGGCAAGAACAGCGTCAGGCCCAGCGCGAGGATGACCAGCCCCATCACCGCCAGAAACTTGCCAACGACCAGCTGAATGGGGGAAACGGGCAGGGTGAGCAGCACCTCCAGAGTACCAGATCGTTGTTCCTCGCTCCATTGCCTCATAGTCAAGGCCGCCACCAGGAGTATCAAAAGCACTGGTGTCCAGCGGAACAGTGGCCGGACGTCAGCGATGCCGCGAGCGAAGAAGGTGTCCACCCAAAAGAACGAAAACAGGGTCACCGCGAGGAAGACGCCCACAAAGATGAGCGCCATCGGCGATCCAAAGTAACCCTGAAGCTCTTTGCGAGCGATGGCGAGTGTCTGTCTCATTGTACCACCTCAGCAGACATAGCTAATTCGTTGAAGACGGTTTCCAGGGTTCTGACATCCCGTCGCAACTCTCTTACGGGCCAGCCTTCGTCGCGCGCCACGCCGTATATGCCAGGCCCCAGGTCCGCCCCCTCGGCACCCTGACCGAGGACCCGGTAGGCCGGATGACCCTCGGCCGTCCCCGATCGCTCCACGTCCTTCACACCGGCCAGGCTGCCTAGTGCCTCGCGGACACCGGCCACGGGGCGATCAAGCACCAGGATAACATCCGACGTCCCCGCCAACTCAGATAATCGAGCATCGGCCCGAATCCGGCCGTTCATCAAGATGATCACCCGGTCACAGAGGGCCTCTACTTCAGACAGGATATGGGTGGAGAAGACCACGGTGCTTTCCTGGGCCAGACGACGAATCAGATCACGAATCTCCACTACTTGGGTGGGATCCAGACCTATGGTGGGCTCATCCAGAATAAGCAGTCGCGGCCGATGAAGAATCGCCTGAGCCACTCCCAGACGCTGTCGAAAGCCCTTGCTGAGCTGTCCGATAGGACGGACCAGGTAATCGGCCAATCCGGTGGCATGGATCGCCTCCGAGAGTCGGGCCAAACGCTCCTCTTCGGGGATCTGGCGTAGGTCTGCTATCATCTGGAGGTACCCTTGGACTGACAGCTCCGGATAGAGTGGCGCGTTCTCCGGCAGGTACCCGATCTGCGCTTGTATCTCGCGGGTCCGCTCCAATACATCCAGACCGTTCACATAGGCCGACCCCTGATCGGGGTACAAATAGCCGGTCAGGATCTTCATCAGGGTTGTCTTCCCCGCCGCGTTGGGCCCGAGCAGACCAACGATCTCGCCGGACGAGATGTGAAAACTAACCCCAGACAAGGCCTCAACCGGGCCATACGATTTGGATAGATCGGTGACGTCAATCATAGGCAGTCTCCTATTTGTCGTCTTCCACCAGGAAACTATTCCACTTGTGCGGCTTGACTCCAGTCAAGGTGATGACCGAAACACCCCTATCAGTTCGCTCCCGTACCACCTGACGCTCGTATGGTGCCCATCCTGGCAGACACTATTCGCCCATGCAGAGAGAGACTCGGCCTAGCTACCCCTCGCCGCCGAGCAGATCGCCGAGTCTCTGGTCCGCCGTATGAGATTGATCAATCGCGCACTTCTAGAGTCCTGCTCCTCAGCAATCGTACGAAGCTTGAGGAGCAGTTCAGTCTCACTTATGTCCAACACCACCCAGCTCTGCCAGCATTATAGTGCATTCTATCATGCTTCGCAACTGCTCGTATTCACTCACGTATAATGTTAACCGAGGGAACTATGCCCAACGAAGAGAAGATGACCTTGAACGAACGTAGGGAGTATCTGCGGCTGACCAAGAAGCGGTATCTCAAAGCGACTAAGTTGGAGCGCGGCTGCTTGCTGGATGAGATGGAGGCCATAACAGGCTTGTTTCGCAAGAGTCTGATCCGCCTCATGTCAGGTGGCCTGGAACGAAAAGCCCAGCATACGTAGCGGGCATGCACTTACGGCCCTGAAGTTGATGACGCGTGGCGGGTCATCTCCAATCGCCAGCTGCCGTCCCAGGGAAGACACAGGACCTCTTCGAAACCCTAGCTACATCTACTGAGAGCCAGGAAGGAGAGGGCATCCCGGCAACATTATCATTTGACTGGACACGTATAGCGGCACCTCGCTTCCTCACGAAGAGAGAGTAGCAGGACTGCACATGGCCATCTGGTCTACGTTCTCACCTCTATCATCGTTTCCTTGTTCCTCTTGGCGCCCCCGCGAGAAGAGGAAGACTAGGAAGGGTGGGTGAGGATAGACAGTGTGGCTATGTGCATGATCCTCGTCGTCTCCCTTGAGGCCTAGTCGCCACCTTGTGGAAGACTTGACGTTGACAGCATCCAGAATGCGCAGACTCGTGACTATGAAGAGGCGCGATGAGCTAGGAGGCCCCTCATATTCGAGTCTCTGGTGTCAAAGTTATCGTCCAGTCTTGGCCAACAAGAGAGCTGGGGTGGCGTTGTGAGTCTACGAGATCGCTCATATTCTGTACTTCCTCGAGGAAAATGCGCCTGCGTGATCGGTCGCTCCGTCTTTTCACGCGATCACCGTTCGCGTATTCTGTTTCGTGCCCCTGTACGGCCATCATAAGTGGGTACTGGTTGCTCAGGTGGAGGCGCGGGATGAGTTCGACGAGCGCCGCAATGCGGGTGGGATGGGCAACGCCGTACAACAGATAGGATAGGGCAGAGGGAGCATTGGCGCGAAGATACTCCAAGCCTGTCAGGGCGAAGTCCCAATCGCAAGACCTATCGCACGATTGAAGATCGATCGCCACCATGGAGACTGAGGGGTTGTTGTCCAGCCACTCGCACCAGCGATCCAGGTCAAAGCGGTTGAACCAGGAAATGTGAGGCACGGCTGGAACATCATGGCTCTGCATGAGTTGGTATGTGACCAGGCTACGCTTCATATTGTACATATGCTCCAAGCGCGTATCGTCCTCGTACACAGAGAACCCCAAAGCAGTGCCCAAGTCCAGATGCATGGTCCCGATTTCCCTAGTTGTGGCGTACCTCCTAGCCCATATGCTTTCTAGCAACTGATCCTTGCCGAATCCAATGAGGATTAGTTTCGTCTCTAGGGCGATCCCCAGTCGATGCCGAAGGTTCCATCCTCGCTGAGTCGACTGCGCTTGTGGAGAGACCACCTCCTTCAGCGGTACAGCTACCGCAGGAAAGGACAGGGCTCCTCTGATGAAGCCTCTGGGTGACACGCAGGGAATGTAGCGAGGCAGGTCAGGCAGATCCCCGGGTTGGGAGACAACATTGAGGTCAAGCCCCATACAATCAGCCAGGCGGAGCCCGAGATCGGGCCGCCTTGGGTGAAGGATCTTGTGGGCCTCCGTTGCTGGTGGCCCGTACTCCACAGGGCAGGCATATCCCGTGCCGCTCTCACCGCAGTATTCATACCCGGGGCATGTCGGGCAGTGAATGCAGGAAGTGAAACTCAATTGCTCGTGCTCATAAGTCATATGTCTCCATCAGCGCGGGTACCGGAGACTCTCAGACGGACCCGCAAAGCCTCCTCGACGACGTCTATGACGCTACCGGTGTAGACGTAGCCGCGATCCATACAACTGAGGATCTGCGGAACGGCCGGATGCGCTAGAATGCCGATTTCCCTCGTTCCTATCATTATGGCTATTCTCCCAGCCTTGGCATGAAACGACACATTCGATTCTGCCGCAATATAGGGGGCCAGTTGGGGGTTGAACCCAACCGAAAACTCCCATGTTGCGGCGCACGGATCTGCGTCTGGGGTGCCAGGTTCTGGCCGTCGAGTACTTATCGGCAGCTTGCTCGCCCGGACTCCTCTTCTGCGCTTGATTCCCATTGTCGACCTCCTTCTTTGGGAGCCGCCCTCCCGATCATTCCCCTGAGACAGAATCCGGAGAGAGCAACTCGCCCTTGTTCACTAACTTGGACATCCGCCTTACGTTATATAGTACACTAAACTCACACGTTTGTCAAGTAGGTCGGACGAAGGATGTAGCATATGGTTGACAAGATTGGTCGTTTGCTGTAGAATGGTTGGTGGAAGACACACGGGCAGTCGTCCTGAAGAGGTTCACTGAAAGGAGCAGACAGTGGGGAGAGGCAGAATCCAGTCCACGCTTGGTAGGAGGATTAGGCGATACCGAGAGGGCCAACAGATGGGACTCACGGAGCTAGCAAGATTGGCGGAAGTTTCGAGGAGTTACCTGTACCAGATCGAGAGCGGTGGAAGCAGCCCCACAGTTGGAGTACTGAAGTCTGTGGCCACGGCGCTGGGAGTCAGGGTATCTGACCTAGTGGAGGAGGAGGAACCTTTGCCTATACCAGAAAGTCTGAAGAGTTTTGCGAGAGAGGACAACATCGAGCCAGGCGATCTGAAAATGCTGGCGCAAATCAACTACAGAGGAAGGCGACCGGATACTCCCGAGG
>CAZBJW010000040.1:0-23339 GCA_964492135.1 uncultured Anaerolineales bacterium
ACCTACCGGACGATCGCGTTCGTTAGACGGGGCTGCTGGTGCTTCGTCAACAGCCGCGGGGGTGATTTCTGGGACGCTGGGGTAAAGGAGTACCTGTCCAGGAACGACATTGTTGCCCACAGCTTCCCGGCCGACGCGATAGCGCTGGAACTGGGCTCTCCTCGCTCGGCCAATCTGGCCCTCATCGGCTATGCGGTCAGCATGCCGGAGATGCGCTTTGGTCACGATGACATCAGGGCTACCATCGAACGCGTCACACCATCCAGGTTCACGGAGGTGAACCTACAGGCTTTTGAGGCCGGCTACGGGAGGAAAGGATGAAGTGGGAGAAGTACCTTGTCCCCACCTCCATGGAAGAGGCCTTGGCGATGCTGGCCGATCACCAGGGTACGGCAAGGGTGGTGGCTGGCGGGACAGACTTGGTACCAGAGTTGAAGAGGAAGGAGCGAAAGGTTGGCTGCCTGGTGGATATCAGCCGATTGCCTGAGTTGAGAGGCATCGAACTGGAAGGAAACATGGTCCACATCGGTGCCTGCGTCACTCATCAGCAGTTGGCTTCGTCGATGCTCATTCGCGAGAAGGCCAGAGCGTTGGCCGAAGGTGCATCGGCGGTCGGATCTCCGCAGATACGATGTATGGGAACAGTGGGGGGCAATATAGTGAACGCCCAACCCGCCGCGGATACAGCCATTCCTCTTGTGGCTCTGGACGCAGAAGCGGAAATCGCCAGCGGTCTGGGAGTTCGCATAGCGCCGTTGGAGAATCTATGCGTGAGGCCGGGAGAATCGACTGTTGACTCGACCTCTGAGATCTTGGTGAGTGTACGCTTCCGGGCCCTGGATGGCAATGAGGGTTCCGCCTTCGAGCGCCTGGCGAAGCGAAAGGCCTTGTCGTTGCCCATCCTCAACGCGGCCGTGGTGGCTCGGTTGGATGCAGCTGGTACAGCCTTTGGAGACGTGAGATTGGCCCTTGGTCCCGTGGCGCTTACGCCGTTTAGAGCGCGGAAGGCCGAGGAGGCTCTGCGGGGGAGGCCCGTCGAGGCGGAGGTCATCACCTCCGCTCTGGAGATAGCCAGCCAGGAAGCTCAGCCGCGCAGCAATCCTTTGCGGGCCTCAAGGGAATATCGCCAGGAGATGGTCAAGGTGCTGCTCAGGCGCGCCCTGGAGAGAGCAGTGCGGTTGGCTCAGTCATGAGGAAGAGAAAGGGAAGGCCTAGCTAGGGAGTGCCGACTGTGGAATCTTTGACTATGAGGTTGAATGGCGAGGAGGTCACAATTCAGGTGCGGCCTGACGCGTTGCTGGTAGACGTGCTGCGCGACGAGCTGGAGCTGACGGGCACAAAAGAGGCCTGTGGCGAAGGCGAGTGCGGAGCCTGCACAGTACTGCTGGATGGTGAGCCCGTGACCTCTTGCCTGGTTCCCGCCCTCAAGGCTCAGGGGCGACACGTAGTGACCGTGGAGGGCCTAGCCTCTGGGGGAGAGTTAGACCCTCTGCAGAAGGCCTTCATTGAGTATGGCGCAGTGCAGTGTGGATACTGCACCCCCGGCATGCTCATGTCTGCCAGGGCGCTGCTCGACACAAACCCTCACCCCAGCGAGGAGGAGATCAAGGAGGCCATATCTGGAAACCTCTGCCGGTGCACAGGATATGTCAAGATCGTCGAGGCCATCAAGGCGGCCAGTGCCGACTGATCTGTGTTTGTGGAGGAAGGAGTGACGTCAAGAGAGTTCTCCTATGTGGGACAACGAGTCGCGAAACTAGACGCGCCGGCCAAGGTGACTGGTCAGACTACTTACGGCCATGATATGAAGTTGCCCCGGATGCTTTACGGTAAGATACTGAGGAGCGAGTATGCGCACGCTCGCATACTGAATATCGATACGAGCAAGGCCAGGGCGTTGCCAGGAGTGAAAGCCGTCATCACCGCCAAAGACATCCCAGAGATCAAGATCGGATGGGCACGAGACAACCCGGTCTTGAAATCCGGAAAGGTGCGTTCGCTGCGCGATGAGGTTGCAGCGGTCGCAGCCGTGGACGAGGAGACTGCCCAAGAAGCGCTGCAACTGATCGAGGTACAATACGAGGAACTGGGAAATGTATTCGACCCCGAGGAGGCGATGAAGCCTGAGTCTCCCATCATTCATGAGGAAGCGCCCAACAACATCCAGGAGAAGATGCGCCAGTCCTACTTCCATGGCGATGTTCGTCAAGGGTTTGCCGAATCGGACGTCGTTATCGAAGCTCGTTTCCGCCTGCCCTTCGTCACTCACTGTTGCATGGGCACCTGTTTCTGCCTGGCCAGCTTCAGCGCTTCGGGAGACCTGACCGTCTGGAGCTCCACACAGATGCCCTTCCTCTACCAGAGGGACTTGAGCATGGCGCTGGGCATACCGGCCACGAAGGTCAGAGTCATCAAGGCGACCATCGGTGGCGGGTTCGGCAGCAAGCTGGACATGTACCCCTTCGAACCCATCTGCGTCCTGCTGGCTCAGAAGACAGGGTGCCCGGTGAGAATTACCTTCACTCGCGAGGAGGAGTTCATCGCATCGCCCACCCGCCAGCCGGTCATCTGCGATATCAAGAGTGGAGCCAAGAAGGATGGCACACTGATGGCCCGGGAAGTCAGGATGATCCTGGACAACGGAGCCTACAGTTCATGGGGCTCTACTACTCCGTTGGTGATGATGCAAACCATTTCTTCTCTGTATCGTGTTCCCAACGTCAAGTACGATGTGGTCGTTGCTTACACCAATAACCCCTACAGCGGAGCGATGAGGGGATACGGGAATCCCCAGGCCACCTTCGTGGTCGATTGTCACATGGATATGCTGGCCCACGAACTGGGCATGGACCCCATGGAGTTCCGACTGAAGAACGCTAATCGGGCCGGCGACGTGACTGGCCAAGGGGTGAAGATCACGACCTGCGGTCTGAGTCAGTGCATTGAGAAGGCGGCGGAGAGCGTATCTTGGGAGGAGAAGCGGGCAAAGCCCGGGAATCGTGGGGTGGGCATGGCGTCCATGATTCACGTGGGAGGCGGGGCACGGATCTACCCTTCGGACGGTTGCGGTAGCACCTTGAAAGTGGACGACTTTGGCAAGGTGACTCTGGTCACTGGCGCCACCGACATGGGCCAGGGCACCGACACAATACTGGCCCAGATTGTGGCGGAGGAGTTGGGAGTGCTGATCGAGGACGTTACCGTCATCGACAGCGACACCGATATCACGCCGTGGGATGTGGGAGCCCACGCCAGCCGCACCGCCTTCATCGCAGGAAATTCGGCTCGTTTGGCCGCGGCCGACGCCAGACGACAGATCCTAGAGGCGGCAGCCCAGAACTTGGGCGAGAAGGTGGATGATCTGGACATGAAGGAGGGGAAGATCTTCCGCAAGGGCGAGCCAGAGGAGTGGATTCCTTTCGCCAAGATCGTGAGGAGCAAGCACTTCCGCCCCGACGGAGACGTGATCTTGGCCAAGGGTTGGTACGAGCCGCCCACAGAGAGACAGGACAAGGAGTTCCGGGGCAATATCTCGGCGGCTTACGGTTTCGCAACTCAAGCGGTTGAGGTGGAGGTCGATACCGAAACCGGCGAGGTTGACGTGTTGAAGATCGCAGCTGCCCATGACGTGGGCCGCGCTATCAACCCCATGGCGGTGGAGGGCCAGATTCATGGCGGGGTATCCATGGGCCTGGGATATGCTCTCTACGAGGAGTTGCTCGTCCAAGAGGGGCACGTGCTCAACCCCAACTTCGCGGACTATGCTCTACCGACTGCCAAGGACATGCCTCCGATCGATCCGATTATCGTTGAGACCGATGACCCTGCCGGTCCCTTCGGTGCCAAAGGGATGGCAGAGCCCGCCTGCATCCCCACTGCTCCCGCCATTGCGAATGCGGTCTACGATGCGGTAGGGGTGAGAATTCGAGATCTCCCCATCACTCCAGAGAAGGTGTTGAAGGCCTTGAAGCAGAAGGAACAGAAAACTCAGGAGGAGAGATGAAAGACCTGTTCGCCGATATCACAGTGCTGAGCATGGAGCAGGCGACTGTCTTGCCCTACCTGACCTACAGGCTGGCTGCCGAGGGCATGAGGGTGATCAGGGTCGAGCACCCAGAACGAGGCGACCCCAACCGCTTGGTGGGGAGCAACGTGCTGGGCGAGGAAGCGATGGACAGCTACTTCCTGCCTAACAATGTGGGCAAGAAGGCCATCACCCTGAACCTGGGGGGCGAAGGGGGACAGGCAGTTCTGCGTGATCTGATTCTCAAGCTGGATGTGGACATCTTCGCTTCGAATCAGTTGCCGCGCAACTATGCCAAGCTTGGCATAGACTACGAGCAACTAAGAGCCACCAGGGAAGATATCATCTGGGTGGGCATCACGGGTTTCGGGCCCGAGAGCAATGAGGCTGCGTATGACCCTATCCTGCAGGCCAGGTGTGGCTTCATGGATCTGACCGGTGAGCCCGATGGTCCACCGCAGGTGTTCGGATTGCCCATGGCCGACCTCGGAGCGAGCGAGCATGCTTATGGCCAGATCATGCGGGCGCTATACAAGCGCCAGGCTACCGGTGAGGGGTCTCGCGTCGACATCTCCATGTTCCAAAGTGCCGTATCTTGGCAGGTGAACCCTGTGCTTCTGACCAAGAGCTTTGGAGCACAGGTCACCCGCAGAGGCAACACCCACGAGTTCTTCGCCCCGGTTTCGGTGTACGAATCCATGGACGGCTATGTCTATATTGCCGTGGGCAATGACAGGCAGTGGCAGGCCATCACCGAACTGCCCGGGTTCGAGTCGTTGTACAATGAAGAGCGCAAGGTGAACGCAGGGCGGATCGCAGACGTGAAGCGACTTAATGAAGAGATAAACGGGATAACCAAGACGAAGACGACGGCGGAGTTGATCGAACTGTTCTATAGCATACGGGTGCCCATCTCCACGGTCAAGACCATAAAGGAGGTGATAGAAGACCCGTTGGTCAAAGACAGGTTGATCGCGTCAAGAGATCCTCATACTGGTACGGAGGTATTCCTGCCACCGACGCCGGTCATCACACCCTATCTGGAATCGGTGGACATGCAGCTGGCCTTCCCTCCGCGGATGGGCGAACACAACCTCGAGATCTACAGCGACCTGCTGGGGTATGATGCACGGAAGATGAAGGACTTGAAAGAGGCGGGTGTGATCTGACAAGCCGTTTATGCTGAGGGTCAGAGGCCACAATGGAAGAGCTTAGGCTTAACGAGAATCTGCTGAGAGTGCCTCTCTACGTGGCCGGAAGGCCCATAGAGGAGGTGCAGAGGGAGTATGGGCTGGAGACAATCATCAAGCTTGCCTCCAACGAGAATCCCTATGGCCCATCACCTCGAGCTGTGGAGGCCATCAAACGGTTCATCACCGAAGTCCATCGCTATCCTGGCACCATTGAAAACGACCTGCGTGCGAAGCTGGCCGAACGTATAGACCCCGAGTTTGACGAAGAGCATGTCATTATCGGCAATGGCTCGTGCGATGTGCTGCGCATGCTATGCCTGGCTTTCCTGCACGGCGGGGGCGAGAGCATTGTCTGTCCCTCCACTTTCCCCATGTACAAGATCTACACTCAGATGTTCGGGGGCGAACTGGTCCCCGTCCAGGCGAAGGACTATGCCTACGACCTGCCCGCCATGGCAGGGAGGATTAGTGACCGTACGCGCCTGATATTCGTATGCAACCCCAACAACCCCACGGGTACCATACTCACGCAGCAGCAGATCGACGATTTCATGGACCAGGTGCCAGACCGGGTAGTTGTGTTGTTCGACGAAGCCTACTATGACTATGTGGAAGATGAGGACTACGCCGACGTCAGGAAGTACATCAAGGAAGGCCGCAACGTCATCGTCACCCGGACCTTCTCCAAGATCCATGGCTTGGCCGGTATGAGGGTCGGGTATGGCGTCGCCAAGAAGGAGATGATCGAATACCTCCGCCATGCCCGTTCGCCCTTCCACGTCGGTTCGGTGAATCTGATCGGAGCCGCTGCCGCCGTGGACGACGCAGAGCACATCCAGAAAAGCAAGACGCAGAACTCAATCCAGAAGCGATATCTTTACGAGCAGTGCGATCGCCTGGATCTGCAGTACATCGCCACGCAAACGAATTTTTTGCTCCTGGTGGACCTGAAGCAAGACGAGCAGGCGGTCGCCGAGGCGTTCCTGCGCCGAGGCGTGATCGTGCGTCCCGCCGGGGGGTTCGGTGTGCCGGGGGCGATCCGGGTGACGATCGGTACGAAAGAGGAGAATGAGCGGCTGGTCTCGGCCTTGGAGGAGATCCTCAACGAACTGGCGGAGGGGTGAATCCCTCCGGTGCTCGTCACCCAGTTAGAGCCTCGCATCCTGCAAGTCATTGAGCGGTGGGTTGTGGACTTCCGATTGACCGAGGAGCAGGAGCTTCTGAAGAGCAGTGTGGCCGACTTTGTCGACCAGGAGGTCATCCCCGCTGCGGCCGGCATCGATGAGGAGGGTCGGTTTCCCCTCGCACTCTTCAAGAAGGTGGCCCAGCTTGGCTATCTCGGCATTCGCTATCCTGAGGAATACGGCGGGACGGGCGGCGGCAATGTCATGTTCACCATCCTTTGCGAGGAGCTGGCCACGGGCAGTATGTGCCTTGCTGCCACTGTGGCCATGCAATGCTTGATGGGCACCAGTTTCATCCACCGCTTTGGCTCTGAGGAGCAGAAGCAGAGGTTTCTGGTTCCGGCCATCCAGGGAACTAAGTTGGGCGTCATCGCCATGACTGAGTCGGATGCCGGGTCGGACCTAGGAGCGATTAGCACCACTGCCCGTGGCGATGACGATGGCTTTGTCTTGAATGGATGCAAGATGTGGGTCACCAATGCCAGTCTGGCCGATTTCTTCACCGTGGCCGCTAAGACGGACTCCAAGGCCGGTTTCAAGGGAATCGACATGTTCCTCGTGGAAAGGGAGAGGCCAGGTGTGAGCATCGGCAAGGATATCGCCAAGATGGGGGTGCGGGGCTTAGGGACGGGCGAGTTGATCTTGGAAGATTGCCGTGTCCCCAAGGAGAATCTCTTCGGGGAAGAGGGGACAGGCTTTCGCAACCTTCAGGGGATTCTGGAGGAGATTCGCATCATGATGGGCTCGCTGAGCCTCGGCTTGGGACGAGCTGCCCTGGATGCGGCCCTCAAGTACGCTCAAGAGAGGGTCCAGTTTGACCGTCCCATCGCCAAGTTCCAGGCCATTTCCCACAGGTTGGCTGACATGGCAACCCAGTTGGAGGCAGCCCGGCCATTGGTCTATAGTGCGGCCTGGCTTCTGGATCAGGGTGAGCGCGACATGAGGCTGGCGTCCATGGCCAAACTTTTCGCCTCCGAGGTGGCTAACGAGTTGGCCGACGGTGCGTCCCGGATTCTGGCGAGCTATGGATTTGCGACGGAGTACGATGTCCAGCGGTATTTCCGTGATGCACGGTTTCTGTTGCTCGGCGGGGGGACATCGGAAATTCTGCGTGGCATCATCGCGCACCAGATGGGCCTCTGAGGCGCAGGGCATGAACATGGAGCCACCTGCCGGGGAACGGAGCTGAGAAACGATGGATTTTCACTTCACCCCTGAGCAAGAACTCTTCCGCCAGAGCGTGAGGGAGTTCGCGGATAGATACATACGCCCTCGTATCAAGGAGATGGAGGAGGCGAAGGACGTCCCGCAAGACATCTTGCAGCGCATGGCTGAACAGGGGTTCTATGGCCTGCGGTATGGAGAGGAATTGGGAGGACAGGCAGGCGATAACGTGATGTTCGTCATCCTCAACGAGGAGCTAGCCCGGTGCTACATGAGCGTCGCGGCAAGGTGCGTGATGCAATGCCTGATGGGAACCGAGTTCATCAACCTCTATGGCACCGAGGAACAGAAGCAGAAGTTCCTCATCCCGGCCATCAAAGGGGAGAAGTATGGCACCATGTGCATGACGGAACCGGCGGGTGGTACGGATCTCGGGGCGATGCAGACTACCGCCGTGCGCGACGGAGATGAGTATGTCATCAACGGCCATAAGAACTGGATTACCGGAGCGCATGCGGTGGACTTCTATACCGTGGCGGCGAAGACGGACCTGAAAGCGGGATTCAGAGGAGTGGACTTGTTCCTGGTGGAAAGAGACAGGCCGGGCGTTGAGGTGGGGAAAAAGATAAACAAGTTGATCGCCTTCGCTTCAGGCTGCTATGACTTATACTTCAACAACGTGCGTGTCCCGGCAGGTCACTTGTTCGGCGGTGAGGAGGGCCAGGGGTTCACGTTGCTGCGCAACATTCTGAACGATATCCGGGTGCACACGGCTGCCCTCGGGCTCGGGATAGCCCGCGCCGCTTACGAGGAGTCACTGGAGTACGCCAAGCAGCGCGAGGCCTACGGGCGCCCCATTGTCCAGTGGCAGGCCATCCAGCATAAGCTAGCCAGGATGAGGATCGACATAGAAGCCGCCAGGCTCATGATCTGCTATGCGGCCTGGCGCATGGATCAGGGGTTACCGGTGAATATCGAGGCTGCCGCCTGCAAGTGGCACATTACAGAGGCGGTTCTGAGGATTGTCGATGATGCCACTCGGATCTTCGGGGCCTACGGAGCATCCATGGATATGAATATCCAAAGGTACTTCCGTGATGCGCGCTGGCTCCTCTACGGCGCCGGCACCCAGACCATCATTCTGAACATTATCGGTGCTGAGATACGGAAGGAGTAGCACAGGGAGGGAACGATGCGGCTGCCAAAGTTCGAACATTTACAGCCCGAATCGCTGGACGAGGCGCTGAACCTCCTGGCCAGGCACGGTGAACGTGCTAAGATCATTGCGGGCGGAACCGAACTTCTCGTGTCCATGAAACTTGGTTTGCTCACTCCCGACTACTTGGTGAACCTCAAGGAGATTCCAGATCTCGACTTCATCTCTCATGACGATGGCCTGCGCATCGGCGCCCTAACCAAGTTAGCGACCCTCAGCGACTCCGAGGCCGTTCAGACCGACTACCCCATCCTGGCCCAGGCGGCCGACCTTGTTGCTGCTCCGCCTCTCCAGCAGATGGGGACTCTCGGCGGCAATCTTTGCATCAATACTAGGTGTTTCTACTACAACCAGTCGATGTTTTGGCGTGACGCTCGACCTCGCTGCTATAAGACGGGGGGAGATACTTGTCATGTGGTGAAAGGCGGCAACCGGTGTTTCGCGACCTACCAGGGCGACATGGCAGCCGCTCTCATCGCCCTGGAGGCCATGGTCAAGATTGCGAAGAAGGGCGCGGAGCGGGCCATGCCTCTGGCTGAGCTCTATACTGGGAAGGGCAAGAGACCCCTGGCGCTGGAGCCCAGTGAGGTGTTGGTTGAAGTGCAGGTCCCTGCCGCAGCCGCCAACTGGTCAGGGCACTATCAGAAGCTGCGCTACCGAGGAGCGATGGATTTCCCTCTGGTGGGAGTGGCCGCCGTGATGGCCAACGATGGTACCAAGGCCTGCTCCAAGGCCAATGTCGTACTGACGGCCGTCGGAACGGGCCCGATGATCGTGGAGAGAGCCAGCGAAATCCTGGAGGGGCAGCGCGTCAACGAAGAGCTGGTGGCCCAAGCCGCCGACGCAGCGTACGAGGTGGCTCGCCCGGTGGACAATATCGGCAGCGATGCCTCGTACAGGAGGAAGATGGTGCGAGTTCTGACCCGCAGGGCGCTAAGGAATGCCTGGAAATGGGAGTGATTCATGGAAAAGCGGCTGATCCAGCTGACAGTCAATGGCGAACAGTACGATGTCATCGCCAAGCCCAACCGTACCCTGGTAGAGGTGTTGCGGGATGACCTGGAGCTAACTGGGACCAAGGTGGGATGCGGCGAAGGAGCCTGCGGGACGTGCACAGTGCTCATAACTGGGAAGCCGGTGCGCTCCTGCCTCACTTTGGCCGTCGAAGCTCAGGGCAAGGAGATCGAGACCATCGAAGGGCTGGCGTCCAGCGGGCAGTTGCATCCGGTTCAGAAGGCCTTCATTGAACTTGGGGCCATCCAATGCGGGTTCTGTACTCCAGCGATGATCCTGACGAGCAAGGCCCTTCTGGACGAGAATCCCAAGCCCACAGAGGAGGAGGTGCGGCGGGCCATCTCTGGAGTGGTCTGTCGTTGCACTGGA
This sequence comes from uncultured Anaerolineales bacterium, assembly GCA_964492135.1. Classification (GTDB taxonomy): domain Bacteria; phylum Chloroflexota; class Anaerolineae; order UBA7937; family B3-Chlor; genus CAYGAW01. Next base: position 10,165 of record CAZBJW010000040.1, read on the forward strand.
TATGCCAAGATCGTGGACGCGATCATGGCGGCGGCAGACGCGATGTAGAAGAGGAGGGCGGATCAGTGCCAGAGCATACTCTTGTTGGCCAGCGGGTGGTCAGGATCGACTCTCTCCACAAGGCCACGGGCCAGGCTCGCTACACAGCGGACTTGACGCTACCGCGCATGCTCTATGCCAAGGTGTTGAGGAGCCCCCATGCCCATGCCAGGATCCTGAACATCGATACGAGCAGAGCTGAGAGACTCCCGGGCGTCAAGGCAGTGGTCACAGGCAGCGATACCGCAGGGGAAAAATGGGGGGTTTTCCGATACACGAGGGACCAGCAACTCTTGACCGTGGACAAGGTCCGCTATATCGGGGAAGATGTGGCGGCCGTGGCTGCGGAGGACGAGGATACAGCCATGGAGGCCTTGGAGTTGATCGAGGTCGATTATGACGTTCTGCCAGCCGTATTCGATCCCATCGAAGCCATGCAGGAAGGCGCCCCTCAGATTCACGATCAGGCGGAGAGGAATATCAATGTCCACGTGCCCATCGAGGTCGGTGATGTAGACAAGGCCTTCAAGGAAGCGCACTGCATCCGAGAGGATCGCTTTTTTGATTCGGAATACACTTACTGCCAGGCTGAGCCCTACGCGGTCCTGGCGAACTATGATCTTGCCGGGGATTTGGAGATCTGGACGCCCAACGCCTCTCCGCATACCAAGGCCAAGGCGCTGTCCAATCTGTTAGAGATGCCGCTGGCCAAGGTGAAGCTGCGCAAGGTCTATACGGGCGGGGCGTTCGGTGGACGCTCGGACATCTTTCCCGGCGAGTTCATCGGGGCGCTCCTAGCCAGGAAAGCAGGCAGGCCAGTCAAGCTGGTCTACACGAGGGAGGAGAGCTTCGCCAGCGTGCGGCAGGCGCATTGCATGATCGTAGACCTGAAGACCGGCGTGACGAAGGACGGGACATTCCTGGCCAATGAGATCAAGGTAGTGATGGATGGTGGCGCCTACAGCAGCACGGGACCGATCGCCACATCTGTGCCTTTCCTGGTGTGGGAGGAGACGTATCGCCTACCGAACGTGCGCTTCAACGGCTACCGCGTTTACACCAACAAGCCGGTCCGAGGTATGTATCGCTGCCACGGGCGTGCCTTTCTCGGCGGACTCGGCATGCAGCTGGACATGATCGCTGAGGAGCTGGGGATCGATCCTGTGGAGCTGCGCTTGAGGAACGCCCTCAAGACTGGGGACACTCAGGCCACCGGATCAAAGATCATCAGTTGCGGCTTGAGCGAGGCGATAGAGAACGCTGCGAGGAAGTCCGGATGGAAAGAGAAGCGGGGAAGACTCCCCCATGGCAAAGGGATCGGCATCGGGGCCAACGGGATGATGGTTGGATTCCCCATGGGTATCCGTGGTGGCTCATCGGCCATGATCAAGTTCAACGAGGACGGAGGTGCCACATTGATCTCCGGCGTCGTAGACAACGGTCAGGGCAATGATAGTATGGTCGTGCAGGTTGCCGCCGAGGTACTAGGTTTGAACATGGAAGACATCAACCTCGTTTCGGCCGATTCGGAGATCACTCCGCTGGACCAGGGAGCATATTCGCAGGCGGCCGCTTTCGTCTCGGCGAACGCGGTCAAAGCGGCGGCGATGGATGCCAGGGAGCAGATTCTCCGTATCGCGTCCGACATGCTCGATGCTACGGCCGATGAACTGGACCTGAAGGATGGCTACGTCGTTGTCAAGGACAGGCCGGACCGGAACGTCTGGTTGGGCAAGGTGATCCGCAAAGCGGTCATTGACAATACCCCCATTATGGGCCGAGGGTCTTACATGCCCAAGGTCGATCAGAGACGGGAATGGGTGAGCAATCCGAGGGGACAACATGCGGGGACCTTCAGCTTCGGAGCTGTCGTCGCGGAACTGGAGGTAGACACAGAGACTGGACAGGTGAGGGTCATCGAAGTGACTGGTGCCCATGACTGTGGCTTCGCCATTAATCCCATGGCTGTGGAAGGACAACTGGAGGGTTCCGTGGCATCTGGCGGGGTTGGGGCGACCCTGCTGGAAGAGCACCGCTGGGACCAGGGACAGATGCTCAACGCCAACATGCTGGAGTACAAGGTGCCTCTCGCTGTGGACATGCCGCACATCACGCCCATCATCGTGGAAACCATCGACCCTGAGGGGCCATTTGGGGCCAAGGAAGCGGGTCTGTGGGGCTCCATGAACATGTTCCAGGCCATCGGCGGCGCCGTCTATGATGCCGTGGGCGTCTGGATCAAAGAGTTTCCCATCACTCCCGACAAGGTGCTGGCAGCTCTTGAAGACAAGGATAGAGAATCGTGAAGCTTCGAGCAATAGACCATCTGTGTATCGCCGTCGAGGATCTGGACAAGGCGCGCAGGACCTATGAGCAGGATCTAGGGCTTGAGCTTGATGTCCTCTACGTCGCCCAAGGCGAGGGTATAAGGGTAGCTCGGTACTACATCGGGGGCGTGGCCCTGGAGTTGATTGAGGCAATATCTCCAGATAGCGAGGTGGCCAAGTTCATCCGGAAGCGGGGCGAGGGCTTGTTCCTCATCTCCTATCGGGTGGACGACGTGGAGGATGCGCTGGGTGAATTGAGGGACAAGGGCGTCAAGACCATCGACGAAGACCCGCGCCGTTTGATGGGCAACCGGTACGCGTTCATCCACCACCCCAAGGAATTATGTGGCGTGCTTACCGAGCTGCTGGACGGGGAGTTTCAGTACGACGAGGAGAAGCATGGGGAAGAAGCCGATCAGGGTGTTGATCGCGAAACCAGGGCTTGACGGTCACGACCGAGGGGCAAAGGTCGTCGCCCACTCGTTGCGCGACGCGGGCATGGAGGTCATTTACACGGGCTTGCACCAGACCGTTGAGCAAATCGTGGAGGCTGCTCTGCAAGAGGACGTGGATGTCATCGGGCTTTCCATCCTTTCGGGAGCCCATTTGCCCTTGACCGAGAAGCTCATGGCGTTGCTTGAGGAGAAAGGCTTGAGCGATCTGGTGGTTCTCGTGGGGGGCAATATCCCTGGCAGGGATGTAGACAAGTTGCAGGCTCTGGGCGTAGCGAGTGTCTTTCGTACGGGCTCACGCTTTGAAGATATCACTGCCTACATCACTGGAAGAGTTGGAAGGTGATTCCTCGACACTATCGCATCGGCTGCTGCGTGCAGCCAACTCATTACCTGACCGCCTCTCATCAGGTCCCCCCAGGTGGCTGTAGCGGGGCATCATGTGCGGCTTCGTAGTCCAGTATCGACCTGGCATGGCTGTGACAGAGGTCCGGTGAGGCGCGGGGGTTCGCACCTCGTTTCCTGTTCAGCGACATGCCAGCCCTCGCGACTCAGCTTCCCATCGATGCACCGTCAGGGTAACGGATCTGTCCATGCTCAGAGTCCGTCCATCTTCGCGATGCTGGGAGATGCGTGAGGGAAGATGGTCACCGCGAACTGGTGGGAGGGGCTGAGCAGTGCTCTGGAGAAGGTAGTGCCCTAACTCAGTTTCTCGAACCGATAGCCAGCCCCTAGTTCAGTGACGATGTACTTGGGGTTCTTCGGGTCCTCTTCCAGCTTCTGGCGGAGATGCCAAACGTAGACGCGTACGTAATCCAGGTCGTTCTGGTACTCCCATCCCCAGACGTTCTGGAGGATCTGCTGAGAGGTGAGGACTTGACCGGCGTTTTGCACCAGATAGGCGAGGAGACGGTACTCGGTGGGAGTGAGCTTGACCGCTTCCCCCTGGACAGTTACTCGCCGCTGTTTGAGATCTACAGTGAGGTAGTCGTTGGCGTAGATTACCGGTTCCTCAAACTCAAGGGGGGGCAACGCCGCCCGCCGGAGGACTGCGCGAGCGCGGGCCAGGAGGACTTTGATGCTGAAAGGCTTGGTCATGTAGTCGTCGGCGCCGTACTCGAGGCCACGGATGATGTCTTCATCCTGCCCGCGCGCAGTGAGCATCAGGATCGGTACATCAGAGACCTCTCGCATGCGGCGGCAAGCCTCCCAACCATCCATGCGAGGCATCATGATGTCGAGTATGACTAGATCTGGCTTGTGCTCGAAGAACTGGCGGAGGGCTTCTCTCCCATCTGACGCAGTGTAGACGTCGTAGCCCTCTTTACTGAATGTATACTCGATCAGTGGGAGTAGCGCCGGATCATCGTCAACAACCAAAACCCGCTTGCCTTCCATGACATCAGCTTCTCCTCGCCTTGTGGTGGTGAGGGTCGCATAAACCATACCATAAATGGCCCAGCAAGGCAACCAATGGTCGCTGAGCTAGATGAAAGATCCGCCGGCCGAGCCCTTCTGCGAAGTCGCGACCCGTGCGAGGGCGCCGGATCGGAAAAAGAAATACAGTTTGCACCCTCTAGAGATGCCGGCTCGCGGGATATGCCTGCAAGGGTCTAACTCCGTTGTCCTCAGGCGATGGCCGCCACTTGCACAGAGGGACGGGTTGAGTATAATTATCGAGGTTGAACCCTAGATCGAGAGACCGTATCAGCAGAAATCAAGGAAAGGAGAGTCAGAAATGGCGTACAAGATCGATCCGGATGAGTGCATCGCCTGCGCAGCTTGCGAGGATGAATGCCCCAACGAGGCCATTAGCGAGGGAGATGAGGTCTACATCATAGACCCGGACAAGTGCACGGAATGTGTGGGCTTCTTTGAGGAATCTCAGTGCGCGTTGGTTTGTCCGGTGGACGTCTGCGTTCCCGACCCGGATCACGAGGAGTCGCAGGACGACTTGCTGGCCAAGTTCAAGAAGCTGCATCCGGACAAGGAACCCAAGCTGTTTTAGGGAGCTCGCGAGAGCTCTACGCGATGTTGCCTTCAAGGCCATCATAGACCAAAAGCCCGGGCTACGAGGGCTGTGACAACCGGCTCTCGCCCAGGCTTTCTTCTTTGAGGTGTATAGGACCCATGGGTACCTTGCGGAAGATTGATCGTCTTCTGGCGATGGACGTTGGCGCTGGGACGCAGGACATACTCCTCTATGAGAGCGACAAGCCTATGGAGAACTGCGTCAAACTCGTGCTTCCCTCCATGACCTCCATTGTAGCAGGGAGGATAGAGGAGGCTACAATCCAGGGCAAGGATGTCTTCCTCACCGGGAACCTGATGGGAGGCGGGCCCAGCGTGAGTGCCATCAAGAAGCACCTGAAGGCGGGGTTCAGGGTTCTAGCCACACCTGTAGCTGCTAAGACCATCCGCGATGATCCCCAGGAAGTCAGGAGCCTGGGTGTGGAAATCGTGGACCAAATCCCCGCTGGCGACTTCACGACCGTTAGGACCAGGGACGTTGATTTGTCTGCCCTGCGCCATGCCTTGGCTGCCTTCGACGTGCAGCTGCCAGAAGTGTATGCTGTGGCGGTCCAGGACCACGGCGAGTTGATAGGGGGCGGAAGCAACCGTCGGTTTCGCTTCCAACACTGGGAGAGGTTCGTGGGGGCTGGCGGCGGTATGAGCGACCTGCTGTATCGCGAGGTGCCAGACTATCTGACTCGAATGAAGGCGGTGCAGCGCGATGCGCCGGGAGCGTTCATGATGGATACAGGGATGGCAGCCGTGTGGGGGGCTCTCCACGACCTCAAAGTCGCCGCCCACAGGGAGCGCGGGCTGATCGTGGTCAACGTGGGCAACCAGCACACCATAGGCGTGCTCGTGCGGGGAGAGAGAGTCTGGGGGTTGTTCGAGCATCATAGCGTCTTGATGGACACCGCCAAGCTGGGTGATTACGTAGAGCGTCTGAGAGAGGCGGGATTGACCAACGCCGAGGTCTTCGGCGACAACGGCCATGGAGCGACGATCGCCTCGGACTACTTGACCCTCGACCCTTTTGAATTCGTGACGGTCACAGGGCCCAATCGCCACATGGCTGAGTCTCTGGGCTACTACATGGCTGCGCCTTACGGTGACATGATGCTAACGGGAGCCTTCGGGCTTGTGGCCGCAACCCGGCGTCTCCTGGAGGGCAAAGAGACGCCCGGCGATCAGAGGGCGCAGACCGTGTCCTGAGGCACTCGATGCCTGTTCTAGGTCAGGAAGGGCAGCAGCGGTGTCAGAAGGGCCTCTGGCGTGTATGTGGGGGACGGGATAGGCGTCGGTGTTGGTGGAGAGGGTAAGGGGAGCGTGGCGAGAAGGTATCCTATGGCCATGCTTAGCACCACTATGATGCTCAGGATCAAGAAGATGATCTGACTGGTTCGGCGCTTTCGGGGTGCTCTGCGAGCCATGTTGCCCTCCGGTCATCAGGATACGCGGTGATTGTAACGCAGGTTGCTGGCTCATCGCAAGATGATACTCGATGAGTTCGCGGCACGATTGACATTTGCTGAAGCGTATGCTATAGTAGCGCCCATTCTCGGGGTCTGATCTTGACCTACAATAGACAGGATAGAAAGGAGTCATGGATGACAATCCGTAGACTGAGTCTGCTGCTTGCCGCTGCTGTGGCCATGTCTCTGGTGCTCCTTGTGATTGCCACAGGGTGTGCAAGCCCGTGCGGCATACTACCACCAGGTGCGGAGCCAGAGATAGAGATGGAGTTCTGGGCCAGCGAGGAAGTAGTGCCGCCTGGCGGTTGCACTATGCTGCACTGGGAGGTGCCCGGCGCTGAGGACTACCCGGTGTTCCTGAGCGGCGAGGAAGTCCTTCCGATGGGCGAGAAAGAGGTGTGCCTGGAGGAGCCGACCACTTTCGAATTGGTGGTGGGGGCCCCGGGCGGGCCTCATGAAGCAGTGGTATATGTGGGGGTTGAAGGTGAACCGCCGCCAGAGGAACCCCCTCCAGGAGAGCCTCCCCCGGAAGAGCCCCCGCCACAGGAACCGCCTCCGGAGGAGCCGCCACCAGAGGGTGGGCCGGAGGTCATCGTTTTCGAGGCACATCCGGACACCATCCCTCAGGGTGACTGCGCTGTGGTGTTCTGGGAAGTGCACCCTCCCGGAGAGTGGCCGGTGATCATGGGTGGGCAGGAGGTGCCGCCCATGGGTGAGAGGGAAGAATGCCCTGAGGCTACCACCACCTACGAACTGCTCGTGGAGGCTCCTGGTGGACCCTACGTTCGTACGGTGACCCTCCACGTGGAGGGAGCTCCGGGACCAGAGCCTCCGGCGCCAGGCCCGTCACCTACCTCCCCGCCCCCAGGCCCGTCGCCCACGAGCCCTCCTCCACCTCCGCCCGCGAGCACTCCAACGCCATTCGTGTCGCGCTGGGGTCAATGCTCCTGGGTGGGAGTGGAACAAGCGGGGATCAACAGCCACCAACCTGCAACTTGGTGCTCCAACGGGAGTTTCGTGACCGGGTTGGATCTTGATCGCCAGGCCATAGACCCGCTTGACTCTCCGGTGATCGGCCAGGCGCACTGCTGTCCGTTGGCTGTAGGACAGTTCAGCAATTGGGGCGCGTGCTCCTGGGTGGGAGTCGAAACTGCAGGGATCAATAGTCACCAAGCGGTAGCATGGTGTCCAGACGGCAGTTATCTGGCCGGCCTGGATCTAGATCGCAAGGGAGCATACGACCCGCTTGATTCTCCTGTGGTTGGACAGGCCCGATGCTGTCCGCTGGCTGCGGCACAGTACAGCACTTGGAGTTCCTGTTCCTGGGTAGGTGTGGAACAAGCGGGGATTAACAGCCACCAGCCGGTGACATGGTGTCCAAACGGTAGCTTTGTAGTCGGTTTCGATCTTGATCGACAGGCCATAGACCCGCTCGACTCTCCCGTGGTAGGGCAGGCTTTGTGCTGCCGTCCCTAGTCGCTGTCTGACCACCCGGCGACGGGAATTGTCAAGGGGGACTGGAGAATAGCGGGCCCCGAGCGGCGTACAATCTCGACAGCAGCCCCCGCGATCGCGGGGGCTGCTGTCCTTATCACGGAGACGACACTCCTAGCCAGATATCGGCTCCACGTCTTGATCTCTCTGTCGTATCTCCTGACAGCTTGGATGTCGTGAAAGACCGTGTCCTCGAGCGGCTCTCTCTATCATGCGGCAAATCCTTCTCTTGGTACGTGGGGGGGCTCGTGAGGCCTTTTCGCCCGTTCGAAGCTCTGAAGGAGATCCCAGGTGCGGGCTATGTGCGAACCAGGCATGCCACAAGGCGTGCGGGTAGGCGAACACCAGCGATAGCGACGTCACTGTAGGGAAGCAGCTGCCGCAGATGACATTATCGAGACGTGGCCTATTCCAGGCTGGCTAGTCCGTCTCCACGAGCTTCTTGAGCATCTGGAGACTCTCTTCGATGCTCTTTGTCTTCGCGTTCTTGAGGAAGAGCGCGCATATGATCTTGCCTTTGGCCCCAGGTAGTTCGAGATCCTCTTGTGGTTTGACCCTAGCTCGTCTTTCCGTGGATTCGATGCTGAAAGCGCGCTTGGCCTCTGTTCCCTCGTTGGAGGAGCCTCTGAATGAGAATCTCTCGTTCTCTACCCATGCGGTGGCGTCACAGTTGAGGGTGGTCGGAGTGCCCCCTTTCACGCCTAACATCTGATAGGTGGTCCCACTCCTCCCTCCTTGTGATCGAGTACGTCGTACTCCGAGAAGTCGGGGTTCCATTGCAGATACCTGGCAGGTTCGACTATCCATTCCCAGACCACATCGGACGGGGGTGCAATGTCAATGGACCCGCTGGTCCTCATCATTTCTCCCGCCCTTTTGCCTTGTTCTGCGGCGTAGCAGGCGCACAATACCCAACACGAGGTTGAGCCGCGGCACGCGCTGCATGTAGAGTCTGTAGTCATCGCCGAACTTTTCGATGCAGTAGTGATCCGCTTTCAGTGCGTCCACGTAGACCAACACCATGGAGACGGCACCCAGTAGGGCAATGGGCCACGTCCGCCCAACCAGGATCAAGCCCAGGTTCAGCAGGAGCCAGGCCGTGCCGCCCTGCGGGTGGCGCACCACGGCGTACACTCCCGTGTCGACAAGAGTCGTGGTGTGAATGTAGCTCTTGCCCTCTATCACCCCGCCCCTTCTCCGGAGAGTGACGACGGGCAGGATGCCCAAGACGGCACCCCCTATCCACACGGCATAGCCGATGTAGTTCACCCATGGGACTCCAGACGGGTTGGAGCGAAAGATGGTTAGGCCCAACTGCACTAGAGTCAACACGCCAGCAGTGGAGGACAGAAGCCACGGATTCAGGCCATAAAGCAACTTCTCACCCTTAGTCACGCCAGCCATTCTCCTTTCGAATCACAACCACCTGCTACGAACGTACCACACCGGGGATCAGGGCGAGGCCGACGGCGGGCTCTTCCGAGCGACGCCGGCGGTCCACGCCATCACCGCACCATGCAACCCTCCGTCCTTGTCGTAGTAGGTCAACTCCAGGCCGTTTTCACTCAGACAACTCTGCAAGGCCATCTCCTCCAGTTGATCCAACCGGGGGAGCAACCGTCGCGCCACACGGCCAACGAAGGGCGTGAGCACCACGTCGGTGAAGACGAACCATCCGCCTGGTTTAAGCACTCGCGCGGCCTCCCGCACAGCCTGCCGCCATCCGCCCGGGATGTGATGGAGTACTCCGAAGGAGAATAGTCCATCGAACTCCCCACCGTCGAAGGGCATCTGCCTGGCGTCCGCTACCCGAAACTGAACATTGTCGCCGCGGTGGGCCAAGCGCTCACGTCCCTTGGCCAATTGTGCTGGATCCAGGTCGGTGGCCACCACCTTCGCTCCGTATCTCTCGACGAGCAGCTTCGTAGCTATGCCGTGGCCACAGCCGATCTCCAGGCACCTCGGATGGGCCGGAAGCTTGATGTGGTCGAATAGCGCCAATGCCTCCTGCTCCGACTTCTGGATTCGGTGTGGCTGGTCCATCGCCCATCTCTCGAAGCAGGTCAGCCTCATCATTCGCTTTTTGAACCAACTGTCTTGCGCCGTGTTTTCCATATTCACTTCCATCGAAATGTCCTCAAGGCGATGCCGAAACAGGTGCCTGCCCACAGGAACAGGACCAACAGATGATCTCCGCAGGTGAGGATACTCTGGCCCTCGACCATGACAGGCACCAGCATTTGGTGGAGATGGGTAAGAGGTAGAGCCCGGGCCAGCTGCTGCACCACCTGGGGTAAGGATTCTGTGGGAAAGAAGCCTCCCCCGATGAACAGCATCGGGAGGAAAAGGGCCAGCGCCCAGGCCTCAGCCGCCCTGGCATTCTTCATCAAGCCTGCCAGGCAGAAGCCCATGGCCAGGAAGGTGAAGGTGCCTGCTGTCAACACAGTCAACGTGGGCAGGGGTGCTCCCTTCATTCGCAGCCCGAAAAACGCCAGGGCCATGGCGAAGAGGATCAGCACCTGCATAAGGATGACGGCACCTGCGGCCAGCACCTTGCCTGCCAGTAGTTGCCACTCTCGCAGGGGGGTGCCCCGCAGCCGCTTCAGAATGCCCTTGTCTCGTTCGTCCACCAGGGTTATCGACAGGTTGAGAAAGGCGGTACCTCCCACTGACATGCCCACGACGCTGGCCAAAACGTAGGCCACGGCCGGTATGTCGCCTATGGTCTCTCCCCGATACATGTAGCCGAACAGCGCCATGAACAGGAGTGGCAAGCCGGTGGTGGGGACGAGGGCATGGTGGTTGCGGAAATAGAGCCTGAGGCTGGTCAAGACCTCTCCATACAGTACTCTCACTCCCTGATCCTCCTGCCTGTGAGTTTGATGAACACGTCCTCCAGACTGGGCCCTCGCACTCTGAGGTCCTTCGGATAGAAGCCGTCCTTTGCGGCCAGGGCCATCAATCGCTTGAGCGCCGGTTGGGGATCCTGTACGTGCAGGGTGTACTCGTCGCCATTCCCGTTCGTGGCCGCCCACACGCCAGGCAAAGTCTGGAGCTTAGCCAGATCGAGAGCGCCATCGGCCATGAACTCGATCCTGTGATCGGTACCCAGGTCTGCCATCAGCCGCCTTGGAGTGTCCAAGGCGATGATCTTGCCGTGATCGATGATGGCCACTCTGTCACATAGTTCCTCTGCCTCTTCGATGTAATGTGTGGTGATGAAGACTGTTTTCCCCTTCTCGCGGCTTCCCCCAATCCATTCCCAGACGAGCTGGCGGGATTGCGGATCGAGCCCCGCCGTCGGCTCATCGAGGAACAGGAGTTCTGGGTCGTTGAGGAAGCCCAGGATCAGAGCCAGCCTTTGTCTCTGCCCGCCAGACAGTTCCCTCACAGAGGCCTTGCCCTTCTCTTTGAGGCCCATCATGTCCGAGAGCAGCTCCGTGTCTGCTGTGTGTTGGTAATAGCCAGCGAAAAGCTTGACGATCTCACCTACCCTCAGTTCAGGGTAGAGCGAGGTCTCCTGAAGCACGATACCCACACGCTCCTTCACCTCATACCGTTCCTGGACCGGGTCGAGGCCCAGGACAAGCACTCGCCCATGATCGGGCTTGCGATATCCCTCCAGGATCTCAATGGTGGTCGTCTTGCCCGCGCCATTGGGACCCAGGAAGCCAAATATCTCCCCCTTTTCTACCATGAAGCTGATGTCATCTACTGCTCTCACCGTACCGTAGACCTTGAGGAGTCGTTCCACTTCAATCGCAGCCATCATTCTGTTCCCTCTCCCTGACCCTTGTTGTTGCATCCTACCACCCTAGGATCTCCCGCAACGCCTTCGCCCGAGAGCGACTGAGATCGACCTCAGCGCCAGTTTTCAGGTTGAGCTTATGGCTCCCGGCAAACCAAGGGATGATCTCGCCCACTTGGTCCAGGTTGACAATGACCGAGCGGTGAGCCCGGAAGAATCGGGTGGGGTCCAGTCTGGCCTCGAGGTCCGCCAAGGTTCGGGCGAGAACGTGCTGCTCCTCGCGCACGTGTGCCACCACCCGTCCATGGCGGGCCTCTAGCCAATCGATTTCCTCCACGTCAAGCACCAGGATGCGCTCAGCCTTGCGCAGGGCGATGCGTTCCAGGTATCTCCTCTCCTCACGCAGGCTCTGGAGGAGAGGACCGATCTTGTTGGTGAAGGCTTGTCCTGTGCTCAGTGCCTCTTGAGCGCGCACGACGGCTTTCCACAACCTTTCCTGGCTGAAGGGCTTCAGGAGATAGTCCAGAGCGTTCACTTCGAAAGCTCGGATTGCGTATTCGTCATAGGCGGTGACGAAGATGACAGCTGGCGGATCCTGGAGGGCTTCGATCACCTCAAAGCCGTCCAGGACCGGCATCTGGATGTCGAGGAGCACCAGGTCGGGCGACTTCGCCTCGATGATCTCGATGGCCTCTGCGCCGTCTTTGGCCTCGCCGATCAGTTCCACCGATGCGTTTGACTCCAGCAGGTCGCGAAGGCGTTCTCTGGCTGGTGTCTCATCATCGACAATCAAGGTTCTAAGCTTCATGACCGCTCCTTCGGTATTCTCACCGTCACCTTTGTGCCACGCGGGACGTTGGGACCGATTTGCAGTACGTGTCCCCCGCCGTAGGTCTTCTTCAAGCGCTCTCGGACGTTACGCAGCCCTAATCCTTCTGCGTATGGCTTCCTGCCATGGTCCACCATACCAGGCCCTTGATCTGTGATCGCTATCTCCACAGACTCGTCCCCGAGGGACGCGGCTACCCCTAGCTCAACTTCGCCTTTCGGCCCTTGACCGTGCTTCAGGACGTTCTCCACCAGAGGCTGGAGAATCAAGGGCGGTACCGTGATCGACCCTGTCTCAGCTGCGATGGCGAGCACGACCTGTAGCTTGTCGCCGAACCGTTCTTCCTCAAGGTCGAGGTAGTTCCGTATGAACTCCAGTTCTTCCTCCAGGGGCACAGCATCCTTGTCCAAAGCGAAGAGAGCATAGCGGAATACCTCGGCCAGCTTCTCCACCATGCTCTCAGCCTTTGCAGGGTCTGTACGAATCAGGTGGGCGATGGTGTTGAGGGTGTTGAAAAGGAAGTGCGGGTTTATCTGTGCCTTCAAGACCTTGAGTTCGGCCTGGGCCGCAAGCGCCTTCAGCCTCTCTTCTTGAAGCTCGGTCTCCCTCAACTCGCGATAGAACATCCGGGCATATTCGACCGAGTGGAATACCGGGCCGGCCAAGGCCACGGGGATCAGATACACGATCACCCCCACGCTGAAGTAGCCAAATAGAATCAGTGCAATGGTGACTCCGATGAAGATACCTAGGAAGTGGTTCACGAACGAAGCGCCGATCTCGATGAGAACCCTCCTGAGG
>CAZBJW010000041.1:0-6929 GCA_964492135.1 uncultured Anaerolineales bacterium
GTGTGGAGGAAGCAAGATGCGCCTAGTCATCACCGGGGCTCTGGGACAATTGGGTAGAAGCCTGCAAGAGGCCTTGAAGGCGCAGGACCCCTTGCTGATCGACCTCCCCGAATATGACGTGACGGAACTGAACATCGTTGGCACGATCGAGGACTTCCAGCCGGACCTGGTAATCCATGCTGCGGCCATGACTGACGTGGATGGGTGTGAGCTGAACCCGGACGCCGCCTACAAGGTAAATGCCTTGGGAACCCAAAATGTGGCTCTAGCCTGTCAACGTCGCGACACCCCTTTGCTCTACGTGAGCACAGACTACGTCTTCGATGGCACCAAGGGAGAGCCGTATGTGGAGTTCGACGAGCCCAACCCCATAAGCGTCTACGGCAGGTCCAAGCTGGCTGGGGAGTTATTTGTGCGCGACTTGCTGACCCGCTTCTACGTCGTGCGCACCGCGTGGCTATATGGTCGAGGCGGCAACAACTTCGTCACCAAGATACTGGAGTTGGCCGAGGAGCGCGAGGAGCTCTCGGTGGTGACCAATGAGATAGGCTCGCCCACTTACGCCCCCGATCTGGCAGAGGCTATCGCCCGTCTGATTGAGTACCCGCTTTATGGCATCTATCACCTGGTCAATGAGGGAAGCTGCTCACGGTACGAGTTCGCCCAGAGGATCCTAGAACTGGCGGGCAACAGCCGGTTTCCCTTACACCCTGCTGAGACCTATGAGCGCGCGACCAGGGTCCCCGCCAATGCTGCGCTGCGCAACTTCTGCGCCGCTACCCAACTGGGCATCACACTGCGTCCTTGGGAAGAGGCTTTGCGCGCATACTTCGAGGAGAGGGGCGATTGAGCCCGCCTTAAATGGCTAGAGACGACGTGACCACTCGGCCCTCGATTGCGGGCCGCAGTCACTAGGTCGTTCGCTCTTGCTCTTGGATGTTGCAGGTTCCCTCAGTGCTGCGGGCATGGGTTGAGACGCAACGTAATGGGGCACATGAAGGACCTTCGCGCAAGTGACGATGGTCCTTTCTCTTGTGAGGTGCCCGGGGCGATGGCACCTCGAGCTAGGCGCTCTCTCGTCCGGCGCAAGGGTGTGCGCACGACGGCTGATGACCCGTTGAAACCGTGACCGCCTTCCAGAGTATGTACGCGCAGCGTATGGTTACATGGTATAATTGTATAGGCGAACGAAAGGGAGATGATGGTCCAGCGATGATGTTTGGCGGGTTGCCCTACGAAGTTGGTCCCATACGGCCGCCCAGCGAGGCGGCCAGCTTGCTGATCAGGGCCACGAGGAACTGCCCCTGGAATAAGTGCGAGTTCTGCCCCACCTACAAGGGGCTGAAGTTCGAGCGAAGGCCCCTTGAGGACATCCTAGGGGACATGGATAAGGCCGCTGCATTTCAGGGCGATGTCTTCCAGACGGCCTTCATCCAGGACGCCAATAGCCTGGTGATGAAGACGGACGATCTTGTGGAGGTCATCGCGCATCTGAAGGAAAAGTTCCCCAGCGTGCGCCGGATCACCAGCTACGCCAGGGCCAGAACCGTGGCGCGCAAGACGGTGGCGGAACTCAGGCAGCTCCATGAGGCTGGTCTCTCCAGACTGCACATCGGCTTGGAGTCGGGGTACGACCCTCTGCTGAAGTACATGCAGAAGGGTGTGACCTCCGGTTTGGTCATCGAGGGCGGCAAGAAGGTGGTGGAGTCCGGCATCTCTCTCTGTCTGTATGTGGTCCTCGGGCTGGGAGGCAGGCTGAGGCTGGAGGGGAAGGAAACGTGGAGGAACCACGCACTACACACCGGCCGAGTCCTCAACCAAGTGAACCCTGACTACATCAGGGTGAGGGCCTTGACCATCAAGGAAGGAATGCCTCTCTACGACAAGCTGGTGAGTGGCGAGTTCGAGCCTTCAAGCGATGCGGAGGTGGTCAGAGAGGAGCAGCTCTTGATCGAGAATCTGGAGGTGACCAGCTATTTTGCCAGCGATCACTCCACCAACGTCTTGATGGACGTGCGCGGCCAGCTACCCGAGGACAAGGAAGGCATGCTTTCCATCATCGAACAGTATTTGGGTCTCTCGGAGGCCGAACAGTTGAATTTCAGGCTGGGCACTCTGCTCAGGCATTTCGGATACGAACCCAACTACCGTTCCTTCGGAGAGTTCTTCGTCCCGTCGAAAAGAGAGGCGGTCAGGGCCGTAATCGACGGCTTGGAGCGAGAGAAGCCGGGCAGGCCGAGGGAGCTACTGGCCGAGTTCAACAGGATGCTGATCTGACGGACATCGGCCTCAAGAGGGGCACCATCGTCACAGGTAGTGAGACCTGTCACGATGGACGAGTTCAATCCATTGTCCGGTGGCGCGAGGACTGATGACCCTGCCCAGGTATGAAGATCGTTATGTGAAAGTCAGCGGCAAGAATATCCGTTACTGGCTCGAGGGCGAAGGAGCAGCTGTCATTCTTGTCCATGGCCTCGCTTGCTCGGCTGAGTTCTGGCAATATACCGTCGGCCCGCTTTCTGACCAGTATCGTGTGTGCGCCCTCGACCTGCTGGGATTCGGCCGTTCTGACAAGGACCTTGGCGAATTCACCTTGTCCCACGGGGCTTCCTTCCTGGCAGACTTCATGGATGCACTAGAGATAGAACGGGCCACCTTGGTTGGGAATTCGCTGGGCGGTGTCATCTGCAGCCAGTTCTCGGCCCAGTTCCCTGGCCGACTGAACAAGATGATCTTGGTGGACAGCGCTGCCTTCGGCAGGGAACTCCAACTCTTCCTGCGTCTGTGGTCCGTGCCTGTCCTCGGCGGCATCTTGTTCACCCTCTATCAAAGGGCCTTTCCGGCCCTCAAGAAGGAACCTCTCTATCATTTCGGTGCCATTGATGGGGAATGGTTTGCTGGCGCCGCAGCTGCGTTGAGGATGCCCGGCGTGAAGGAAAACTCGTTGAGATTGGTCCGCATGGGCGTCGATCTGGGTGGGCAACGAGAGGAGCTTTTCCGTGATCTTCACGAGGGGCTGGCTGGGGTGACAGCGCCAACCTTGATCATCTGGGGCAGTGACGATCCCATCGTGCCCGTCTCCCACGCCTACGCGGCCCACACACTGATACCGAACTCGGAGCTGCGCATCATGGATGGCTGCGGCCATACGCCCCAATTGGAGCGACCTCAAGAGTTCAACCAGCTGGTGCTCGATTTCCTGAGTGAGGAGGGTTGAGCAGTGCTGGAGGGTCAAGCCGCAGAACCGGCGAGGGTGGGCCTGATGCGGCGCGGCCAGAGTAAGCGCCCGCGCGGTATGCCTATTCTTGGCATGGGCGCCTGGGAGGGTTCTTAAGCGGGTCGAGCGCGCCCGCCGCGGAGCAGCCATCGCAGCCGAGAGGGGCTGCTCCTTTCCGTCCCCAACAACGGTTGGTCAGCCTTCCACATATTAGCGGGTACTAGGTCAGAGGCCTTCGCTGACCCGTCGCTCTTCAGCCAGAACGATTATCCGGTCCTGTTCAGCGAAAGTTAGGGGGACCGATTTGTCCGGATTCACGACCACCCCATAGGTCCTTGATGCGTCGTTGGCCTGAGCCAGAACTCTGTAGCCAAGCGCTGTTTCGCCTTGGCGCTTGGCAGCTTCCACCACTGTGTAGAAGTTGACTGGCTTCCCCGGTTCAACGTAGTTGGTGGCCGGTTTGAGGTAGATCTCCGATCCTTCCGGGTCGAAGAGATCAGCGAACACAGCGCCAAGCCCCTTATTCTCCGAGATCTGTGACACGACCAGGCTGATCAGCCTGTCACTCACCACGAAGTCGTCGGCTCGCGCGACCTCGGCCAGGTCTCTGTTGCGAATGTCCAGCATCTCGCTGACGATAGAACAGGAGTAGCCCGTGTGATCGGCGATGTCCCGTAAGTGCAACAGGGTTATGAGTGTCCGCGCGTCGGCTTGCTGGACGTCGAGCGCGTCGGAATACGATAGCAGGATCACGTGGTCACACGTTGCGGATACCAACTCGTCCAGGGTGCGTCGGTCGGTGGTGTCACGCCGTTGAAAGGTGACGGTCTGGTTCTTGATCTGCGAGGAATGTTGGCGGACCTGAGCTTCACCGTCAGCGAAATCTGCCACCACGGTGGCGGTGGAACCAGGCGCAACGTAATGATCCAGTTCATTGATCACAGAGGGCGCACGCCAATTCCAGCCCAGGATCAGTGTGTGCTCCGGCTTCAGTTCGGTGGACTGTGCAATCCGGATAGCCTCTTCGTTGATCTCCAGATCCTGTCGCCCTGACAACACAATTGTGTCATCGTCCTCGGAAATCGCGATGATCTGATCTCCGTCGCGGATTGGCGTGCTCATCGGTGGGTTGAGCTTGGGCAGACCTTCTTGGAGGCACAGTCCGATCACCGCCGAGTCCTCGTAGGCGAGCAAGGCTTCCCCAAAGGTTTTGCCGATGAGGTCCGGTTCGCCCTTAAAGTAGATCTCGTCGCCGGCAAAATCCAGCAATTCCGTATACACGATGGACAGGCCGGACTGGGAGCAGGTTTGAGCAGTAATTCGGGAGATCAGGGCACCCGTCGGTACCAGCTCCACCTCGTCTTTGCCGACGATGCGCGCCACTTCCAGATTCTTGGGATCGTGAATCTCGGCCACGATGTGGTAGGGTTGGGGTCGGCGGTCAGGGTTCTTGGTGATCGCGAGCATGGTCTTGATCACGCTCGAGTCCGGGTCAGGGCCGTCAGGCGAAAGGATGATGATGGATTTGGCGGTCTGGGGACTGACGATGCCAAGGTCAGCCATCTCCATGGGGTTGCCGCGCCGGCAGACGATCCGCGTGTGGCCAGTGTCGCCAACCTTGTCCCTGATCTCATCTTCCATGTCCACCTTGCCCATGTTGCCCAGGATGACGATGCAGGACTTGGGCTGGTTCTCGTTGGCAACGAGCAGTTCCGAGACTATGGGAAAGACCTGCTCCGACCAGCCCAGAATGACCGTATGGCCTCTTTCCACGACGTTCGATCGCCCTTTCCGCAAATCCTCGAGCTTGTTCGCTATTCCTGTGGCCAGCAAGCCAACCAAGATGCTGGTCACGAAGACACCGAGAAAGGCGATGGTGATGGCAGCCAGACGAAACGGCCAACCTTGGTCCGTCCAGGCATCCGTGTCCAGAGCCAGCGTCAAGTAGGCCCAGAATTGGTCGCCAAAGCTGGCTTCGGACGCAATCCTAGCGACCCACACGATGGCGGACACTGCCAAAGTCACCAACAGGGTGACCAGAGCCAGCCAGCCAATCATGGCCATGGTGCCTTTCGACATCAGGTTGTCAAAGGCATAACGCAGACGGTCGAGGAACGATGGCTCCTTCATTGTAGTACCTCCTCTCACTGTTCCTCTTGGCTTCGAAATGGATCTGATCGCGCGCTGCTTCGTGCGAGTCAGTCGGAGAGCCGGCGACAGACGCCGTCAGCGGCATGCGTGGCAAGGCGTATCCTGCTGAGGACGATTCCGTGGCCCGAGCTCATGGGGCAGTCTTGAAGGTCAGCCGCCCCTCGACTTTGCTGCTGAGGTTCTGGTGGGACCTCAGGTACTCTTCCAGCACGTCGAGCACTGATGTCGTAACGACGCGCGACGGCTCCAGCGTCGTCAACTCCTCAGACGACAGTCCAATGTTCGCAGCTGCGTTCTCGTAGTGATACCCCTGCAGGCCGATGGTGTACTGCTCGGCATCTGTGACGGATTGGCCATTAATCGTCAGTGATTCCAAATCTCTCGTGGCATCTACATAGACGGCCTTGACACCCTTACTGACCTGGTAACATTCTCCCTCTCTATTTCTGTTTTCCGGACGTAAGATGTGCTTGAAGATCTGTTTGAGTTGTGCTCCCGTGATGGTGAACCTGTACAACGCGTCATCGAAGGGGAAGATGGCGGTGTAGTCTCCCAAGGTAACAAGAGGCCCCAGCTCGGTACCACGGATGGAACCACTCCCCACAAACATAACATCAGCTTGGGCGCGCTCCGCAAAGATGTCCGCGAACAGGTTGCCCAGCGACGTCTCCTCCTCTCGCTTGGGGTGCGTCAACCTCTGCGCCAACCGGCACATGATCGCATTGTACTTCCTGTCCACCTCCTGCTTGAATGAGTCAATGAACTTCTGGAGTTCCTCGTCGGGCTCCGCGAGAGACTGGTCTACGGGTAGGAGCTGCCACTCCCATTCCACGATGCTGTTGGTGTCGTCGTCCACCACGATGTCGAATCGCCCAATCTGGTCCGTCCCGGTGCCGGCCTGCACAATGAGGATGTCGTTGACGACGGCGGGTCGCTCCAAGATGGTGTGCGAATGGCCGCCGATGATCATGTCCACGCCCCAGTTGGGGTCGAGCATCCCTGCGAGTTCCTGGTCCGAGTCGAAACCGATGTGTGTGAGAAGAACCGTCAGGTCGATGTCTTCGTCTTTGTAGGCATTGCAAATCTTGCCGACCTCATGGCTTGCCTCTTCCAGAGAGATGAAGGTGCCAATCAGTCGGTCCATCTTCAAGGACTGGAGAACGGCTTCCGTGAGGATGCCGATGAACATGATGTCAAACCCGGCTACGTTGATCACGAGGTATGGTTGCATCAAGCGCCTACCATACTTGGCGATGTACATATTGGCGTTAACGATGGGGAAATTGGCCATCTTCTCCAGGAACAGCAAGTGAGGCAAGCCGTAGTCGATCTCATGGTTGCCTAGTGTGACGACGTCGGGCGCAATGTAGTTCATGATCTCTATGGTCGAAATACCTTTAAACTCTGAGTCGATCAAGGATCCCTGAACCATGTCGCCTGAGATGACATACAGGACGTTCTCCTCTTCTCCTCGAACCTTGTTTACATAGCCCGAGAGTAGCGCCAGCCCCCCGATGAGGTTACCTTCGGCACCACCCACCTCAGCGAGGAAATCTCCGGG
>CAZBJW010000041.1:6939-23303 GCA_964492135.1 uncultured Anaerolineales bacterium
TCGTTGGAATGCAGGACTGTAAACTTCTTAGTGTTCATCTTGTCAGCTCCTTATCATAGATCTCTGCAGCGGTGGTTGTTGATCCCTGACAACTGATGGTGATTTAGGTGAAGGCCGGGTTCGCGGTGCTCCCGCGGGCCTGCAATAGGCCCAGGCCGTCCATGGCTCGGCTTGTCTGGACTTCGGTCTGGGAATAGTGACCATGATAATCTAACTTCTGGTCCTTGGCAAATCCTTCGGTGTAAGGGTGTGAGAATACGCCATGCCAGTACATATTGTTGGAGATCCGACGCTACGCGTAAAAGGGAAGCGTGCTGGAAGCATGTCTTCGAACGGGCCTTAGGGCGGTTCGCCAGTTCCTAGTGGTGACCTTGAGCCTGGCGCACCAGGAAGCGCGCCATGCTTCCTTGCTCGCTTGACGATTCCGAAACGGAACAAGTGGCCCCCCGCGCGGGAGCAAGTACCACGTCGAGGCGCGTCATTCCGAGTGCCTTCTGAGAACCTTCGGGCAAAACGCTTCTCATGGCTTCGCGGTGGTTCTCGCATGTCGCCGTGGCTAGCCAATTGGAGTCCCTGAGGGGCTCTGTCAAGTTAGCGCGGGAATGAATCTCCGCGCGAGTCTCCTGGTGTGGGCTGCTCGTGGCGTCAACTGCTCGTCTCCACCGAGGAGGGCGAAGTCTAGGCCGGACCGTCCATTCTATCGGCATTCCTGTCCGATGAGAACGGCACGGTGTGTCAAGGGCCCAAGTAGAGTCAGGGTCAGCGAAGGCAATCGCCCTACTCGTGCCACGCGGCAGATCAGTGCGGTGCAGCGCGCATGGCTGTACATAGCCGGACCCACTGGGTGGTGAGCCAAGTCGGTCCTCAGATGATGACCGGCTCCTGATACTCGCCGAAGACCTCTCGCAGGACCCCGCAAATCTCGCCCAAGGTCCCGTCGGCTCTGACGGCGTCGAGGATGTAGGGCATCACGTTCTCGTTGCCGCCGGCGGCGTGCCGGAGATCCTCCAACCGCTTCTTGAGCTCCTCGTTGTCCCGCTCCTCTCTCAGCTTATTGAGGCGGTCCACCTGTCGCTCGTATCCTTCCGGGTCCATCCTGAGCAGCGGTATGGCCAGAGGTTCATCCAGGCGATAGGCGTTCACTCCCACGATAGTACGCTCACCTGTGTCGATCTCCCGTTGATATCGATATGCGCTCTGGGCGATCTCCGTCTGGAAGTAGCCTGCTTCAATAGCCGGTATGACCCCACCGAACTCCTCGATTTTGGCAAAGATGTCGTAAGTCTCTTCCTCCATGCGGTTGGTGAGGCTCTCTACCACGAAACTGCCCCCTAGCGGGTCGATGGAATTGGACACGCCGCTCTCGTGATCGATGATCTGTTGTGTCCGCAACGCCACGCGCGCTGCCAATGCGCTGGGGAGGGCAAGAGCCTCATCCATGGAGTTGGTGTGCAGGGACTGGGTGCCTCCCAGGACCGCAGCCAGAGCCTGGATTGCCACCCGGGCCACGTTGTTCTCCGGCTGCTGGGCGGTGAGACTCACCCCCGCTGTCTGCGTGTGGAAGCGGAGCCATAAGGAACGGGGATTCTCTGACGTGAACCGTTCGCGCATCTCCCGCGCCCAGATGCGGCGCGCAGCTCGGTACTTGGCAATCTCCTCGAAAAAGTCACTGTGGGCGTTGAAGAAGAAGGAGAGGCGAGGGGCGAATTCATCCACATCCAGTCCGCGCTCAGTGGCGGCCTCCACGTATGCCAGACCGTCGGCCAGCGTGTAGGCCAGTTCTTGAACAGCCGTGGACCCAGCCTCCCGGATGTGGTAGCCGCTGATAGAAATGGTGTTCCAGCGAGAGACGTGCCTCGAGCCGTACTCGAAGGTGTCCACGATGAGACGCATGGAGGGTCGAGGTGGAAAGATATACGACTTCTGGGCGATGTACTCTTTGAGAATGTCGTTCTGTATGGTGCCGCCCAGCCTCTCTTGCGGCACACCCTGCTTCTCCGCCGCGCAGATATACATGGCCCAGATAATAGCCGCGGGCCCGTTGATGGTCATGGAGGTAGTGACCTTGTCGAGGGGGATGCCGTCGAAGAGAATCTCCATGTCTCTGACCGAGGAAACGGCCACACCGCACTTGCCGAACTCACCAATGGCTTCGGGGGCGTCAGTGTCGTAGCCGTAGAGCGTGGGATAGTCGAAGGCCACGGAGAGGCCTGTCTCGCCATGGTCCAGAAGGTACTTGAAGCGGGCGTTGGTCTCCTCTGCTGTGCCGTAGCCTGCGAACATGCGCATCGTCCAGGGGCGACCCCTGTACATCGTGGGGTGGATACCTCTCGTGAAGGGGTATTCGCCCGGCATGCCGAGGTCGCCCTCATAATCCAGGTCTGCGATATCCAGGGGCGTGTAAAGTCGCTTCATTTCCTTCCCCGACGCCGTAATGAACTTCTCTCTGCGCTCGGGATGGTGGGCGAGACGCCGTTGCAGAGTGGTTTCCTCCCAGCGTTCATAGCTATCGCGGATGCTGTCAAGCTTCTCCTTGTCAAACATCTGCCTCTCCCGTCAGTAGTCTATTCCTCGGCGGCCGACGACACCCTTGTGGTAGGGGTGCTTTATCTCTCGCATCTCCGTGACCTGATCAGCTTTGGCGATCACTTCGGGATGAGCGTACCGCCCAGTCAATATCAGTTCTACGTGCTCTGGCTTCTCCTCCATAAGGGAGAGAAGATCTTGCAGTTCGATCAACTTCCACTCCAAGGCCACGTTCACCTCGTCCAGAATGACCAGGTCGTATTCACCACTCATCACCACCTCGCGGCTGTGGTCCAATGCTTCCCTGGCCATCTGAATGTCCACGGAGTCAGGATTGTCGCGGTCGACGAAGTTGGGGCGACCGAACTGCTTGATGGTGATGTTTGGGTGCTGGCCCACCGTTTTCAACTCTCCGTAGTAAGGCCAACCTTTCATAAATTGGACGATGTAGACCTTGAACCCGTGCCCCGCCGCGCGCATAGCCTGGCCCAAGGCCGCTGTCGTCTTGCCCTTGCCGTCGCCTGTGAAGACCTGTATCAGACCCTTGCGTGAGCCCATGTGAGTCACCGCCTACTGAAGGTGATGGTCGCTAGCAATTCCCGACATTCGCCGACGATGTGCTCCCCCTTGGTCATCTCACTTCCATGGAGATCAGTGAAGTAGGGATAGATGTAGAACCTGGCACAAGTAGCTTCGTATTCGGGGAAGTACCGCATCCAGAATTCGCCTTTATAGCAAAGCGGATGGAAGTCATCTACCCCATGCCTTGCTGAGGAGGGAACAACACCGTATACCCTGCTTCGCAGGCGGTTGGCCCGTGGGGCTGTCCCACGGTGATATGCTGACCAGGTGTCCGCCCGCCCCGTGATCCTCCACCAGTACAGCCCGTCGACTTCCATTCGATCTGTCGCTAACTCTCCTCTCAGCCTGACGACGTTGCCATCAGGAAACCTATGAGGGCAGCCGGCGCTGCGATAGACCAACCTCTGATCGGCCTCCAGTACGGCCAAAGCGTCCCGAGGGATCAAGCCTTCTTGCTCGTCAAAGCCGAATGCTCGTCGATCTTCGTGGTCGAAGACCACATAGGCCCCCAGCCACGACTGGTAGTATGGGGAATCCGGATTCATGAAGTCGGAGTAGATGTGGTTGAGGTTGAAGCCTCCGAAGCGCGAGCACGCCGCTGCTTCCACGGGGCGGCCCAGGACCTCGGAGAGCGCCTTGCCCAGGTCGGCCCGCAGCGCGAGCCTGATCCATCCCCCCTGATGGCTGCGGAAGTTGATCTCAAGACCACGACGCTTCGCGGCATTGGGGAGTGAGGCAGCGAGCAACCTGACAGCCAGGCTCGTGAGGAGGCCCCTGTACAACCAGGCCAGCAGTGCCGTCAGAGCGGCGGCCACTACCGAAGCGATGACGAACGACTCCCTCATGTGTTCACAGGCCCACTCGCCGGTAAGCTGTCCCTTGACCAACCATTATACCACAGGTGGCATGCCATGAGAAAGTTGCTGGTATGAGGCTGTGAGGACATGAGATGAGATCCGCGGCTGGATGCCTCTTCGATACGGCTTGCGGCCTACTCAGGATGCGCTTATCGGCGGGTGATGATGGAATGACGTCCTATATGGCTCTGACAGCCTTTTTGCACACCCTCTGCTATAATCCCAGGTGTGTTGACATGTCGGCGCTGGCAGATAGCGAAGACCGGCGGGCGTTGATGGGCAGAGCGCAAAAAAGCGGACGGGGCACATTGAGACACAGGCTCAGGTGGTGGAGCTCCCCCAGGGGAGTGGGGGCGCTGTTGATACTGATCATCCTCTCCGCCTTTGCCGTGCGGCTGTATCGCCTGGGATACCAGAGCATCTGGTATGACGAAGGTGTAGGCCTCCACCTGGCGATGAAGGATCTGAGAAGCCTCACCCTGCACACCGCTGGCGACATCCATCCGCCGCTCTACTACTATCTCCTGCATTTCTGGATTCGCGCCGCTGGTCAAAGCGAGTTCTCTGCTGCTTTCCTGTCACTGATCTTCGGTGTCCTACTCGTGGCTCTGTCCTATCGTTTGGCAGACGGACTATATGATAGCCGCATAGGCCTCTTGACTGCGTTCTTGGTTGCGATTTCACCCTTCAATCTGTGGTATTCCCAGGAGATACGCATGTACAGCCTGGGAGCCCTTCTGGGCCTTATTTCCCTATATTGCCTCATGCGGCTCGCTGGTACCACGGCCCAAGAAGGGAATGGGGAAAGTCGGTGGTACTGGCTCGGCTACGTCCTCTCGGCAGTTGCGGGCCTGTATACCCTGTACTATTTCGCGTTCCTACTCTTCTTCGAGAACCTCTTCGTCTTCGGCTGGTGGCTGTTCCACAGACTTGGCAGGAAAGGGGCGCCCCTGCCTTTGGCCCACTGGCTCCTGGCCCAGGGTGCCGTGTTGCTGCTATATCTCCCCTGGCTGCCCATAGCGTTACGACAGACCGTAGCTCCTCCAGTACCTCCTTGGCGTGAGTTCACCGGCCTGGGAACTATGCTGCTCGACTCTTGGGCGGCCCTCTCGCTGGGACAGTCTGTGGACCCAGAGAGCGCGCTGATCTGGCCTCTCCTCTCGTTCCTCTTTGCGATCTACCTACTGGGTTTCCTGAGACCACCTGCAGGCGACCAAAGTAGGGCGCGGACGGTCCTTTTCTGTGGCTATACTTTCGTGCCTCTGCTGGTGACATACGTTCTCTCCATGAGAACGCCTCTCTTCCACGTCCGGTACATGTTCACGTATTCGCCACCCTTCTATCTGCTGCTAGCGCTGGGCTTCGTGAGGCTCAGCAACATTTCAAGGCCGACCATGGCTGTTGGCCTCGTCGTGGGGGTCGTCGCCTCGGGCTATTCGATCTACAACTTCCATTTCGCGTCCGAGTACGCGGCCGACGACCATAGGGGAGCGGTGAGCTACTTGCAGGAGAGGATCGCGCCCGGGGATGCTGTCCTCATCAACGCAGGTTACGCCTATCCGCCTTTCCTCTACTACTACCAGGGCGAGATCGCCTGGCGAGGACGCTTGCCGGACTACGAGGCTGGTTATCAGCAGGAGGATGGCGTGGTCATCTTGCAGACGGGCGTCATCGGCGGCGATCCAAGTTTGGGCTGGGGAGATCCCGCGTCCGATTTCTACAGCACCACTGAGGAGGAGACAGCCCAGGCTTTGGAACGGGTCTTCGCCGGTCATCCTCGCGTCTGGGTATATCGTATCTACGATACCGTGACCGATCCCGACGGGTTCATCCGCGCCTGGTTGGAGGAGCATGGGCGGATGGTAGGGGACCTGCAGTTCGCTGGCGAGAGCTACATGCGCGTTCAGTCCTACCTTACTGCGCCAGGCCCAGAATATGAGGCTGAGATGATCTACCACCCGCTGGACATCGCTTTCGCGGAAGGACTTCGGCTGGTAGGTTACGAAGGGCCGGAGGGTGTGCGAGCCGGGGATCGCCTGCCTCTAGCCTTGTATTGGCGGGCGGACAGAACTCCTGAGTACAACTACGAGGTCGTCTTGCGGCTGAGGGCGAGGGACGGGCCGGATTTCGCATGGCACTGGGCCTCGCAGTCGCCCCCAGCATCACAGTGGCCAGTGGGGCAGATTGTCTCACAAAGCGTTGACCTGTGGGTTCTGGGAGGCACACCACCGCTGCGCTACGATTTGGTGGTGGAACCACACTATGACAGCGCGACGGGCCAGGCGCTTTCGTTGGTGGGTAGGGATGTGACCATAGGCAGCATCGTGGTAGCCAAGCCTCTCGTGCCGCAGCGGCCCCCGCAGATGGATCACGAGCCCTGGGCCAACTTCGGCAACTTGCTGCAACTGGTGGGGTATTGGTGGGAGCCACACCGCACTCAAGCCGGTGAAGAGATCCGCCTCGAACTCTTGTGGAGAGCTTGGGATGCTCCTCTGCCCATGCTAGACAGCACAGTGGAGCTAAGAGACGTGCACGGCCAAGTTGTAGCCAGTGAGCGGGGTGGCTATGTCAGTTCGGCCTACCCCAGCATCCTGTGGGAGAGCGAGGAACTCGTGCGTGAAGTGCGCAGTATTCGCATCCCCCAACACATCGGGCCCGGGGACCACGCCCTG
Source organism: uncultured Anaerolineales bacterium (assembly GCA_964492135.1). Classification (GTDB taxonomy): domain Bacteria; phylum Chloroflexota; class Anaerolineae; order UBA7937; family B3-Chlor; genus CAYGAW01. Next base: position 13,577 of record CAZBJW010000041.1, read on the forward strand.
ACGCTCACCCTACAGGCCATAAGGACCACGGGGCAGAGCGAGATCATACCCTTCTGGTCCCCGTCGGGTGCCTGGGAGCAGACCTTCACGCTGGGGACGGAGGAAGTCGCCAATCCCTGACGATCTATCTGTCGTTCGTATTCTCATTGAGTGCGTTCACCAGGGCGAGGGTACTTGGGTGCCCGGGTCGACCTCTGCGCCAAACGGTGGCCAAACCGAGCGCGGCGCCTCCACCATCAGCCGACACCGCGAGGGGGCGAGTCGTCGCCACAAGGTTATATCCATCCCCAGCGGCCCTTGCAGAAATCATGAAGGAGTGCTATACTCGTTTACAGGGAGTCACAGCCGAGCGTAGCGGCTTCGCCCTCACGATGTGGCGGTCGTCGGGCCGATGGGATTGCGATCTCCAGGCTTCCCAAGGCATGCTCGCCGGGCGCGAAGAGGAGGGAATAGAAGGAGGATCACAGATGAACAGGCGCTACTTGAAGAGGTCGTTGATCGCGGTCGGGCTGTTGCTCTTGCTCTCTCTACCGGTGGCCGCACCGGTTCTTGCTGCTCAGTTCGAGGGCGGAGACGTGGTAGTGATTGACGAGGATGTGAACGATGATCTGTACGTTGCAGGACGGGAGGTAATAGTCAATGCTACCATCCACGGCGATTTGATCGCGGTGGGTGGTGAGATAACCGTCAACGGCGTCGTGGAGGAGGACTTCTGGTCTGCCGGAGGCACAGTGTATATCAATGGCACCGTCGCCGATGACGTGCGCATCGCCGGCAGTGATCTCCGTCTGGGTTCAGGCGGTCAGGTTGGCGACGATGTCTTCGCCGCTGGCTTTGGCTTCACAGCGGAACCAGGCAGTGTAGTAGCGAGTGATGTGTTCATTGCCGGATATCAAGCACTGCTTGGAGGGGAGATCGACGGAAACGTTCAGGCTGGCCTTGCTGCGTTGGAGATCTCTGGCCACATCACAGGTGATGTCACGGCCGAGGTGGAGGAACCGGATCCGGAGTTCGAGCAAGTGAGCTTCTTCATGACTATGTGGAACCCGTATGCACCGGCTCGAATCGTCGGTCCGGGGCTCCGGATATCGCAGGAGGCGCACATAGATGGCGAATTGACGTATACCAGCCCCGTCACGGTCGAGATCCCAGATGAGGTGGTAGGAGGCGCCATCGTCTACCAGACACCGGTGCCGGAGGAAGTGGAGGCGCCAGAGGTAGAGGTGCCTGAGATTCCCACTGGCGCACTAACCTTGGCCGCTATTCTCGGCTGGATCGCGGGCTGGATCCTGGGGATTGTGCGGACCTTCATCACGTTGCTGATCATCGGGGTGCTGCTTCTGTGGCTGATACCGAAGTGGCTGAAGGAAGTGGTTCAGCACTGGAAGGAGAAGCCGGTGCACAGCCTCGGTTGGGGTGTTGCGGTCTTGGTGGCCTTCTTCGTCGCTGTGCCAGTGCTGTTCATGGTGATGATCGTGCTCAATATCATCGCCGGCCTGGCAACGTTGGGAGGCCTCATCTGGCCCGTCACCGGCACCTGGATAGTCCTTGAGAGCGTCTTGATCGTGGGGTTCTCCCTCATCGCCATCTATGTCACCAAGGTAGCCTTCAGCTACCTCATAGGCTGGCTGATCTTGAAGAACACCGCGTCAGGTTGGGTGGATAAGGCCATGGGCCTGATTCCTTTGCTCATAGGACTGGTCATCTTCGTGCTGGTGAGAAGCATCCCTGTACTTGGTGCGCTATTCAGTCTCCTGGTCACTGTCTTCGGACTGGGAGCCATCTGGCTGCTGGTCTGGGTACGCATCTACAAGCCGAAGAAGATGGCTGGCCCCTAGTCGCACTGACGCTTGGACCTTGGAGCAAGGGAGTGAAAGACAGCGGGAGGGTGAGGGCACTCGTATGTCCTCACCCTCGTTTCTTGCTGGTAACTTCAACTGAACTTCTGCTCCCGTCCCAAGGAATGGTCGCGACTCCGCCTGTTGATGGCGAGTCGCAACACTAGGCCTGGCCTCGCCTCGCCCTCTCCAGGTAGACCAGCAGGATGGAGAGATCAGCAGGGTTGACGCCGCTGATGCGGGATGCCTGTCCCACGGTCGCCGGACGGAACAACTTCAGCTTCTCCTGGGCCTCCTTGCGCATCCCCACAACGGCATCGTAGTCAAAGAACCCTGGGATGCGTCGGTCCTCTAGCCGCCGCATACGCTCCACGTGCTGCCGCTGCTTCTCGATATAGCCGTCATACTTGGCCTCTGTAACCACCTGATAGGCGGCATCGGCCAGCAACGCCCGGGAATGGGGGCACAGCGCTTCCACCATCTCGTAGCTCACTTCGGGGCGACGCAGGAACTGAAGCGCATTGACGCCGTCGTGCAAGGACGGCAGACCCCAGGTCGCGAGAAGCTCGTTGGTTGCGCACGTAGGCCGTATCCAGGTCTTGCTCAGACGAGACAACTCCTGGTCAATGGACCTGCTCTTTCTCTCCACCGCTTCGTAGCGCACCCGATCCAGCAGCCCTACCTCGTACCCAATGGGCGACAGACGCAGATCAGCGTTGTCCTGCCGGAGAAGGAGACGGTACTCGGCACGGGATGTCATCATGCGGTAGGGTTCGCTTATCTCCTTGGTGATGAGATCGTCGATGAGGACCCCGATGTAGGCCTGATCGCGCCGCAGGACGATTGGTGGCTGCCCGTGCACCTTGCGGGCGGCGTTGACGCCGGCCATGATGCCCTGAGCCGCGGCTTCCTCATACCCGGAGGTGCCGTTGATCTGACCTGCGTGGAAGAGCCCCTCGATGAGCTTGGTCTCCAGGGAAGCGCTGAGCTGGGAGGAGGGCACGTAGTCATACTCGACCGCATAGCCGAAGCGGATGACCTCCACCTCGCGCAATGCGGGAATAGTCCGCAGCATGGCCAACTGCACGTCCTCAGGCAGGCTGGTATAGGCTCCCTGCACATACACCTGGTTGGTGCGCCATCCCTCCGGTTCGAGGAACAGTTGGTGGGACTCCTTGTCAGGGAAGGAGGGCACCCTGATCTCTATGCTCGGGCAGTAACGGGGACCTTCGGCCTCGATCGTTCCATCATACAGAGGTGCCCGGTGGAGGTTGTCCAGGATGATCTTGTGCGTCTCCCGGTTGGTGTAGACCAGGTAGCAAGGCAGCTGGGGACGCCATTCGGTCTGCAACGGCAGAGGATAGATGGTATTGCGTTCGTGGTCACCCAGAAGGGGGGGCGGAGGCTGGATGCCTGCTTCCGGATACGAGAAGCTGAAGTGCAGCGGCTCTTCGCTGCCCAACTGCACCTTAGTCTGATTGAAGTCTATGGTGCGGGCATCCACACGGGGAGGGGTATCGGTCTTCAGTCGCTCTACCCTCAAACCCAACTCCATCAGAGACCGCGAAAGGCCGACCGCGGGATCTTCCCCAATCCGTCCTCCCGGCCATGTCCTGGGGCCGCGAGTGAGGCGCCCGTTTAGAAAGGTCCCTGTGGTTAGGACCACCGCTTTCCCGAAATACTCCCGCCCTTCGGTGGCCTCCACACCTCTCACCCTGCTGCCCTTCACCAGGAGCTTCGCCACCATGGCCTCTTTGAGCTCCAGCTGGGGTTCGCTCTCCAAGGTCTTTCTCATCGTGAGGGAATAGAGGCGTTTGTCCGCCTGGGCCCGCAGCGCGCGAACCGCTGGCCCCTTGCTCTGGTTCAATAGGCGGATCGAAATGAAAGTGCGGTCGATGTTCCGCGCCTGCTCCCCTCCCAGCGCCCCAATCTCTCGGGTGAGGTGGCCTTTGGCTGGCCCACCAACGCTGGGATTGCAAGGCATCTCGGCGATGTGGTTGAGGCTCAGGGTGAGGAGCAGCGTGTGACACCCCATCCGCGCCGCGGCCAAGGCAGCTTCGCAGCCGGCGTGCCCAGCGCCCACCACGATTACGTCATATTCGTCCTTACCATTCATTTCCAGACAGCCTCTATGAGGATAGTATATGGAAGCGGCTTTGGCGATGCAAGGTCCAGTTTGCGTGGGATGATCTGACTCCAGGTCACGTGATCACGCGCTGTGGGTCTATCATGGTCCGCAAGCCATGAGCATGTTGGTCTTGATAATGCCGCGGTTTTGTGCTCTAATTCACGCGGTAGAATAACTGGCTGGAGAAAGGACTCATGCCCGGTAATGTGGCCATCGGCCTCGTGCTGAGCACACTAGCAGGCTTGTCCACGACCATCGGCAGCCTCTCCGCAATCCTCGCGAGCAAGTCCGGTTCTCGCTTCATGGCCTTGAGCCTGGTTTTTCCGCCGGTGTGATGGTGTTACTGTCATTCATGGAGTTGCTCACCCACGGCATCGAGACGGCGGGGTTCGCCCCTGCCTACGTGGCGTTTTTTGCGGGGATGTTGATCATCTTCGTGCTGGACGTCTTGATTTCCCAACAGTACCTGGCCGAACGAAGTCCCCTGGAAAGGGAGAACAGCGGCGTCTTGAAGACAGCCCTTCTTGTGGCTCTGGGCATAGCCGTGCACAACTTCCGGGAGGGTCTGCCTGTGTCTGCGCCAGTGTATGCCGCCACAGGCAGCCGGAGGGCTGCTTTCTCGTGGTCTTTCCTCGGCGGAGTTGCCGAGCCAGTCGGTGCACTCGTGGCCGCGATTGTGTTGCTTCCTTTCTTGAACAATGAACTGCTTGGTTTCATGCTTTCCGCTGTGGCTGGTATCATGGTTTTCATCTCCCTAGACGAACTCGTCCCGGTTACCAGCTCTTTTGGCGAAGCACACCTCTCCATCATCGGTGTCCTGGTAGGCATGGCGGTGATGGTGGTCAGTCTATGGCTGTTCGGAGGGTAGACCACAGGCTGCTGAGAGTCTGACACCAGTGCTGGCCTGGTGATGTTTGCCCAGTGCCAAAGTACGACTGGAAGTACGCAAACGAAGATAAGGAGGCGCACGTTTGTCGGTTGTTGAGCAGCAATCGGTACTAGCGGGACGGGACGGCCAAGGCCCCCGCCCGGGCGGGTTTACGGCCCGCACGATCTATGAAGGGGATCCCCTGGCCAAGTTCCTCATCACGAGATTGAAAATGGGGAGCGTAACGCTAGCGCTGGTGAGCATCGGGTGGAGCCTCGTGTACCTCTTCGTCTGGCCCTCTATCCTCGGTTATCAGAGAAGTGCCGGAACATACCTCGGCAGTCTGGACGATTGGCATGCTCAGCTGCTGCTTCTTCTGGTATTCCCCGTCAGTTGCGCGTTTTACCTCTGGCAGCCCGAAGCTATGGCTCGGGTGTACCGGGCCATCCTATCCGGGCAGGGATCTCCTGACGTGGGACGCCTCTACCACAAGAGTGCGTGGCGATATCTATCCATCTTCTTCGCTCTAGCCATCGTGCTTTTCGATGTACCGAAGATGGTCGCCGACTACGGATCATGGTGGATGGCTCACAACTGGCTGACTATCGCCGGCAGGGAAGGTAGCCTGTCGCTTGCCTTCTACATGCTAAGCATGATGGCCTGGAGGCAACTCGTCGCGACCTGGGAATGGAGGCGCTTGCTGGGAAGGTCTTGGGCACCTGCCGGCGTGCGAAGTGCGACCAGATACGGACTGAGCTGCGCTTTCTTATTGGCGCTCTTCGGGCTGCGGCTGAGCATCGAAGGAATAGAGTTGCCGCAGCGGTCAGGGGCCCTCACACCTGACTACTATGTCAAGATAGGTCTGTACGTCGCAGCCACCCTGACGTGCTTCCTTGCGCCCATCTGCGGCGTGTCGAGAGATCGCGCTAGGGCTCGCCTTGACTGGCTTGGGACCCTGCTGGAACTGGCCGGGATAATGGCCCTGCCCCTGCTCGGCTTCGTCCTCCTGAGGGTGGCCCTGGGGACTTAGGCCGAGTCCAGTGCCTCAGACAGTGGCTCCTGCCCGACGAGTTTCCACCCCCTTCCAGGCTCCCACCACGGCAACCACGATGATGCAGGCCACGATGATCTCTGGGACCCCGTTGGTGATGCCTGCAACCAGTGCGGCTTCCGGCGGCAGATAACCCCGTAGCACCAGCATCGTCAGCACCAGGATAGTGTTGGTCAACGTGCCCACCGCTGCTGCGAGGATGAGTGCCTGCCATTCTTTATTCTCTTGCAGTGCCAGGTAGACGAAACCTGCGATCAGGGCAAGCAGAACGGCCGCGATGACCCCTGCCAAGACTGGGTTCACAGCGACGACCCAATAGACGAAGGCGCCGCAGATCACCACCAGGCAACCGGCCAGTGCCATAGCTGAGTACTTGCCCGTCCTCTTGAAGCCCACATACGCCGCCCAGGCCGTGATGCCGATGAAGAGGCGGGGCAGGATGGCGACCAGCGGATCCTGAAACATCACCACTCCGAGCATGCCGGCCTGAAGCCAGCTGAAGATGCCGAACAGCAGCCCCAGGGCCAGGCCTACGACGGGCCCCTCCAGTATGGCGCCGATGATGACCGGCACATGCAGTGTGGTGGCATGCTGTGCGGGGGTAGGGACGGGAATAAGGCCCGGCCCAGCCGGTCCCAGGTACCCTAGGAGGGTGATGATGGCCCCCAGCACGCCAGCGACGACGATTTTGCGCACGACTGTTTGTCTTCCCTTACTCTCCACGTATGTCTCCTTTCTTGAAAACGTCTTAGTCTTCAGCCAACGACCCGGGATAGAATCCATTGCACAGCAGCTACGATGATGCTGACAACGCCTCCATCGAGGGCCGTGAAGTCATATATCAATAGGGAGGCACAGAACAGACCCACCAGCGCCAAAGCGAAGTAGTCTCTGGGTCTGCTCTTCAACTGAATGAAACTCGTCCGTCCCTTACCGCCTGTATATCCGCGAGCTTCCATGGCCAGGGTCAAGTCCTCTGCCCTCCGCAGCGCACTGAGAAACAGAGGCACCATCAGTGGTAGCAAGTTGAGAGTCCTTTGCACGAAGCGCAGTCTGCCCTGCTCGCCGAAGTCAGCCCCGCGGGAGGCCTGGGCCTTCATTATCTTCTCCAACTCGTCGGCCAGGGTGGGGGCGAAGCGCAAGGCGATGGTGAAAACCAGCGCCAGCTCATGGGCGGGGAACCTGAGGCACTTGAGGGGACTCAAGAGCCTATCCAAGCCGTGGGTCAATTCAGTGGTACTGGTAGTGAGAGTGAGGAGACTGGTGAGGAGCATGAGCGACAAGAGGCGCAGAACCATGATCGTGACCAACCTGACGCTGCAACTGGTGATATTGATGAATCCCCAACTCCAAATCTCCAGGCACTCTGCTGCTGCGTAGGAGCCTTTGTAGAAGAGGAGCTGCAGCACACCGAAGAGAGCTATCCAGGGTAAGGCAGGGCGCAGCCCCCGCAGAGCGAACCCTATCGGGACCTGGGAGATGCAGACGATACCTAGCACCACGGCCAGGAGGATGAGGCCGGCGACGTAAGAGTTGGCGAGGACCACCGCCGCAACCAGCAGGAGAAACATCAGAATCTTGGCCCGCGGGTCCAGGCGGTGGACGACAGAGTCGCGAGGCAGATATTGCCCGATGGTGATGTGACCAAAAGCGCTCAACTCGCTCATACGTCTACTCTGCTGTCTGCTGAGACAAGCCGAAACAGCGACTTATCTCCTCTTCGGCCTCCCCTACGGTCACGAGATCGACTCTCACCTGTCTGCCCTTGCTCTGCAAACCGTACATTACCTGGGTGACCTGGGGCACGTCCAGGCCATACCCCCGCAGTAGTTCGACCTCGGAGAATGTCTGTCTCGGAGTCCCTTCCATCACGTTTCGCCCGCCAACGATGGCATAGACTCTGTCCGCCAACTGAGCTACATCTTCCATGTTGTGAGAGACGAGAATGATGGTCACCCCCTCGCGCCTATGCAATTCCAGGATTCTGGACACCAACTCGCGGGAGGTGGCCGGATCCAGTCCAGAGGTCGGCTCATCGAAGATCAGGATCCTGGGCTCCAGAGCCAGGACCCCCGCGATGGCCACCCTACGCATCTCGCCTCCGCTGAGGGAGAAGGTGAGGCGGTCCTTGAACTCCTCGAAGCCCAAGCCCACCATCTCCATCGCCTTTTGGACACGTCGCCGAACTTCCGTGGCATCGAGTCCGAACTTACGAGGACCGAAGGCGATGTCGTCGCCCACATACTGCTCGAACAACTGCTGCTCTGGACTCTGGAAGACCAGTCCCACCTGGCGACGGAGAGCCTTGACGTCCAACTTCTCGTCACTCAAATCACGGCCGGCAACGATGACCTTGCCCTTCTGTGGTCTGATCAGCCCATTGAAGTGCTGGATCAAGGTAGACTTCCCTGAGCCAGTGGGACCGATGATGGCTACGATCTCGCTCTCGCCCACCTCCATATCGACGCCACGCAGGGAGACCGTCTCGAACGGCGTTCCCCCCAGATACGTATGATGGAGATCCTCTACCTGGATTACCGGTTTCATGTCTCCACGTGCACAGGTTGACGATAGTGGCATAGCCGCTCCACCATTCGCTCGACCGTGAGCAAGGTGCCTGGAAGGGATGGCTGTCGCTGATGCAGACGCCGGGCCAATTCGGCTACGGGGGGGATGTCCAGTCCGAGGCTGCGGAGTTCCTCTACCTGGGCAAACACTTCCTCAGGTGTATCATCCATGGCGACGACTCCATGATCCAGGACGACGACCCTCGTTGCCTCCGCCGCCTCGGACATGAAGTGAGTGATGGCAATGACGGCGATTCCCTGGCGGTGAAGACCCTGCACGGTCTCCAACACCTCTCGACGACCCCGCGGATCCAGCATCGCCGTGGCCTCGTCCAGGACCAGATAACTGGGCCGCATCGCGATCACGCCAGCGATAGCAACCCGCTGCTTTTGGCCTGCCGACAGCATATGGGGAGGTCTAGACCGGTGTGGGACCATGTCCACCGCATGTAGCGCCTCGTCCACTCGGCGTCTTAGCTCCTCGTGAGGCAGCCCCATGTTCTCCGGCCCGAAGGCCACGTCCTCTTCCACCACGGTGGCCACCAACTGATTGTCGGGCACCTGGAAGACCATGCCCACCGTGTGGCGGATGGCTCGCAGATGCTCAGGATCCTTGGTGTTCATATCCCTGATCCACACATCTCCTTGGGTGGGCAGAAGGAGCGCGTTGAGGTGCTTCGCCAAGGTGGATTTCCCCGAGCCGTTTCTGCCGATAATGACCACGTATTCTCCCTCGGCGATGTCCAGATTTATGCCTCGCAAGGCCACCGCAGAATTCGCCTGGTCGGCGTTGTATACGTAGTGTAGATTCTCTATCCTGATCATGATAGACACTCCCGTCGGAGAGGAAGGACAAGAGAAAGCCTCTCAGGAGTACCCCGAGAGGCCGTATGTCCAAGAGGACCTATCGTTTGTCTTCTTCTTGGCTCAAGTGCCGTCTCGGTCCTAAAGATCCAAGCGACTGCGAGCATACTATGTCCAAGAACTGAGCTCAGAGCCAGCTTCCCGGTCTCTGGCAATCGTATTGTAGCACAATTCTCGCTGACAGTCAAACGACCGTATTCGCTCACGTATAATGCTACCGAAGACGTATAGTTCACTCAAATGATAATGTTACCGAGGGGACTATGCCCAACGAAGAGAAAATGACCTTGAACGAACGTAGGAAGTATCTGCAACTGATCAAGAAGCGATATCTCAAAGCGAGCAAGTACGAGCGGGGCTGCTTGCTGGATGAGATGGAGGCCATAACAGGCTTGTTTCGCAAGAGTCTGA
>CAZBJW010000042.1:0-22930 GCA_964492135.1 uncultured Anaerolineales bacterium
CTGGTGGGCATACTGCTACTAAGTGCTTGTGGAACGCCCGCCCCAACGGCAGCGCCTACTGAAGCCCCGACTGCAGCCCCTACTGCGCCACCTACTCCAGCTCCCACCCCAGCACCCGCAGGACCGACGGGCGAACTGACTGTCGCCCTGTCCACCTTTGCAGAGGATACTTTCCTGCCGTGGAACGGGGGTGTAGCACGCCAGACGTATCTGGGTCTGATCTACGAATGGTTGTTCTACGCCGATCCAGAAACGGCGGAGCCTCAACCCGGGCTGGCCACAAGTTGGGAGATGTCACCGGATGGGATGACCTATACCTTCAAGCTTCGTCAGGGTGTTCAGTTTCACGAAGGCTGGGGCGAGGTGACCGGTGAGGACGTCAAGTACAGCTGGGAACGGATGATAGATGAGAACTCGATTGGGAGCCCCGCAGGTCAGCTGCGAGCGCTGATCGATACCATCGAGGTCCCGGATCCGTACACGGTAGTTCTCCATCTGCAGATGCCAAACGCCGAGCTTATCCGTAGCCACATGACGGACTACAACGCTGGAGGGATGATCGTCTGCAAGGAGTACGTGGAGAGCGTGGGTGACGAAGAAGCCAATGCCCACCCGATTGGGACGGGTCCTTACACTCTGGCGGAGGAGCATCAGCAAGCAGGGCCGATTGTGCTCAAGACCATCGAGGGTATCGAGGACCACTGGCGGGTGACACCCGAGTTCGAGACTGTCACCTTCCTGCTGGTGCCGGAAGAGGCAACCCGGGTAGCGATGCTGCTGGCAGGGGAAGCGGATCTGGCCCCCATCTCCTATGATTCTGTCGAAACGGTCACGGAAGCCGCGCTCCACGTGGTTTCTATCCCTGGAAGCTGGGTGCCACTGATCTGGTTTGGCGGCATTGTCGAGACCCAGCCTGAGCGTTACGTCCCTGACCAACCATGGGCAGACGCAAGGGTCCGCCAGGCATTGAACTACGCTGTGGACAGGGAGGCCATTGCTGAGAGCATATTCCACGGCGAAGCGATACCAGCAGGCGCCCCCAATCCGGTTCCTGGATGGATCGACGTAGAGCCCTATCCGTATGATCCAGACATGGCAAAGCAGCTGCTAGAGGAGGCTGGTTACCCTGATGGGTTCCCGCTCACTCTGAAGACCCTCACGGCCAATCCCGGGGCCGAGCTTCCCGTTATTGGCGAGGCTGTCGCTCTCTACTGGGAGGATATCGGCATCGATGTCACCATCGTCCCGACGGACTGGGGTTCTGTGAGAGACGAGCTGCTAGGTGGTCAGGCCAACGACTATCTCTTCACTCAAAGAGGTCAGCCGTTCGCTGAACCATTGACACCAGCGACGATCTTCTTCCCTCCTGACGGGGCATTCACGTCGTATGCCACAGAGCAGAGTTCAGCTTTGCTGGAGGCAATGCTGACTGAGCTCGATGACGACAAAAGAGAAGAACTCGCCCATGAGTTTGGCCAGCTGCTGCACGATGACGCCGCTGGCGTATTCCTGCTCTATGCCAACGAACCGTACGGTGCTAGCGAGCAAGTGGGCACCTGGCCAACGATCCGCATGAGGCCGTTCAACATCGAGTTGATAAAGCGACCATAAGGCAAACACGGTACTGGGGGTCGGCAGCCAGATCTAGACCTTTCGAACCCGTTGTTCTTCGAGCTAGTACGGCAAGAGCCGACCACTGGCGTCGAGCTCAGGCGCGTGCACAACCCATCACCTGCAGAGCAGCTTACCCTCCCGCAGGCTGTTGTAGAGCGGGGATCGCAGCGCTGCGACGTCAGCGCTCGATAAGCAGAACCTGCTCCGGTCTGCGGGAGGGTAGCCGAAATGAGTTGAAGAGCATTGGGACAGCAGCTCTTGGCGACGGCGTGCTCTTGCTGAAGCGCCAGAGAGTCAAGATTCGCCAGCCGGCCACTGAAGACGCATAGATGGCGGTGCAGAGATGCAAGCCAGGCCGGCCGCGAGCACTGTCTCCAGAATGCTCACTATAGGCAGGATCCAGGAAAGGAGGAGAGGCCGAGCGAGTTCTGCTCTCACCGTAACTAGATAGGGGCCCGGCCAGCCCGATGTCGTTGACTTGGAGAAAGACGCAGACCCAACATGGGCATCGTCTGATCGTCTCAGAGAACGGAGGAGATGGTGCCGCAAATCGTCGAGGTTGAGACTACGAAAGAACGGGGAGGGAAAGATGAAGCGCGTGAGATCCGTATGGCCTATCCTGATGGCGGCAATGCTCATCGCGGTGCTGCTGTTGAGCGCTTGTGGAACGCCAGCGCCCACCGCAGCCCCCACAACGCCGCCCACTCAGGCACCGACAACAGCACCCACCGAAGCGCCCACTGCAGCGCCCACCGAGGCCCCGGCGGGGCCCACGGGGAGTCTGACTGTGGCGCTGTCCAGCTTGGATGCTGAGACCTTCTTGCCCTGGAACGGGGGTGGGGGGCGGACACCATACCTGGAGTTGATCTACGAGTATTTGGTTTACGTGGATCCGGAGACGGAGGAGCCCAAGCCTGGCCTGGCCACGAGTTGGGAGATGTCTGAGGATGGAATGACCTGGACCTTCGAACTCCGTGAGGGCGTGCCGTTCGATGAGGGCTGGGGGGAGGTTACGGCTGAGGACGTCGCCTACTCCATTGAGAGGATCATGGCTGAGGACTCGCTGGCTGGCCCAGCAGGTTCCATGCGCAGGCTCATAGAGAGGGTCGAGGCCCCAGAACCCTACAAGGCGGTCATCCATATGCTGGCGCCCTTCCCTGAGCTTGTCCGTGGTTACCTGACCGATGGCAACCAGACGGTGATCGTATGCAAAGAGTATGTGGAGAGCGTGGGTGACGAAGAGGCCAACGCCCACCCCATCGGGACCGGGGCCTACACTCTGGCAGAGGAGCACCAGCAGGCAGGGCCTATCGTGCTCGAGACTGTAGAGGGTGTCGAGAACCACTGGCGCGTAACGCCGGAGTTTGAGACCATCACCTTCCTGCTTGTGCCAGAAGAGGCAACCCGGGTGGCGATGCTGCTCGCGGGTGAGGTCGACTTGGCTCCCATCTCCTACGACTCCATCGAGACTATAGAGTCGGCGTCGGGCCTCCACGTCACCTCTGTGCCGAGAAACTGGTCTCCGCTAATTCGATTTGGCGGCATAGTTGATCCAGAGATAGACCCTGCACTTTATACAGCTGAGAATCCCTGGACCGACACTAGAGTCCGCCAGGCGTTGAACTACGCCATCGACAAGGAGGCCATTGCCGAGGAGATATTCCACGGTCAAGCCCAACCGGGAGGGTCCTCCATGCCGGTTCCTCCGTTCTTCCACGTGGAACCATATCCCTACGATCCGGATATGGCGATGCAGCTGCTGGAGGACGCCGGCTACCCCGACGGGTTTCCCATCACTCTGAAGACCTTCACCACCAATCCTGGAGCCGAGCTCCCCTTGATCGGCGAGGCTGTCGCCCTGTACTGGCAGGCGATAGGGCTCGACGTCAGCATAATCCAGACGGACTGGGGCACTGTCCGAGGGGAGTGGACAGGCGGCGAGGCGCTGGATTTTGTGTGGACCCATAGAGGTTTGGCCTTCGGTGATCCCCTGACCGCGCTGAACACCGACTTTGGGATCAATCCGTTTACCACATACGCAACACCGGAGACCCTGCAAATGCTGGAGGATCTAGGCAAGGAGTTTGATGCCGAAGCAAGAGAGCAACTCGCCATGGATATGGCCCAGTATGTTCGTGACGAGGCCACTGGGGTCTTCCTCGTATTTGCCAATGAGCCCTACGGAGCCAGCGAGCAGGTGGGAAACTGGCCAACTATACGCACAAGACCACAGAACATCGATCTAATCACTCGCCCATAGCTGCCCACTAGTGGGCCAACGCAGGTGTCAGGATTGGGCCTCCGAGGTTCTGCTACAGGCCAGCTCAGCAGTGCAAACGAACCCTGAAGGTATTGTGCTGGCTAGCAGGAGACGGGGCGACCTCGGAGGCCTGACCTCTGTCTGTGCCGGGAGCGCGCGCTAGTGTGGTTGATTATCAACCAAGCTGGTATAGTTAAATTGGAGGCCTAGAGAGATCACGCGTCGAGCGTTCATTGCCCACTGTGCGGCTGGGCGTGGTAGTGGTGTAGAGCAAGACGCAATAATCCAATCGGGATGAGTTAAGACGGAAGAGGCATGCAACGATACATCGTCAGACGCCTGCTTCAGGGCCTGGTTACGCTGTTCTTGGTTAGCATAATAGTATTCATCCTGGGGAGACTGACTGGAGACCCGGTGGCTCTGCTGCTGAGCGAGTTTAGCACCCTGGAAGACAAGGCAATGCTGACTCATCAGCTGGGTTTGGACAAGCCCCTTGTGGAGCAGTATGCCATATTTGTATGGAAGGCAGTCAGAGGGGATCTGGGCAGATCGATCAGGGGGGACCGTGCTCCCGCGTTGGAACTGGTCTTGGAGAGGCTTCCACCCACCTTGCAGCTGGCCTCCATATCCGTCTTGGTGAGCTTCCTCATCGGCCTTCCGCTAGGGGTCCTGGCGGCCGTGAAGAAGGGATCGTTTGTGGACACGATCTCCCGAATCTTGGCTCTGCTGGGGCAGGCAACTCCCGTCTTCTGGCTGGGCATCGTGGCCATGTATGTCTTCAGCGTTCAGCTCGGGGTGTTGCCGACGTCGGGATATGGAAGGCCAGAACAGTTCGTCCTTCCCGTGTTTGCTATGAGCGCCTTCATGGTAGCCGCCTTCCTGCGCCTTACACGCTCTGGCATGCTGGAAGCCTTGGAGAGTGAGTATGTCAAACTGGCCCGGATAAAGGGACTGCCAGAAACGACGGTGATCTGGAAGCACGCCTTGCGAAACAGCCTCATACCTGTTCTTACCTACATGGGCACCATCTTTGGGCGCATGGTGACCGGCACCGTGGTCGTTGAGACGGTATTTGCCTGGCCAGGGGTCGGGCGTCTCGCGTTCGACGCGGTCATGTTGCGGGACTTCCCTGTACTTCAAGCGGTGGTCCTCTTCATGGCCACCGCGTTCTTGGTGATCAATCTAGTGGTCGATGTCCTGTACGCATACGTTGACCCCCGCATCAGATACTCTTAGCGTGTCGGGGCTCATGCTGGGTCTTCGGCTCAAGGTGTCCGACCCCAGAACCCGTGCCGGGATATGCCACTTATCTCTGTCTCAAGAGGAGTGGGTACATGAGGCTTGGTCTATCCGCCATAGTGACCAGCATCATAGGTCTGGTCATAATCGGAGTGTTGGCGGTTGTCGCTGTCTTCGCGCCCTTCATCGCACCCTATGACCCGACCAAGGGTGCATTGAGCGACCGCCTGACA
Organism: uncultured Anaerolineales bacterium; assembly: GCA_964492135.1. Lineage (GTDB taxonomy): Bacteria > Chloroflexota > Anaerolineae > UBA7937 > B3-Chlor > CAYGAW01. Next base: position 5,347 of record CAZBJW010000042.1, read on the forward strand.
CCACCTGCCTGGCAGGAAGGAGGCAGCACCGCCCACCTGCTGGGAACTGACCTCCTCGGTAGAGACACTCTGAGCAGGCTGATCTACGGGGCAAGGACCTCGCTGGCGGTGGCTGTGCTGGCGATCCTTGTCGCTGGCACCGTGGGGTCATTGCTGGGGGCCATGGCAGGCTACCTCGGTGGTTGGGCCAATACGATAATCATGAGGTTGGTGGACCTGGCATTCTCCTTCCCGGCGATTCTGCTAGCTATGGTTCTTGCGGTGGTGGTCGGGCCAAGCTTTTTCAACATCATCTTCGTAATCAGCCTGGTCCTCTGGGCAGAGTACGCGCGCATGGCCAGGGGCGAAACGCTGAAAGTCAGAGAAATGGACTATATCGCCCTGGCCCAGGTTGCCGGAGTGTCCAAGACGCGTATCATGATGCGACACATACTGCCGAACGTGGCCAGTTCTCTGATCGTTCTGGGTACCCTGCAGGTCGGCATCGTGATCATCATGGAGTCTTCCCTCAGCTTCCTCGGCGTCGGCGTCCCGCCGCCCACGCCAGACTGGGGCTCTATGATAGCTGAAGGCAGGTCGTACGTGGTCACTGCCTGGTGGCTTTCTGTAGTCCCCGGAGTGACAATTGTGTCTACCGTTCTCTCGTTCAACTTGCTCGGAGACACACTCACGGAGCTGCTAAATCCGGCACGTCAAGCTTGATGCTTCGCTGGCTTCTCTTGCAGCGGTCACACTTAGCTATGAGTGCGGGTTTCGCTTCTATTTGTTGGCGGTCTGGCCCACTCAGCGCTAGCGGTAGGAGGGCTAGGCTGGGCTTGAGATGAAGCTGGCTGTCAGAGGGTTTTCGCTCGCGTGCTGGCAAAGATTCCGTTTCACGACCACAGAGGATTTGGAGAAAGGGCGTAGGGGCAGGGTCACAGTGATGCCGCCAGTGTTGGAGACTAGAGGGATCAAGAAGTACTTCCCGGTCACCAAAGGGCTGTTGTTTTCCAAGACCGTGGCCTGGGTAAAGGCCGTGGATGGTGTCGATCTTTCCATCGGGGCGGGGGAGACCTTGGGACTGGTGGGAGAGTCCGGATGCGGTAAGACGACCATAGCTAGGCTGATCCTCCTGCTGGAGAGCTTGACAGAAGGCTCTATCTGGTTCGCGGGCCAAGACCTGCGCGAGTTCAGCAAGGATGACCTGGCGCGCTATCGGAGGTCAGTTCAGGTGGTCTTCCAGAATCCATTCTCCTCTCTCAACCCCAGGATGCGGGTCGGCGGCATCGTAGGTGAGCCACTGGTGGGGAACAGGAATCTGGACGGGAGGGAGGCCAGGGACAGGGTAGCGGCGTCGCTAGAGGCAGTGGGCCTCGAAGCAAGCGATGTCAAGAAGTACCCCAGCGAGTTCAGCGGTGGACAGAGGCAGAGGATAGCTATCGCCAGGGCTCTGGCCTGTGATCCCAAGGTGATCATCCTCGACGAACCGGTGTCTTCCCAGGATGTTTCTATCCGGGCTCAACTGTTGAATCTTCTGAAGGACCTGCAGAGGGAGATGGGAGTGGCCTTTCTCTTCATAGCCCACGATTTGGCCACCGTGAGGTATCTAAGCCACAGAATCAGTGTCATGTATCTGGGGAGGATAGTCGAGTCTGCCCCCGGCGATGACGTGTGCACGGAGCCGCTTCATCCCTACACCAAAGCGTTGTTCGCCGCGAGCCTTCCCGACAGGCCCGATTCCAAGCGCGCAAAGAACGTGCTCAGTGGTGAAGTGCCGAGCCCTCTGAATCCTCCCAGTGGTTGCTGCTTTCATACGAGGTGCCCCGGGGCTCAGGAACAGTGCTCTGAGGTCAGGCCCATGCTCAAGGCAGTCTCGCCGGCACACTTGGTAGCATGCTTGCACTACCAATGAGTCAAAGAGCGGTGATGTGTCGACTCATTCCATCCGCACTGCGGGCGACCGAGCAGAGCCTGAGACGAGCGGGGATCTGCGAGCCGCCAGAAGCTTGAGAAGTGACCGGAGGTGCGAACGGACGGGAAAAGATCGAGATTATGCCAGCGGGTTGCTCGAGGGAGATAAAGGATTGACATGGGGGCCAGGCTACTGGAAGTCCAGGACCTCAAGACCTATTTTGTCAGGAAGAGCTGGGTACTGAAGGCCGTAGACGGCGTAAGCTTCCACGTTGACGAAAACGAGACTCTGGGCCTGGTAGGCGAGTCGGGATGTGGCAAGACCATCTCCTGCCTTTCCATACTAAGGCTGGTGCCGAAACCCGGTCGCATCCTCAGCGGGAGAATACTCTTTGAAGGCCAAGACCTCCTGGCCATGAGTGAGAAGAGGATGCAAAAGATCCGTGGTGAGAAGATCTCCATGGTTTTGCAGGATCCCATGACTTCTCTGAATCCGGTGTTCACCATAGGCGACCAGATCGCGGAATCGATAGCTACCCACTTGAAGCTCAAGGGAGATGACTTGATTGCCAAGGTCATAGAGACTTTGGGTCTGGTGCGGATCTCGTCGCCTGAGACGCGCATCAATGCCTACCCTCACCAGATGAGTGGCGGGATGAAGCAAAGAGTGGTAGGGGCGATCTCTATGTCCTGCCGGCCTCGGTTGCTGATCGCTGACGAGCCAACAACCTCTCTCGACGTCACCATCCAGGCTCAGTATCTGGAGCTTCTCAAGGACCTTCAGCGCGAGTTCGGCATGTCGCTTGTCTTCATCACGCATGACTTCGGCATTGTCGCCAATATGTGTGATCGAGTGGCCGTGATGTACGCGGGACAGATAGTGGAAAGCGCGCCGGTGAGGGACATTTTCTACAGGCCCGCTCACCCTTACACAGCGGCTCTGCTCAGGGCGGTTCCCAGACTAGAAACGAAAGTAGACAGACTCACCTCCATCCCGGGTCAGCCACCACGCCTCGATCAGTTGCCGACTGGTTGCAGATTCGCTCCTCGCTGTGCGCGAGCAGATGACCTGTGCGTACAAGATGAGCCTCCTCTCTTGGCGGTCGATGACAGCCACTATTCCAAATGCTGGCATCGCCTCAAGCCATGAGGGATCAATGAATGAACGAATCGCTGATTCTCGCGGAAAACGTAGCCCATATCAGTTACGATGACCTAGCGGGGCGAGCCATAGATGCTGCCAGGAGGAGCTTCCTGGATGCCATAGGCGTGACGCTCGCCGCCGGCACGCTCGGCGAGGGTTGCCAAGCTTTTGTTGACCTGGCCACGGCGGGAGGTGGAAGAGAGGAAAGTACAATTCTGGGTTTCGGAGCCAAGGCACCGGCGGTGATGGCGGCATTTGCCAACGGTTCGATGGCCCATGCTCTGGACTTCGAGGATGTTCACGACAGAGCACCTGTCCATCCTAATGCGGCTACCATTCCTGCCGCTCTTGCCGTTGCCGAATCTATCGGTGATGTGAGCGGCAGGGTATTTCTCACTGCCATCATTCTCGGCACCGATCTGGTATGCAGGTTAGGCCTTGCTCTGAATGAAGATCCTATCAAGTATGGTTGGTACATCCCACCAATCCTGGGGGCCTTTGGCGCGACTGCGGCGGCCTGCAAGCTGTTGAACCTCACGGAGGGCCAGATACTAGATGCCTTCTCTCTGACCCTGTGCCAGGCCACGTGCAGCGCAGAGCTGACACAGAGCCCTCGTTCGGTGGTCAGATCGATACGGGACGCCTTTTCGGCAAAGGCAGGTGTGTTATCTGCCCTCTTGGCCGCCAAGGGTGTCTCCGGTTTCACGCAGGTTATCGAAGGTGACGCGGGGCTTTTCAGCCTGTATGCGAGAGGCAACTGGGATCCGGTTGTGCTGACGAACGACCTGGGCCGGACTTTTGAGGGCGCCAATGTGAGCTTCAAGCCGTGGCCGAGTTGCAGGGGCACCCATTCCTACATCGATGCGGTTCTGCAGATCCTGGAAGAGTATAGCCTCAAGCCGAGCGAGGTAAAGGGAATCAAGCTCATCGTCAGTCCGGTGAACAAGATGCTCTGTGAGCCTCTGGAAAGCAAGCAGCGCCCGGCAACGGCCATAGATGCCAAGTTCAGTCTACCCTTTGTCGTAGCTACGGCCTTGCTCCACGGAAGGGTGAATCTGGATGATTTCGCTCCTGAGGCGTTGGCGGACCTAGAGGCGCTGGAGCTTGCCCGGAAGGCCACCTATGAGGTTGACCCTGGACTGACTCTGAAGGAGGCGGTGCGAGGCTCCGTCCAGATAGACACAAGCAACGGCACTCTGTCAAAGACTGTCGATCTACCTTATGGCCACCCTCAGAATCCAATCAACCAGGAGGCGCTGGTTTCGAAATTCATGGATTGCGCCCAGCACTCAGCTCAAGGGATCTCCGAGAAGAGATTGAATGAAGTCGTGGAGTTGATAACAAACCTGGAGCAAGTCGAAGACGTTCGTGAGCTCACAGACCGTCTATAGGTCATGGTTCCACCGCTGGCTAGCGATGAGGGACCGCGCGAGCGAGGCTGGGTCGTATGTGCGTCTTGTTCGGGGTGGAACGCTGAGTAGCGTATACGGGAGCGGTGCTCTTCTCTAGAAAGAGACAAAATGCAGACTCTGAGAGAGATAATCAGCGATAATGCTCGAAAACACGCGGACAAGGCTGCTTTTGTCTTCAAAAACAGAAGCTATACGTTCGGCCAGGTCAATCGAAGGATCAACAGCCTCCTAAACGCCCTGACGGATCTGGGGGTGCAGAAGGGAGACCGGGTGGGGATACTGGCCTATAACTGCCCGCAGTACTTCGAGGTCTTCGGTTTAGCCAAGGCCGGCAGGGTCTGCGTGCCGCTGAATTTCAGGTCTGTAGGCAGAGAGCTCGCCTACCTGATCAACAGCTCCGGGATCAACACCCTGATCCTGGAGAGCGATTTCGTGGATGTAGTCAACTCTATCCGCCATGAACTTGATGCGGTCAGGAATCTCATCTGCCTTGATGCAGAGGTGGAGGGCATGACGAACTACGAGGAGTTGATAACCAGTTCTCCTTCCAGCGAGCCAGTGGACGGGGTGGCTGTGGAAGACCCAGCAGCTCTGTACTATACCAGTGGCACAACCGGATACCCCAAGGGCGCCACTCACACCCACAAGAGTCTGATGGCGGAGATTGGGATACACCGCGGCAGGTTTGGCTCTGACGACATCGTCCTGTGTGTGATGCCTTTCTTTCACGTTGGCGGCTCTGCGGCCCACCTATTCCCTGCTTATGCCTACGGCGCTACAAGTGTGATCCACAATACATTCAATGAGACTGAAGTACTTGACGCGATAGAAAGGCAGAAGATCACCTACGTTGGTTTGGTGCCGGCAATGATCATCCGGCTCCTTGAACATCCAGACTTGGATCGATATGACCTCAGCAGCTTGCGCACCATCATGTATGTGGGAGCCCCGATGCCTCTGGATGCCTTGAGGAGAGGACTTGAGCGTTTCGGCGAGGTCTTCATCCAGTTGTTCGGGCAGACCGAGACCCTGAACGTGTCTGTGATGGAGAAAGAAGAGCACACGCTGGAGGGCTCAGAGAAGGAACTCAGGAGGTTGGGGTCCGCGGGTAGGCCACTGGGGACCGGCGAGGTGAGAATCGTTGATGATCAAGGCCATGACGTTCCCCTGGGAGAGGCCGGGGAGATCTTGGCCCACAGCGACAGAATGATGACCGGATACTGGAGAAAGCCTCAGGAGACAGCAGAGACCATTAGAGACGGCTGGCTTCATACGGGTGACGTAGGTAGGATGGATGAGGATGGCTATATCTATCTGGTGGACAGAAAGAAGGACATGATCATCAGCGGAGGAGAGAACATCTACTCTCGAGAGGTAGAGGAGGTCTTGTACACACACCCCGTCGTCTTGGAGGCAGCGGTCGTGCGGGTTCCCGACGAGAAGTGGGGTGAATCCGTCAAGGCCGTGGTCGTGCTCAAGGACGGGGCCGAAACCTCGGAGGAAGAGATCACTGATTTCTGCAAGGAGCATCTGGCCGGCTACAAGAAGCCACGATCGGTGGAGTTTCGAGAGAGCCTGCCCAAGACCGGCAGCGGCAAGATCAAGAAGGGCGAGATCAGGGAGGAGTACTGGAAAGGTCAAGAGAGGAGGATTCACTGAACCTCCTTCTTAGTGCAACCGAGGAGATAGGCAAGGGAGTACCTATTGACATGACAGGTGCAGGGGACATAGCGGGAGTGGTTTTCAACATCCAACGCTACTCGATCCACGATGGGCCGGGAATTCGAACCACAGCATTCCTCAAGGGGTGTCCCCTGCGGTGTCCGTGGTGCCAAAACCCCGAGTCGCAGATCATGCGACCGGAGATCTTCTTTGTGGGTGAGAACTGTGCCGGATGCGGAGCCTGTGCGCAGGCTTGTCCGCAGGGGGCCATCGAAGTCTCCGAGGGGCGAGCGAGGACAGACAGAGCACTGTGCATTGGTTGCGGCAAGTGCACTGAAGTGTGTCCCAATGAGGCGAGAAACCTCATGGGTAGTCATGCCACCGCCCAGGAGGTCTTCCAAGAGCTCGCCGCGGACGACATTTTCTACCAAAGGTCTGGGGGCGGCGTCACCCTGAGCGGCGGTGAGCCGTTGATGCAGCCTGAGTTTGCCGCGGCCGTGCTCAGGCTTTCCCGGGAAGCCTCCATACACACGGCACTGGATACCTGCGGATACGCCCCTTGGGACACTGTGCAGCGCGTGCTGGGGTATGTTGACCTCGTGCTATACGATTTCAAACACATGGACCCGACAGAACACGAGAGGTACACTGGGGTATCCAACGAACTAATCCTAGAAAACGCGAAGAGGATTCGTCATGAGCTGGCCATTCCCATGCTTGCTCGGGTACCAGTGATACCGGGTTACAATGACGCTGCGCAGAACTTGGTGGCGACTGCTCGATTCATAGCCACAGAGCTCGGGGATTCAACCACGGTTCACCTTCTTCCGTACCATCGACTGGGCGAGACCAAACGCGAGAGAATGGAGCAGCAGGACAAGTCCATTGCCGCCCAGCCACCGAGTGAAGAACAAATGGAAGAAACGACAGAGGTTTTCGAATCGCTTGGCTTGGAGGTTCACTTGGGCGGATAGGCCGCGAGTTCCGTCATCGTCCGCGGACCGCGGCACGGTGTGAGGAATCAGCATGAACGAGCGCGTGCAGCGATTGAAGGCTAAGCTTCAGGTAGAGAGGTATCCGATCTGCGTGGAGAAGGCCCGTCTGGTCATGGAGTCGTACAGACAGACGGAGGGGCTCCCGCAGGTTGTAAGAAGGGCCAACGCGACCGCGCACTACCTGGACCACAAGACCATCTTCATTGAAGATGATGAACTGATCGTGGGCAACATCGCCAGCAAACCGATGGGGCTAGAGGCAGGTTCTCTTGGGCCCACCTGGCCCGAAGATGACATGGAGGAACTGAGGGAGGCTGGCCTCGACATCTCCCGAGAGGATGAAGCCCTGTTGAGGTCCATGGATGACTACTGGAAGGGCCAAGGCAGGACTCTGGACGAGAGGCAAGGACAGTTCTACGATGACCAGAGGTTGTGGCCCTTCATTCAATCAGGAATCCTCTGTCCGCCCTGGAAGGACAAAGAGGAAGGGAGAGGGACCGGCGCTGCTGGCGTGGGCTGGGGCCTGGGTCTGGGCCTGAGCCTGATCGTGGTAGACTACGCCAAAGTGCTGAACGAAGGGCTCAACAGCATAATAGAGGATGCAGAAGAAGAGCTCAGGAACTTGAGGTTCACAAGTGCTGATGCTGTCAAGAAGGGGGATTTCCTCAAGTCGGTGATTGTCGCCAACAAGGCCATCATTCGCATCGCCCATCGCTTCGCGGACCTCGCGGCGGACATGGCGTCGACCGAAACAGACGGTGTGCGGAAGAAGGAGCTGGAGCGGATAGCGGAAACCTGTCACCGGGTACCAGGTAACCCCGCGAGGACGTTCCAAGAGGCCGTACAATCTTTCTGGTTCATCTGGGCCATGATCGCCAGCGGCACGACGCCCGGTGGCAGATTCGACCAGTTCATGTACCCCTTCTACGGGGAGGACAGGGAACAGGGCAGGATCACGGACGAAGAGGTGCTGGAGTTGTTGGAGTGTCTCCGCATAAAGGTCATGCAGCTAAACTTCGTCGGGGGCGGCAAGCTACAGCGGCAGAAATGGGCAGGTATGGCCAGGTGGCACAACTGGGTTATTGGCGGTCTGACGCCCGAAGGTGAGGACGCCACCAACGAGCTGTCCTACCTTTTCCTTGAAGCAGCACGAGACTGCCAGACCCCTCATCATACCATAACCATCAGGGTCCACGACGAGACGCCCGAAGACCTGATGCTGAAAGCACTGGAAGTCGTCAAGACGGGGATTGGGATGCCGGCCTTCGTCGGAGACAAGTCCTACATCGAGTACCTGGTCAGCCAGGGTGTGACCCTTCGAGAGGCGAGGGACTACGCGTTGGCTGGGTGTCTGGATGTCAACATCCCGGGCAAGTCGCGCATCAACGCCTTCGGCATGTTCATTGCACCGCTTGTCTTTGAGGTCACCATGAACAACGGAGTCGAACCACGGACTGGCAGGCAACTCGGGCCCAAGAGCGGAGATTTCGAGAACTTTGAGACCTTCGACGACTTCATGGGAGCATTCAAGGAACAGCTTGGCTATTTCATGGGTTTGGCCGCGGAGGAGCACAACATCCTCTTACAAGCGCAGAGTGAGCTCTTCCCCGACGCCGTGCATTCTGCATTGATGGTGGACGCGATCAAGGTGGGCCGGGATGCCTTGGACCGGACCCTGCCCTTCGAGAACGGTTCGGCTCTGAACGTGGTGGGGATGGTCAACGTCGCTGACTCCATGGCAGCGGTGAAGAAACTGGTCTTCGATGAGAAGAAGGTCACCAAGAAGCAGCTAAAGGCTGCTCTCAAGGTGAACTGGCAGGGGGACGGCTACGAAGAGATCCGGAAGATGTGTCTGAGCGCTCCGAAGTACGGTAACGGCGATCCCTATGTCGACGCCATCGCTGCAGACCTTTACCAGTTCTGGGCTGACACCGCGCTCACTTTTCCCACCATCTGGGGCGGAACGACGAAGCCGACAGGAATCTCCATTACCGCCCATGCACCGGGCGGAGCGTTGACCGGAGCGACGCCAGATGGCAGATACGCCGGTGAGACTCTGGCCGATGGGACAATGTCGCCTGCACAAGGCAGAGATACTCACGGGCCCACAGCGGTGCTGAGAAGTGCCATGGCTGTAGATCAGGTACCCTTCCAGGCCACGTTGCTGAATATGAAGTTCCCTCCATCGGCCTTGAAGAGCACAGAGGACCTTAGGAAGCTATCGAGTCTCATCAAAACCTACTTCAGCTTCGGTGGGAAGCACGTTCAATTCAACGTCATCGACGGGGAGACCTTGCTGGAGGCGCAGAAGCATCCGGAGAGATACCGTGATCTCATCATCAGGGTGGCGGGCTACAGTGCTTACTTCGTGCAACTGACAAAGAGCGTGCAAGACGAGATCATCGCCCGCACCCAGCATGAGTTGATGGCGTAGCCGAGCGACCCCTGGCGCACCGGGAGGTCGGCACGTCTTCGCTCAAGGCGCCTGCTATCTTCGCACGGATGTCTCTGAGCGCCTGTCTGGTACATGCTCGAGATGAACTAGCGAAAAGAAAAGCGAGCATCACAAATGCCTGAAGACATCGTGTTGTATGCCGTTGGCGACATAGCTCTCGATAGGGAAGACCCTGCATCCATTTTCCAGCACGTCGCGGGCGTGCTCAATGCCGGCGATCTGGCCTTCTGCCAGCTTGAAGCCGTCCTTTCGGAGCGAGGCACCCCTCTGCCCCAGGCCAGGCTTCCCTGCCGGGGCCATCCCAACATAGCTCGGGCCCTCGAAGAGGCCGGGTTTGATGTCGTCTCGTTCGCCAGCAACCACTGTATGGATTGGGGACGCGAGGCCTTTCTGGACACGATTTGCGTTCTGGAACAAGAGGGGTTGTCTGTGGTGGGCGTGGGCAGGGATATCCAAGAAGCTCGAAAGCCGACGATTGCTGATTGCAGGGGCACGCGCATAGCATTCCTGGCCTACAACTCGATCTTACCCCAGGGGTACTGGGCTGACGTCAACAGACCGGGCTGTGTCCCGATGAGAGGGCTGACCCTCTATGAGCAGGTTGAGCACGATCAACCGGGCACCCCTTGCCGGGTGCATACTTTTCCCCACCGGGATGACCTCAGGGCGATGGTGGATGACATTGTGGACGCCAAGTCCCGAGCCGATGTGGCCGTGGTGTCGATGCACTGGGGTATTCACTTCATCCCTGCCGTCTTGGCTGAATACCAGAGGGACGTCGCTCGAGCAGCAATCGAAGCTGGAGCCGATCTGATACTGGGCACTCACGCGCACATACTCAAGGGCATTGAGGTATACGCGGGCAAGGTCATCTTCTACAGTCTCTGCAATTTCGCACTAGACCTCCGTGCTCCCAAGGAGTTGCTCGAGAGTCCGCAGCACCGAGAGATCGAGAAACTGAATCCCGATTGGCACCCCGACCCTGAATACCCGACCTACTTCATGCCCCCTGACTCACGGAAGACGATCATCGCCAAGTGTACCATCGCCGATGGACGGATCAAGCGCGTCTCGTTCTTGCCTGTCTACATCAACAAGCAGTCTCAGCCCGAAGTCCTGGTCTCGTCGGATCAGCGCTTTGGCGAAGTAGTCGGATACATGGAGGAGATCACCAGCGACCAAGGGCTGGAGACAGGGTACACTGTTCAGGGAGACGAAGTCGTCGTCCACGAGAGCTTTACATAGCCGTCGAGACCTATGGTGAGCGAGCCCGCCGTGCCGAGCCTCGAGCCGGGTGCCCACCTCGTCGTCCACATCTCCTCACCGATCGAGGCAGGGCGGGTGATCCCGACCTTGAGGGGAGCCGTATCATTAACGAGCCTGCCCCTCCGAGGTCGTCCTCTCTGTTATCACTTGATCGGCGTGCGAATAGGGCTGGAGAAGGACTCTGAGTGTCGATGTGCGGCTTATCGGATGGATGGAGGAGCACCTCACATGATTGAAGCAGGAGCTGCCGATCGCAGTCTACAGGGGCTCAGGGTCTGGCCATGAGCGCCTTCGACGAACTGGCCCGAGCGTATCGGGAGAGGGACCGCGCCGCGCTGGAGTGGAAGGCGCAAGGCGGGTTGGTGGTGGGCTGCCTGGGGAGCGATGTGCCCGAGGAGCTACTCCTCGCGGCCGGGGTGCTCCCCGTACGGGTGTGCGGCGACCCCGAGGCTGAGCTCCAGGACGCCGATCGCTACATCGAGCGGGCCTTCGATGCACGCGTGCGATCGCTCTTCATGAGGATTATCGAGGGATCGTATTCCTACCTGGACCATCTCATCGTGTCCAGCTCCTCAGATGCGCTGGTCCGCGTTTTCTACTACCTGCGGGCGTTGCGTGGGACTGACCCCACGGTGCCGGTGCCCGATCTGAACTTCTTCGATCTGCTTCATACGCGCTATCGGACCAGCGCCCTCTACAATCGCGACCGCGCTCGCGAGCTCAAGGGGGTGATCGAGGGCTGGTGTGGGCGATCGATCACCCCAACGGACCTCAAGCAGGCCATAGCGACGTGCGAGGAGAACCGTAGGCTGCTTCGTGAGCTCGGGGAGCTGCGGGCGCCTGGACCCCCACGTGTGAGCGGAGTGCAGTCGCTGATCGGTATCGGCTCGTCGATGTTACTGCCGCGCGAGGAGCACAGCCGTCTGGTAGGCTCTTTCCTAGAGGAGGTTGAGGTAAGCGAGCCCCTCCCGGGAGTGCGGCTCTTCATGACCGGCAGCGTGCAGGACCACCTTCAATTCTATGAGCTTGTGGAGTCGTGCGGCGCGGTGATCGTTGGCGAGGATCACGACTGGGGCAACCGGCACTTCGCGGGCGACATAGACACGGCCGCAGATCCGATTGATGGGATCGTCGACCGGTATCACCTGCGCCAGCCGAGCACGCACCAGGCTACAGTGTCAGAGCGCGTCACAGCACTGTTGGAGGAGGTACGGGCCGCTGACGCCCAGGGCGTGATCGCCTTCATTTACGAGTCCGACGACGCACCCTCATGGGACCTTCCCGAGCAGCGGACGGCGCTGAACGCAGCCGGGATCCCTGTACTGTTGCTCGATCGCCAGCCGTACCAGCTCGAAGATGCCGAAGGAATGCGTCGCCGAGTGGAGGCTTTCGTCGAGTCGGTTGCTCGAGGCCAGCTGTCTGTCCCAAGGGGGAGTCACGGGGAGGCGAGGAATGACTGAAGAGCCGACCACCGCGTCAGTCAGTCGCAAGGCAGACTGGCGCGGCACTGCGAGTGTCAAGCGACTGCGCTCGGCGACGGAGGCGAACGAATACCAGCGAGCATGGTTCGCACGCGTGAAGGAGCAAGTGGCGAAAGACTCGCCCTTGGCCATCGTGAATGCGGACGTGCCCCAGGAGCTCTTCCGCGCGATGGACATCCCCTACGTGGTGAACCAGTGGTGGGCCTCAGTCTGTGCGGCCAAGCAGATGTCTCCTTACTACCTGGGCCTTCTGAACGAGAGGGGTTATCGCCAGGATCTCTGTCGCTATTGTGCGCTCTCTCTGGCGTCGGCCTTCGATCCCCAGCCGGAGAAGGGCCCGTGGGGTGGGCTGCCGACGCCGACTCTGGCGGTCGCGCGGCTCACGTGCGACGCGCAGGCGAAGATCTTCGAGCTTTGGTCGCGGGAGTTTGGAATCCCGTTCTACCCTCTCGAGAACACGGTGCCCCTGAAGATTCCCGAGCGGTGGTGGGAAAAGGCGCCACGACAGTGGGAGGAACTCTTCGAGCCCCATCGATTGGATCTCATGGTCGAGGAGCTCAAGGGGCTCATCCGCTTTCTGGAGATGACCACCGGGAGGACTTTCAGCGAGACGAGATTTCGGAGAGTCATGGACCTGGTCAATGCGCAAGAGGAGTACAACCGTCGGACGCGCGATCTGATCGCCGAGACCGTGCCCGCGCCGCTCAGCGTCACAGATCAGATCCCCAGCGTGATGATCCCGCAGTGGCACCGAGGCACGCAGTGGGCTGTGGATGCCGCCCGCGGGTTCTACGAGGAGGTCAGGGACCTCGTTGAGAATGGTGTGGCCGCGTGCGAGAACGAGCGGGTCCGGCTTATGTGGCTCGGCACCGGCCTGTGGTTCAACCTGGGCTTCTACCAGCACTTTGAGGAACGCTACGGCGTGGTCTTCGTCTGGTCGATCTATCTGGCCCTCGCAGCTGATGCCTATGCCCGGTACGGGGGCGACCCGCTCCGTGCCCTGGCCAGCCGCTTCGTGGGGATGGAGGACATGCTCCACATGCCGCCCTGGAACACGGAGTGGTATCTGAAGGAAGCGGGAAAGAACCAGATTCGTGGGGTAGTGCATCTAGTCTCGAACAGCTGCACGCAGGCGGTCCAGGGCTCGTACTTCATCAGGAAGACGTTCGAGGAGGCTGGCATCCCCGTGTTGGAGCTACACGCCGACACGGTCGATGCGCGCGATTGGGACGATGCGCACATGACTGCCGACTTTGAGTCCTTCCTCGAGACGAGACTGGGGGTGGAGCCCTAAGGGACAAAGCAGCTCTCGAGTAGATGCTGATGCTGGAATGCACCCGCTGCGAGTTGGGCATAGCCTGCATAAAGACGCTGGGCGGGCTCGGCCCCACTGACATCAAGACGGAGCGGCGGGAGGTCTGATTACACCAGCCTTCCGTTTGCGGAGCGCTCCTTTTCGTTTCTTGCTGGAGGCTAGCAGGACTGCTTGCCAACAACAGGACGAGAGCCGGCCCCCTCCAAGGCGAATGTACCACCGTGTGCCTGACGCTTAGCACACATCGGCGCGGAGCCTGGCGTGTATTGTGGTGTGGACTTCCACGCTTGACGAGGACCCTTGAAGGTTCCCTTTCGTCGTTGACAGGGACGGAAAACTCTGCTACACTGCGGAATAGGTTGAACGAAGCAGCATAGCACCTAGGGAGGTAGGCGAAATGAAGAAACATTGGCTAAGAGGCATCCTGTTCGGTGTGAGCTTGGCGTTGCTCTTCCTTGGCCCAGTCGCCGCCCAAGACCTGGAGCTACTCACGATTCCTATTCCTCCGGAGCCGCCGACCCAGGTGGAGGGTCTGTATGCCACCAGTGAGGACAACGAGAACAACGACGGCACTGGCACGGCCGATGATGACATGGGATACACGAATCCACCGTATATGTGCTCATATCTACCCAACGCTCCCATCGAGTTCAACATCGTGGTAGACGCAAGCGTATGCTCAGCGGGGGAGTTATCCCTCGCCGGTCTTGCGTTTGAGTCTACGGAGCACGACGTATACATCAATGGCCAGTTCCTGGGGAATGTGCCAGTGCAGGCACCGGGGGAGGGCTGGGAAGTTTTCCTCTACGATGTGCCTCAAGCCGCACTCAACCAGGGGAACAACCTGGTGGAGCTTCGGCTCCAAGGGGGAGACTGTGCGTGGCTCGCCTGGGGAGCCCTCGAGGTCGAACCCTGCGAGGAGGAGGAGTTCGTCCCCGAACCAGGCACGATGCTGCTTCTTGGAAGCGGCCTGGCCGGTCTGGCAGGATACGCGTCTCTACGCTGGAGGACGAGAAAGTAAGCGGGTGAACACCAACTGGATGCCAAGACGTTTGCCCCTTTGGGGGACGGCCCCGTTCCTCCTTTCTTGGTCGAATTAGAAGGCATTCTCCACGGAGAGCCAAGTTCGCCCTGGCGCTTCAGTTCGATGTCATCGCAGAGCAACCAGACCATCAGGTAAGTGTTTCCCTGTGTCCGGCAACTGTGATAGGGTGGCCCGCAGTGCACAACCGAAGGAGGCAATAAGATGGCAAGAAGCGAGGCCAGTGTCGTGATCAACCGACCGCTCAAGGAAGTCGGGGACTATCTCGACGACCCCAAGAACTGGCCAGAGTGGCAGGGTATGATGCTGGAAGCGGAGCTGACCAAAGAGACTCCTGACGTGGTGGGCTCCACTTCCAGAGGAGTCAGCCACTTTCTTGGTCAGCGAATGGAGTGGACCGCAGAGACCACCGCGTACGAGCGCTACAAGATCGCAAGCATGAGGATCGTCACCGGGCCCCAAACCATCGACCAGACCACCACCCTGGAGGAGGTCGACGGAGGCACCAAGGTCACGATCGTCGCGGAGGCTGAGCCGGCCCCCGGGATGTTCAGGCTGGCTGGGCCCGTCGTAGTCCGCCTCTATGGCAGAGAGTTGCAGAGGAACCTCGACCTTCTGAAAGAGATCCTGGAAGCTGGGGGCTAGTGGGAGAGTCGAAGTCCGCGGGCCACCCTTTCATTCGACTCCCTCGGCGCATACGCCTTGGATCCTCCCCAGAGGCCAGCGTTACTGCGCATCATTCACCTAGGTCACGGTACGACGCAATGCGGTGCCTACTCTTCACTGGAGTAGCTGAATCTCATCGCAGAACAGTGGTACCCCTATTTCGAACCCCCTGGGGAGCTCGGATTGCCGCAGGTGGTCATCGGTTTAGCCCAACACCAGTTCGAAGGTGTATGTAGAAAGTACTCCCCCGGGTGTACTTGTCCAGGGTGGAGGTGGAACGTGGCGCACCCGCTTCTTCTCTCATTGC
The DNA here is from genome assembly GCA_964492135.1 of uncultured Anaerolineales bacterium. Classification (GTDB taxonomy): domain Bacteria; phylum Chloroflexota; class Anaerolineae; order UBA7937; family B3-Chlor; genus CAYGAW01. Next base: position 20,982 of record CAZBJW010000042.1, read on the forward strand.
CCCGAAAAGTCTTAGGTGAGTGTCATCGAAGCAGAAAGGATGCCCGGCTGCTTGGCTTTCCGGGTTCGACTCCAGCATCGCATCGAAGAGCGGCGCTTCTGACCGGTGCCGACGGTTACGGCTGCCATCCAGAACAAAGCACGAACCGCCTGGGGCGAGCGCGGCCACCTGCCTTGCGGGCCAGAGTGTAGCCGTTGTTGTAGGAGATATAGCCTGCTCGATCCATGAAGGACTTGAGTTGCGGGCTGGCTGAGCCGAAGTACACGGGAGAGGCCAGGATGATGCCCTGGGCCTCCTTCAATCGATGATACAAGGGCGACAAATCGTCATCCAGCGGACAGATTTCCTCGCTCTCACAGGCACCGCAGCTTGTACAGGGTAGGATACTCCTTTCGGCCAACCGAACCAATTCGGTATCAATGCCCTCTTCCTCAATGATCCTGAGCGCCTCCTGCGTCAACTGTTCTGTGTTGCCCCCTCTTCTGGGACTACCCACAATGCCAACTACCTTCACCAGGACCTCCTTTGCGGCAGAGCCGCATCACTCCGCCCAGCCATCTTCGCTCCTCTTGACCAACGTGGCACGCGACCTGGGCTTCACTGCCCGGCGTTGTCTGGTGCCTCCGCGCGAGCTTTGGCTGGGCTAGACAACAACGTATTCTCTGAGCTCCCCCCTTCGCTCAAAGCGCTCGATCCGTAATGAACTGATGTCCACTGTGTGGGCACCTCCATCGATGATCTCCTCAGCGACGAGTAACCCGCAGATGGGGCCATGCATGAAGCCGTGGCCGCTGAAACCGTTGATGCAGAAGAAGCCCTCCGCCCTGGCCACCCGACCCAGGATGGGCAGGGCGTCCGGCGAAACCTCGTACAAGCCGGCCCAGCTGTTCAGAATCCCGGCCTCAGCCAGGATGGGCATCCTGCGGGTTGCGGCCTCCAGGTGACGCATTTGCCAATCAAGATCCACGCTCTGGTCGAATCCCGCTGGCTCATCGGGGTTGGACATGCCGGTCAGGATGCCTGGGCCCTCACGATGGAAATAGAGGCTCTGCGCGAAATCTATGACCATCGGGAAATCTGACGGGACCTGAGGGATAGCGGTGGTGACGCTCATCTGCCGACGCACTGGTTTCACAAATACCTCGACGCCAGCCATGGCCCCGATCCGACCCGCCCAGGGCCCGGCTGCGTTGACCACGACGGGTGTTTGGATCCTCCCCCGATTGGTGATCACCCCTCGCACCCGCCCAGCCTGCACCTTGATATCGAGGGCTTCGCTCTCGGTGAGTAGCGTGGCTCCCAGCCGGCGTGCGCCCTTCAAGAACCCCTGGACCACGCTAGAAGGATCTGCCAATCCATCCTCACCGCAGAAGGTGCCGGCCGCTATGCCTTCGAGATTGAAAAGGGGCGCCAGCTGCGCGATGTCCTCCACAGAAAGCCACTCGGTCTCCACACGGAGCCGGCGCTGCAATGTCACGTTCCTGCGGAAAGCCCGCACATCTTCTTCGTCGCTCAACAAGAACAGATAGCCACACTGGTTGAAGCCTATCTCCTGATCCATCTCCAAGGGGAATCGTTCCAACATGCGGATGCTTTGCTGGGAGAGGCGAATATCGATTTCGGTGGCGAACTGATGCCGGAACCCACCAGCGCAGCGTCCGGTAGCTCCCTGTCCGAAGAACATTTCCTTCTCCAGAAGCACCACCTTGCGGCAACCCTTCTTGGCCAGGTGATAGGCAGTACTGGTACCCATCACGCCGCCGCCGATTATGACCACGTCTGCTGTCTTGGGAAGGAAAGCCATGTTCTTTCTTTTCCCGTCAGGGTATGCACTGACGACTGGGCAGCTACGGGGAGCAGATCACAGCTCGACCTGGACGCCTAGCCCCATCCTTTCTGCGGCTTCCAGTGCCCGACTGGCCGTGGCTACGTCCTGCACCGCTATCCCC
>CAZBJW010000043.1:0-22722 GCA_964492135.1 uncultured Anaerolineales bacterium
GTTCAATACCGACAGTTCAACGTATGCCACCGGCGAGGGATTCGACGGTGAATGGGCTGGTCCCAATGAGAATTGGCAGCACAGGGATTGGCACGACGAACAAATCTCGTGGTCCCGATGACAGGCACCTTCTGGGACCACAGGACGACCAACGCCCCCATGCAGAGAGGGGGCGTTTTGGTGCCCAAGGAGGCGTTCCCCTCCAGGGTTCCGAATCTGCCATGGCAGAGCTCGACGTCATGGCTCAAGCCTGCTCCGTTGCACATCGATCGGGACCTCATTAGAAAAAACGCCTTCCTATGGGTCCATGAGCACCGGAACCAGCTGGGCCGCCTGCATAGATGCTCACCTCGACCGGAGCATGAGCGTGCTGTGCGGCGACCCTGCCCTTGTGCTTCCAGAAAGTGTTCCAGCCCTTGAGAAGCGACACCTCCATCACAGTCAAGATCTGACCACGCGTGGACAGCGATTAATGTCATGCTGCTGTCCGGCAGGCCCACCGCGCGCGCTCAGCAGCCTGAGAAGCAGGAGGCGCTCTTTTCCCCACGAAAGGCGACGGCAATACGGTCTCCGGAGTCGATCAGATCGTAATTCCGTACAGCCTTACGAACTTACTTGGACCGATAGCGTGCTAGCTTCTCTGGCGATCCCACGCGAGGGCACCTCCGACAAGCAGTCCGCAAATCAGACTCACCGCCAGGCCGATCTTGAAGCTAGCTGGATCGTAGGTAAACTGCACAACGTGCTCGCCCTCAGGAAGATAGACCGCACGGAAGTAGTAGTCAGCGCGGAGGATCTCCGCAGCTTGACCATCCACTCGAGCGCGCCAGCCAGGATAATAGGTGTCGGTCAAGACGAGGTAGCCAGGGCTGTTCAGGTTGGCCTCGACCAGCACGCGCTCGGGCTCGTAGACCAGAGCTGACACCTCGTCTTCCCCTCCCTCACCCTGCGAGACCGGCCCTGGCTGATCATCACTGAGTATGACCTCTGCATCCGGGGCGAATGACTCCGCTCGCAGTGCGGATATCGCTTGCTCGTCGTCCTGAATGGCGCGGGCTTGGTGCACCACGAAGGCTCTCGGAAGAACATCCAGATTCTCATAGATCTTCACGTCCCCACTATGGACCAGACGATAACGCCCCTCGGTCGAAACGACCAGCGCGCGATGGGTGCCGGTCCGCTGGTCTAGGAGCGTCACGCCGCGCACCCTTAGCTGCCCCTCGTCGGCGAGGAATCGAACTGTGATCGAGCGCGGGTAGATCGCCTCGTCCCACTCCAGTACGGCATGATAGTCATTCCCTGCTGGATTGCCCCGCCAATGTCCAACCACCCGGGCTTGCTGATGGCGGGCCTCCGCCCCTTGGTACTCGCCCTCAGCGGTGTCTTCCCCGGCTCGCAACACGAACAACCGGTTCCGTCCCTCATGGTCTGTAATTGTAATCTCGGCCACGGGCTCGCCCTGTACCAGGTCGCTGCCGCCCACCACGTACGATACGACGCCCAGGGCAGTGGCGCGAAAATCAGGAATGTCATCCAGAACCAGCATGCCAGGGCCCTCAGGACCCAGCACTGCCCGATGGCCCAGGTCGTAGTACGCACCGTCGACCCACACGTCGTAGACCTTGTCAGTGAGGACATACTTCACGTTCAACAGGTTCAATAGCCGGCCAGGAGGAATCTCCGCTATGCGGCCTTGCAGGCGACCGTCGACAGATACTTGCTCCTCCGGCAGCAACAGACGCTGCCACTGAACGTACCTGGCCAGAGGCAACACACCGCCATCATAGCCGTCTATGCTCTGTAGCCCGTACAGCATGGGAAGGTTGGGAGTGACAATCTCCTTCTGCTTGGTGGCCACTATGTAGTCGTAGACTCCCTGCTCGGACAGCTGACCAGCAAGAATGTCCTCTATGTCGTCCAGGTCGCCAGGGTCGAAGGACCCATCGGAGAAGCTGAGCACGCGGTTGACACTGTCGTCAGTCAGCAAATGAGCGACGGAAGGACGCAGGGAGGAGAACGCCTCTGGAGCGGTTGCTTCGTTATAGGCCAGATATCGACCCTCCATGAGCAACTCCAGGATGATCAGGGCAGTGAGGAGACCCAGGTAGCGTGGGCCGCGCTGACGGCGAAGGCCCAGCCAAATGACTATTCCTCCAATGAGACCCGTTGCCAGCCACACTAGGGTAGTGGATGACACCGCCAACCTGGAAAACACCAGTACAAGTGCCACCAGGATTCCAGACAGGGCGCCGATACCAACTCGTTTCCAGGATATGCCTGCCGCGCTTGCGATGGAGGTTAGTTCCTCGACACCCAGGCCCGCGAGGACCGCCATGCCAAGGGCATAGAGATACAACCAGCGGGCCGGAGCGCGAAAAAGGCTAAACCCTGGCAGGAGGCGGTACAGCACGTAGTACAATGGATTGTAGACCCCGAGAGCCAACAAGAGACCGAGGGCGGATAGCGCGATGAAGAAAGGGGCCTGCTGCTTGCGGCCTCTTCGCCAAACGCCAAGCAGAGCCAACAGCAACGGGATGATGCCCGTGTACGCCACGTACTCACTAAAAGGGGTGTCCCCGAAGTTCGGCAGCAGGGAGCGGGGCAACATCCCTGGTTGGAGAGAGAAGGACACAGCTTGCCGATAGGATAGCCCAGCGCCACGGATCGAAAGCCTGGACAGTTCGTAGGTCGGCAGGAACTGAAATGCAGCCAGGCCGGCTCCCACCACGACGATTGTGGCGAAGAGCCCCAAACCTAGAGTAACCCTCCGGATAGTAACTGGGGATAGCAGAGGTGTCCGCATCACGCCCCGTCTCTCAGCCAGTGGCAGATAGAGGGCGTAGCATGCCAGCACGACCAGGGCGATGTATGAAGATTGAGCGTGTCCGGCAAGGAACTGCACCGCTATCACCACAGCGCCCAGCAAGGCGTGGCGAAGCCGGCGCCGCTCGTAGCTGAGGTAGAGAAGATACATAACAAGAGGTACCCACACGACGGCAGTCACCTGATTGACGTGTTCCGTCTGGGCTCCCAGGAAGCCTCCTAGAGCGAAGACGACGCCAGCGTTAAGGGCGGCCCACGGTCCAAACCGTAGCGCCAGGGGGGCCTGGTGGTAGGTGAAAGCGCCCCCGAGGAAAACGTGCAGCACTATGGAGTAGCTGACCATCTTGGGCACCGAGAGCCAGTAAAGCGGCACATTGAGAGGATAGAGCGTTGCAGCCTGGATGTTGGCCAGAAACGGCACTCCCATAAACAAGTACGGGTTCCAGAGGGGCAGAGAACCGTGACGGATCGCTTGGGCGGCGTAGGCCTTGTATGGATAGAAGTAAGTGAACACGTCCAGACCCACGAGGATGCGATTGGTCAGCGCGATCTTCCAGAAGAACAAAAGGGTTAGCCCCAAGAGGAGGAAGATTGCGCCCCAGTCCCGAACGCAACTGACCTCTTTCATTGCTCTCCGCAACTTCATCGTCCCAGCGGCTGAATGCGATAGATAGTGAAGGACACTGTGCCGTCAGGCCGGTAGGTGCGGTACAACTCGTGCATCTCCCATCCATTATCCCCTAACAAGGTGGCCAAGCCGTAGGGATCGGTCCAGCTGGGAAAGACGATATACTTCTCGTAGGCTGGAAGCTGCTGCGACGTGTCGAGGACAAACTCAAACGAGGGATAGTAGTAATAGTCGAATGAGTCGTATGGCAGATCGAACATATAGTAGAGGTAGTGCCACATCAACCACCTGTGGAACACGATGGACCCCTTAGGTGCATTTGCCTTGAAGTACTCGGCCACATCATCAATTCCCTGGAAGGACCCATGATCCCCACCCACAGGGAAATCGTATCTGAGAGCAACTTGCGTTGGATATGACATCGCCACGACCAGGAACAGACCCAGCATGACAAGGTAGGCTGCCTGGGCTCTCCTAACGCCCTCCTCGCCTGCCAGCACATCGTGAGGCAGAAGAACGACTCGAGAGAGGATGAGCGCCATTATCGGAGCTAGCCCCAACATGTACCGGTCCCAAATGCTGAAGGTCAAGACTGTGTGAACAGCCACGAAGTAGATGAAGAAGCCTGTCACGATCCACTCAAACACCCATCCTTCTCGTTCCCGTCGTCGCCACAGCCCGTATGCGAGGAGACACACGGCTCCGACGATCAGAGTGAAGTTCAGAACTCGTGAGCCCGTCAGATACTGCAACTGCGTCATCCAGCCTCGCAGCCGCGGCAACAGCCTGGCCACAGGGGCAACTCGCAAGCCGCCATACCGGGCTGCGCTGGCGGTTAGGAAGTTGACGCTGCCTATCCGGATCACCAGATCCCAGGCCCCCACAGCCAGGACAACAGCGCCGAACCCCAATCCTAGATGAAGAGCCGCACGGCCCAGTCTTCGCCCCTGTCCCTTCTTGACCAAGGAGAAGGCGGCGAACAACACCGCCAACGGCGCGAAGATCAGCGCCGTGGGCTTGGTCATCATGGCCAAGCCGATAGCTATGCCTGCCACCAGGTGTCGGCCTCTGAGGGCCAGCAAACAGGAAGCCAATGCCAGGGTCACCATCAGTGGGTCGGTGAACGCCGTGGGAGCGAACTGGACATCGAACGGAGAAAAGGCCAGGAAGATCGCACTTAGCGTGGCTGCGCGCCGATCGAAAAGCTCCAGCGCTATCCGGTAGACAATGGCTATGCTCGCCAAGCTAGCCAAGACATTGGGTAGGCGTGCTGCCGTCTCTGTGTTCCCGAAGACCTTGAAGAAGACTGCCACAGTGTAGAGGAAGACCGGAGGCTTGTCCACGACCAGACCCTGTCTTAGAAACACATCCCGTCCTGTGGCGATGAGCAAGGCCCAATGACAATAGAGAGCTTCATCGCCGTGGAACCGGTTCGCCGCGATGAGGCTGACTCTCACTATAGCGGCCACCCCGATGATCACCGCCAGGACGACGTAAGGGCGCAGGACAATCTCTCGCAAAGTCGCGCGGCGATAGTAGAGCAGGATGGCGACTTTCAACGAGGCGACGCCTGCCAGGGCAGCGAAGAAGAGGATCGTGCCAGCATGAAGCACGTTCGAGCTGGCGGGGAGGAAATAAGCCAGCAACACCAAGAGCGGCACATAGCAGACCAGATCAAGACGCAAAGCTCTGTCAAGACTGATCTCGGCGAACTTGCTGAGGAAGCGGGAGTACGCCAGCCAGACTGCCGGTAATAGGACGAAGATCAAGGCGGGAACGGCGAGGACTAGCGGAGCGTAGCCAAGGCTTCCATACTCGTGCCGCCGCATCAGTTCCCAGAGAAACAGGCCCAGCCAGAAGGCGGGTAGCAGGATGAGAAGGTAGAGACGCTTCGTCATCAGGAGGCCTCGGGGGTTGGTCTAATCTCGTAGAGTACTCGGGAAATCTGCTCCGGGTCTCCGAAAACCGGCACCGCCAGGCGAACCAGGCTGACCACATCATAGTTCGCTCTGGCGTGCTCCAGAGTGGGCAGCAGCTCCTCCCCGTCGTCCAAGATGTACACCGTTGTCCCTTCATCGAACATCTGACCAAGGAAAACGTCTAGCTCGTCTTCGGTCCAGAAGGCTGGACGGAAAGCCTCTCGCCCGGCGTACAGGTCGATGGGACCGCCGTTCAGGGAGGTACCAACCACGCAAGACTCAACTGTGTGCTCTGCCAGGACATCGAACGCTTTCCTCTCCTCCGCAGAGAGGTAGCCGAAGCTGGCCCGGTATGACCCACAGGGCCTGGGCAATATAGGCCAACTCCGCAGCACCGGCAGAACCAACAGGGAGAGGAGGACAAAGACGCTTAGCGAGTATCGACGATAGGAGACGCGATCCTCATGGGACGTCGCCTTGTTCCACAAGTCAGCCACTCCGTACCCACCCCAGGCCAGCACAAGAGGGAAAACCGATAGCAGGTCTCGGAGCCGAAGCGGTGCATAGGGCAAGTGAACGAGCATGATGCTCAGAACGGCCGCGAGCAGAACCAGGAACTCTCCCCATCTCTTCACGTACATCCGATATGCCCCATAGAACAGCAAGGGGATCATGTAGCCAAACTCGTTACCCGACAGCGAACGCCGCCAAATCAGGGTGGCAGTGGCAGGCACACTGCGCAAGCTGAACAGATCGAGTTCGGTGGACTCAGGAACCAGGAAGTGGCCGAACACGAACTGATGGTACAGGAGATCTGGAATGGCCACCACGAAAGCCACCAGGCCAAAGAGTCCCAGGAACTCCCACCGCTTCCTGGTGGACAATGTGTCCCGTCCCAGCGTCAGCACTGCGACAATGGCACACAGCGCCAGCACGAGCTGCGTGTGCCGAATAAAGTAGGCGAAACCAAAACTGAGCCCGGCCAAGCCGCCGTAAAGACGATGTCTTCCCTTCATGCCCCTCAAGATGAGATACAACGTCAGTACAGTGAACAGCTGCGCGGAGGCATCGGCCATGGGTACCAGGAGCCGGTCAACGTGTTCGTACGACGTAGCCAGCGCAAAGGCGGCGAATCCACCGCCCAGCAGTCGTTCATCCCATGGTCTGTCATCCATCAGTTCCGCCAACAGGGCCAGGACCACGACCAGGCAAAGGATACCTACCACTGGGTTGGCAATGTAGAGTCCCTCCTCGCCCGCAGCGAGATATGCAAGCGCGAGAATGACTGGCCATCCGGCCGGCCAGTCGGTCGCTGTACTCCCGTCCCCTCTTAGTGGTGGTACTCTGACCTGGTACCCGTAGTGAACGGCGGGCCACCAAGATATGCCAAGAGTACTTATGCGCGGGAACAGCGGAAAGCGGTGCATGGGATTCCCTTGCTCAGCGATGTCCGCGGCCATCTGCGCGTAGGCGTAAGGATCGTTCGCCGTGACCCCGTGAGTGCGATGCCGGAAGTACTCTACTCCAGCCCAGATCAGGACCGCACCCACAAGGGAAGCTGCTATATAGAAGAGATACCTCTGCCGGCGATTCGCCCGCAGAGCCAGCAGATATCCCTGGCACAGCAGTACATACAGCACCGAGACAAAGAGAATCGCCTCCACATTCAGCAGCAGTGAAAAGGGCTCGGCATAGGCAAATCCGTCGTACAGGGGCAGCGGTCGGGTCAGCAGTTTTACACAAAGCCGACGAGCCACCGCAGCAACGTAGGCCAACCAGAGTGGCGTCATCGCCTCAAGATAGAGCAACCGCTTCTTCATCCGCGCAGACAGGAGCAGCTGAGGGCTGAGGAGGGCCAAGAACAAGCCTGCCATCCACCAATAGGAGCGCCCCAACTCTACCGCCAGCAGCATGAGGCCCGCGAGGTGGAGCGAGAGCAGTACGGCCATCGCTCCCATTGAGAGCGGAGGCGGCTCCTCCCTCCATGAGAAGGTCAGAAGGCCCAGCTGGCGTCTCAAGAAGCCAGTCCGGTGACTCGCAGCCACAAGATAGACCGCCCATCCACCGAGGCTGAGGACCATGGCTCCATAGAACAGGACTATCGTCGAGAGATAAGGAACGGTGAGCAGGCGTGCCGCCATCAGTCCCAGGGCAATGGCCGACAGGGGAATCTCATAACGCAAGATCGTGCCCATCGGCAGCAGCATACGCCTGAAATGGCTCCAAAAGATGCTTGCGCCCAGGCCGACTGCGAGGAAGGCCATTAGCGCGAGGTGAAGATGCACGTCGTGGGGAGGCAACGGTCCCGGACGGGGATCGAACAGATAGGCCAGATTCAGCAACTCTCTGCTCCTCAACCGGCCCGATTATAGTCCACGCCCCACGACGTCGCAAGGGGCTTGCTCCCAACGCAAAGGGCACTGGTAGGTACCAGTGCCCCGGGTTCCAGGCGTAGGCGACAGTGCCCGTCACACGAACGTCGTCCCGCCGCTAGCCCCTGGCCGGCAGCCGACCGTCGGCGACCGAGGCTCGTAGATAGGTATTGGTGACCTCTTGTGACGATTCCTGGTGACCATCGCCTTCACGCGGTCCGCGATTTCGCCTTCAGCCTGCTCAGCCTGCGGCGATTCCAGTGCCTGGAGCACGCGGTCGAGCTCTTCGTAACTGATCCCCAGTTCGCCCTCGTCGGTCTGGCCTACCCATAGACCAGCACTTGGGGGTTTCTCTATGATCTCGGTAGGAACCCCCAATTGTCGAGCCAATTCCCGTACCTCGGTCTTGAGCAGACCGCCAAGTGGCAGGATGTCGACGGCTCCGTCCCCATACTTGGTAAAGTAGCCGGTCAGCAACTCACTCCTGTTGCCCGAACCGACTACCAGATAGTCTAGCCGGTTGGAGTAGTAGTAGAGGGCCAGCATCCGCAGCCGGGGCTTCATGTTGGCGACAGCCACCTTGCCGTCACCGGGGAGACTGCTCACTAGTACGTCGAAAACAGGGCCGAGATCGATCTTGTCAACCCTGATGTCAAACAGACTGGCTACTCGCCGAGCGTGTTCCTCGTCAGTAGGGTCGCTATGACATAGAAGGATCAGCCCCTGAACTTGGTCCCCTAGAGCTCGCTTGCACAGGATGCCAGTGACGGAGGAGTCCACGCCGCCGCTCATTCCCACCACGGCGCCTCTCGCACCGGCCATCTCCACCCGAGCGCCAACCCACTGGCTTATATCATCGGCGAGGCTGCCGCTCCCGAGACTATTCTCCTCTTCCTGCTTCATGCGCGAGAACGATGGCTTCAGCGACCTCCTTCATAGGCTTGCGCTGATCCATGCTGGTTTTCTGAATACGGCGGAAGGCGTCAGCCTCGCTGAGTCCTTGAGTATCCATCAGGATGCCCTTAGCACGGTCCACCAGTTTCCTCGTCTCAAGAGCCTCCTTGAGGTCCTCCACTTCCTGTTCGAGAGCACGGAACTCCCTCCATCTCCGCAAGGCAACTTCGATAGCTGGCGCCAGGTCAGCCTCGTGGAACGGCTTGACAATGTACGCCATCACCCCCGCTTCTTTGGCCCTCTCTACCAGATCTTGCTGGCTGTAGGCAGTAAGCAGCAACACAGGGGCGATCCGCTCCTCGGTGAGGATTCTACCTGCATCTATCCCATCCATGCCTGGCATCTTGATGTCCATGATCACGATGTCTGGCTTCAGTTCTCGGGAGAGATGGACGGCGCTCTCGCCGTCACCGGCTTCCCCCACAACTAGGTATCCTAGACTGTCCAACATCTCTCTGAGGTCCATCCTCACAATGGACTCATCATCGGCAACGATTACTCTATGTCGCTCCACTTCAGTTCACCTCCTAGGGGAATCTTTGGGAAAGTCAGTATGGCTTGCACCCCCTGGCCATTGATGAGTTCGAACTCCCCCCTCAGGTCATCTTTCACCAGAGTTTGCACAATAGTCAATCCCAAATGGCTATCTCTCTCCAGGTCGAATCCTTGAGGCAGGCGTCTTCCAGAGTTGCTGATCTTCAAGGTCACCGTATCGGCACCGTCCCGTAGTTCCACGGAAACCTCGCCTCCCTGGGTCGGAGACAAGCCATGCTCTAGCGCGTTTTGCAGCAGTTCGTTGATGATTAGCGCACAGGCAGTTGCCTGCTGCGTTGGAAGATATATATTCGGGCCGAGCAGCGAGAAACGAACGCCTTCTTCGCCACTCGCCACGCCCTGACGCAGCTGATCGAGGATTCTGCGGCTGACATCCTTGACGTTGATGACCCGCGATTCGTGCTCCGAAAGGAACTCGTGCACTGCAGCCACGCTGAGAATGCGGCTCACGCCGTCCTCCAGCACCTGTTGCACCTCGTCAGAGTCGGCCCTTCGAGCTTGCAGGCGTAGCAGAGATGCGATGGTCTGCAGGTTGTTCTTCACCCGATGGTGAATCTCCTGGATCATGGCCGCCCTTATTCTTGCCTCCTTCTCTTGCCGCCGGGCAGCCGTCGCGTCATGGATCAAGATCAGAACGCCAGTAACCGTTCTATCGGCCAGCTTTGGCAACCGCAACAAGCGCCGAGACAGGGGCACTGAGTCAGCCTGTGCAAAGATAGGAATAGCCTTTCTAATCCAAACGCGATCCCCCTCCTCGGCCTCCTCTTCCAAACAGCGCTTCTCACGCAGTGCTGCCCTCAGCAGCGCGTCGCCTGTGCTGTCTATCCTGGAGAGCTCTTTCTTCTCCAAGGTCTCCATGTAGCGCAGTCTACGATAGAGATTGGTCGCGATATCGCTCGCGTAGCGGATGCGGTGGCGATTATCGACGAGTAGAATGCCGTCTTCCTCCCCGAAGGGTGATAGCGTGTCCAAACCCTCCAGTTCCCCCTCGAGAACCATCGCTTGAAGCCTCTCCACGGCCCTACGGAATCTGATGGGCCGATGCCGATGGCGCTCTTCCTCAATCATCGTCTTCTCGACCGACAAGGCAGCAATCACCTGACCGCCGTCACCGTAGATGGGCTGAGCCTCTTGGATGACGGGAGCGCCCTCATCAAGCACGCCCTGCGTTCCTCGAGTAGGATTCGCTGTCTCAAGAGTCTCAAAGACGGCGCGCTTCTCAGGTGCGACAAGCACCTCTCCGCACACTGGCTCATCATAGATGGGAGGCACCGAATGCGGCTCCGCCTGAGCCACTACCACCGCTTGATCCTGCGCCGAAGGGCAGTAGATCAACATGTCGGCGCCCGTGATATCAGCCAGGATGGGAAGGTCACCCTCAATCCTGCGCAGTATGTCTATGTCCTCTTCACTTAGGTTTGGACACGAGTAGACTACGTCGTCCATGATCACTATTGCGTACTGCTCCCACTTTCGCATACGAAAAATGGCCGCCAGCATAGCGGGCTGCCGGCCATTCCTTACAACACAAAGCTCCCATTCCAAGGCAGAGGGGTTGACTCCCCGCTACGCAAGGCTTCATTTGGTCGGGGCGAGAGGATTTGAACCTCCGACCACTTGTACCCCATACAAGTGCGCTACCTGGCTGCGCTACGCCCCGACAAGTCACCCTTGATTATAGTCTATTATAATACATAACGGCGGTTTTGACAACCCTTGCGAGTTGAGAGTGTGGAATGACTACAAGTGGAAGGGCATCGGGTGGGGAGCCCAATCCTCACCGCGAGACGGAAACATGCTCCCAGCACGCGTCACGGCCGGCCTTGGCGGGTTTACCACTGCGTGGGGCGCCCGCGCCGTAGCGCGTTGTCAGCTGGTTCATCGGAAACAGTGCGCGTGATCCCTCACCTGCACGAGTGGGCACCTTGTCGACGACATTAGTCCTCTGCCGTGAAACTCGTCCGACTCGCATCAAAGCGCCCCATCTGCCACACGAGGGCCGCCTGCCGACACTGCTTTCATTGCCACGATGGCATCGTCAAGGCGCATCTCGCGCAGTTCCATCCCGAAGACAACGGAGAACTGCTGGCTCACCTGTTGACGTACCACAGACATATCCACTGCGCGTCCCAGAATCTTCTCTATGGACGTGACTTCCTTTCCCACCAGCCCGCAGGGTACAATCAACTCGAAATGGGACAGATCTGACCCCACATTCAGAGCAAACCCGTGGAAGGTGATCCAATCCTCGATGCGGACTCCCAGCGCGGCGATTTTCTCCTGGCCGTCCACCCAGACCCCGATGTTACCAGGGAGGCGCTGTGCAGCGACGCCCAACTCGTCCAGCGTACGTATCAGTACCTCTTCCAAGGAGTGCATGTACCAGCCTATGTCCTGACGATGTTGGCGTAGGTCCATGATTGGATACCCCACCAACTGACCGGGGCCATGATAGGTCACGTCGCCTCCGCGTTCCACGCGCCGCACCTCGATACCGCGCTTGGCCAACCAGTCCCCAGAGACCAGAATGTTGCTCTCATCGGCCCGCCGCCCGAGGGTAATGACGGGCGGATGTTCCACCAGGACGAGCGTATCCGGGACAAGACCGGCTTTTCTGGCACCGACTAGCTTATGCTGTAGATCAAGCACCCGATCATACGCTTCGAGCCCCAAGTTCAGCACGTTGAGGACCGGACTGCACTTCACCTGAACCTTCGTCATGTTCCCAGCCACCTGGAGAGCGATCTGTTCTGATCACAGACGCTCGCTCATCCAGTCAGTACGTTCCCAATCGCGCATCCATGAAGCCAGCACTTCGCCTTGTTATTCCTGGCTGAGCTGGTGGGCATGGAGATGAACCATTCGGCCATCATAAGGAGGAGTGGGAGGGCGCGTCGCTGCTAGGCATCCCGACAGGAGGATTACCGGGATGAGCGGCCTTGGGATCGTCTTCCTGCACCAGCCACCACCTCGCCAGAAACCACCGATCTCAGGCCGTGAAGCGCAGCTTAATAAGTGCCCACAACGTGGGTAACCCATCCAGAGGGGTCAGTTTCTTCTCAGTGCGGGGGAAATACCGTATGGGCACCTGATGGATCCCGTAGCCCTTCCTCAGTATCTTGGCCGTGATTTCCGCCTCGATGTCAAACCCGTCAGCATGCAGTTCGAGGTCAGCCATCACTGCTCCATCGATGAGCTTGTAGCATGTCTCCATGTCCTCCAGACTTCCACCGTAGAGCAGATTGGTGACCTGCGTAAGGACACGGTTGCCCCAGCGCATGTGCCACTCTTGCTCGTCCAAGGACCTGACGCCGTAGACCACCTGGGCCCTGGCCTGGAGAAGCGGTCGAACGAGTCTGTGGTAGTCTTGAGGATCGTACTCCAGATCGGCATCCTGAATGATCATCGCGTCCCCAGAGGCCGCTGCGAGAGCAGTCCGTATGGCTGCGCCCTTGCCCCGGTTGCGATCATGAGTGATCACTAGGAGGTCCTCACGTTGCAGGCTTGAGAGAATCTGCGGCGTTCTGTCGGTGGAGCAGTCATCGACTACGATGATCTCCTTCTCCAGATCCACAGCGTCGACCCGCCTCAAGACCTCTTCCACAGTGCTCTCTTCATTGTAGACGGGAATCAGCACCGACAGTTTCACGTCGCTTCACTCGAGATCAATATTGGGGGACCGCCAGTCGTCGTCACGCTATTATATTGCAACTCTATCGCCTCGACAAAGCAACGCCTGGCTGGCACCAAGTGTTGAGTTGACCGCCCGACTTTAGGCGCGTATAATAGCCTTGCCCTACCGGCACCGGCGCAGCCCGACAATTGCGCGCACGAGTCGACGTAGAACTCGCAAGGACAGCTTCGGAGGTACTGATATGCTGGATCAGGCCCAGGCCTTGAGCCAAACGCTGGTTGAGCTGAGGCGGACCATTCATCAACATCCCGAGCTTGGCTTCCAGGAGATAGGGACGGCCAGGCTCGTAGGCGAAACCCTGCAATCCCTCGGTCTCAGAGTTCGTACCGGCGTGGCCAAGACGGGAGTCATCGGTCACTTGGGCACCGATGGACCCATGATCGCGATTCGGGCGGATATGGATGCCCTCCCCATTCAGGAGCAGAACGACGTGGCGTACGCTTCTCGGGTTCCAGGGGTGATGCATGCTTGCGGTCACGACGCCCACATCGCTATGGCTCTGGGTGCAGCCATGCTTCTGTCTGAGGCAGAGTTGTCAGGGCAGGTACGGTTCCTTTTCCAGCCCTCCGAGGAGAAGAGCGATGACGAAGGGAAAAGCGGTGCTGTACGCCTGGTGGAGGAAGGTGCCATGAGCGACGTGGATGCGGTCATCGCCCTCCATGTGCAGCCGAGACTTGAAACAGGACAGGTGAAAGTGGGGAGCGGCCCCATCTGTGCCGCCGCTGACGCCTTCGAGGCTACCATCATCGGTGAAGGATGTCACGGCGCTTTCCCTCACCTGGGAGTGGACCCCATCTTCATCAGCGCGCAGGTGATCAGTGCCGTACAGGGCATCGTCTCCCGTCGCCTGGACCCCACGAGACCTGCCGTAGTCACCATCGGCTCCATTCACGGTGGCACGGCAGGCAATGTCATCCCTCCAGAAGTCGTTCTCAAAGGCACTATCCGGAGCCTGGACGAGACTGTCCGACGCGACCTAGCACTTGAGCTAGAGCGGGCCCTGGAGGTGTCACGAGCGCTGGGTGGCAATTTCCGGCTTGAGATCGGCGGAGGATACCCGGCCGTGGTGAACGATGAAGACATAGCCCAGCTTATCCGCGACGTCGCCACCGATCTACTGGGAGCCGATTCGGTCCACAAGGAGGTACCGGAAATGGGAGCTGAGGACTTCAGTATCTTGGTCAGCCAGGCACCTGGGGCCTTGTTCTCTTTGGGGGTGAAGCACAGAGGGTGGACGGAAGCTCGTCAACTGCATAACCCCGACTTCGACATCGATGAGGATGCGCTGCCCGTCGGAGCAGCCATTCTGGCCGAGACGACTCGACGCTATCTGGTGAGTTGGAGCACATGAGAGCGACCACGACTTGTATACCCTGCTACCTGAAGCAGGCACTGTCAGCAGCGTGCGAGATCACAGATGATCCAGAGACTCAACGTTCAGTTCTGAACAGTGTGGCAGAGCTGCTACCTGAATTGCCTCTCTCCAACACGCCGGCCGAGAACTCCACTTACGTTTTGTGGCGAACGCATGACATCTTGAGCTGCCGTGATCCCTTTGCCGCCAAGAAGCAACACTACAACGAACTGGCGTTGACCATGTATCCAGACCTCAAAGCCATCGTACAACAATCGCATTCGTCGCTACACGCCGCCGTCAAAGTGGCGGCGGCTGGCAATATCATTGATCTGGGAATCGTTGAAGATGCAGATCTGAATCTGGGTGCGATTCTGGATGAGGTGCTCACGAAAGAGTTTGCCGTGGACGAGACGGAGCTGCTTGACGAAAGGCTCGGAACGGCAAGCCACGTGCTCTACCTGCTCGACAACGCTGGAGAGATCGTTTTCGACAGGGTGTTGATCGAGGAATTGTTGGCAAGGGAAGCGAATGTAACCGTGGCTGCGAAGGGGGCCCCGATCCTGAATGATGCGACCGTGGAAGACGCCGTGACAGCAGGCATCGATAGGACATGCCGGGTGGTCAGCAACGGTTCAAGCATGATAGGCACCAACTTGAAGACTTGTTCACTGGAGTTCCTGCGCGAGTTCCAGGCTGCAGACTTCGTCATCAGCAAAGGCCAGGCCAATTTCGAAACGCTCAACGAGAGCTCGGCCCCCATTTTCTTCATACTCAAGGCCAAGTGTCCTGAGGTGGGCAAGGAGTTTGGGGGCGCCATGGGGGACGTGGTCGCTATGTTCAACCCGACCATGGTCAAGTAGGTTGAACAACGCGATTGCCACAGTGTTGGTATCCCAGGACAGAAGGGTGCGGCTCTGTCGCATCATCTCTTGAACTGCCGAGCTCGGTGGGGTGATGTCGGAGTACAGGCACCGGCTGCGACGGCTGGTTGCACCAAGCACGCAGCTCCTAGCCGAATCCGCGTCCAGCACTGGTCCGCCAGAATGAGCGCACGCTCCTGGTTCTTTCGGCTCAACGGGTTATGTCGGTGGAGACAGAACAATTCATAGAACACCTCACGAACGCCCCCACCTACGAGCACCAGATCTGTCATGTGGAACATATACCATCCCAGGAGCCGCGTTTCGGAGAATTGTCAGCTCCGTTGCCCGAACCGCTGCGGAGGTCTCTCGAGAACTCGGGCGTCACCGGACTGTATACGCATCAGGCAGAGGCCATCAACGCCGTCCGGGCGCATCGCAACGTTGTTGTCACCACCTCCACCGCCAGCGGCAAGACGCTCTGTTACAACCTGCCCGTCCTGGAATGCATTCACAACGACGCTGGGGCACGAGCTCTCTATCTCTTCCCAACCAAGGCGCTCGCCCAAGATCAACTTCGGAGTCTACAAGAACTGACGCGCGTCGGGTACGACGACCTGAAGGTCGGTACCTATGACGGAGACACGCCCCGTTCAGCCAGGACTCGCCTGCGCAAGTCAGCGTCCATCGTCCTCAGCAATCCTGATATGCTCCATCTGGGGATCCTGCCCAATCATCGCCTCTGGTCTCAGTTCCTGGAGCACTTGCGCTTCGTGGTCATCGATGAGGCTCACGTCTATCGAGGCGTCTTCGGATCTCACGTGGCCTGCGTCTTACGACGCTTGCGACGGTTGTGCGCACGGTACGGTTCTCGGCCTCTCTTCATCTGCTGTTCGGCAACGATAGCCAATCCTGCCGAGCACATCTACAACCTGACCGGCTTGCCCGCCTTGGTCATAGACCAAGACGGATCGCCTGAAGGAGCCAAGGACTTCGTCCTTTGGGACCCACCGTTCACCGATCCAGAGAGGGGTATCCGTCGCAGCGCTAATGTCGAAGCCACCCACCTCTTCACTGAACTCGTCCGAGGGGGACTACGCAACATCACCTTCACCAAGGCCCGCAAGGTGGCTGAACTCATCCTGCGTTACAGCCAAGAGGCCCTGCAAGAGCAGGCTCCAGAGCTGGTTCCTCTCGTGAAATCATATCGCGCTGGCTATCTGCCAGAGGAGCGCCGCCGAATAGAGCAGCAGCTCTTTCAGGGTCAATTGTTGGGGGTCACCGCCACCACCGCGCTGGAGCTAGGCGTGGACATCGGCACTCTCGACGCGACCGTCTTGGTCGGCTACCCGGGCACCATTGCCAGCACCTGGCAGCAAGCCGGCAGGGCTGGTCGGGGAATTCGTCACTCCCTAGCCTTTCTCATCGGTCTGGACAATCCCCTGGACCAGTACTTCATGCGGCATCCTGAAGAGCTCTTTGGCCGGAGCCACGAGAACGCACTACTGGACCCGCAGAACGTGCACCTCTTGCGGCAGCATCTAATCTGTGCCGCATATGAGATGCCACTGACCAGCCGAGATGAGGAACTCTTTGGGCCTGCATTGGCAGCGGCCATTCCGAGCCTGCACGAAGAGGGCACATTGGAGTACCGGGCACATCGGTGGTACTACCCATCCGACGATTATCCGGCAGAGAGGGTGAACATCCGCTCCATGGCTTCGGAACCGTACACCCTCCTCGACGAATCGGAGAGTAGTCGGCTGGAGGAAATAGAGGCGACCAAGGCCTTCTACAGCATCCACCCGGGAGCCATATACCTGCACCAAGGAGACACCTATCTGGTGACGGAACTGAACTTGAAAACCAGAATCGCCCTCGCCAGACTGGTGGACGTGAACTACTACACCCAGCCGAGAGAGATCAACGAGCTGCGCATCGTCAACTGCTGGCGACAGCGGGATCTTGAAAACACTTCGGCCTACTACGGTCAACTGCAGGTCACTGAGCAAGTAGTCAGCTACAGGCGGAAACAGCAGTTTACCGACACCGTGCTTGGCGAAGAACCGCTGGACCTACCCGCCCAATCCTTTATGACCACAGGTCTATGGTTTGACCTGCCGCCAAACGTAAGACAGAGGCTCCAGCAGCGGGGACTGGATCTTCATGGCGGGCTTCACGCGACCGAGCACGCCGCCATCGGCATCCTGCCCCTTTTCGCCATGTGCGACCGGCAGGACGTGGGAGGTCTATCTACACCGAACCACGCCGACACAGGCAGACCACAGATCTTCATCTACGATGGCTATCCGGGCGGCGTAGGAATCGCGGAGAAGGGTTTTGCACTGCTGCGTCGCCTGTGGGAAGCGACGCTGCGGACCATAGAGGAATGTCCATGTGAGGCAGGCTGTCCCTCTTGCATCCATTCTCCGAAGTGTGGCAACCACAACGAACCTCTGGACAAGAAGGCAGCAGTATTCATCCTCCAAGAGTTGCTGTCCACGCAGGCATAGACGCCTGGGTGTGCCCCGAGTCACAACGAGATCAGGCCTCCAGTGCTACAACGCGTCGGATGACTGTTCACGCCTCCATCGCTGGTCCGGCTGCTCTGCGACGTGCCACCGTCGGGGCTGGCCATGCGAGCTCACTATCTGTTATCTGTCGCAGCACGGGTCTTTCGGGGAGATGCCATGATGGACAATCTTGGCTGAGCCCGGCTCCAGTATGTCATCCTCGTAGCACGCCCTTAAGGATGCGTAACTCCCTTGAACGCAGGAGTAGTGACATCCCCAGGAAGATAATAGTTCCCAAGGCAATCGCTCCGCCAGCACGAACGAGCGCGTGAGCATCCGCCGTCCATGCAGCATACCACCAAATTCCCACGCCCATAATGATCGCCGCCACACCTGTCTTGCCTACGGACGACAATGATGCATGCCCGTCAATACCCTCCAGACGTCCGCGCAAGATCACCAACAACAAAGTGGTCTCGATGACCGTCGCCACGGAATTGGCGAGCGCCAGGCCTCCATGAAGCAGAGGTCGAATCAAGAGAAGGCTCAGAGCTATGTTGAGCACCATAGCGCACACCCCTATGGCCACAGGAGTGCGTGTATCGTGCAAGGAGTAGAAGGCTCTGTTGACGATTTCTAGAGCGGAGTGTGCGCAAAGTCCCAAGGCGTAGAACTGTAGTGCCCACGCCACTGCCCTTGTGGAGGAAGGGTCGAAGCGGCCGCGCTGGAGTAGAAGCTCGACGACAGGCTCGCTTAATACAATCAGTGCCACGCTGGCCGGTATGGTCAGATAGAGAGTCAGTTGGAGCATCTCAGAGAACGTAGCGCGTAGCTCAATGACCCTGTCACTCGCTGCCAACTCAGAAAAAGTGGGGAACGCTGCTGTCGCTATGGCCATGGCGAATATGCCCTGAGGGAGAAACATCAGAATCCAGGCGTAGTTGAGCGCCGCCAAGCTGCCCTCGACCAGCGTCGACGCCAGTAAGGTGTTCACCAGAAAGTTGACTTGCACCGAGGCTAGCCCCAGGATTCGAGGCGCCATCAACCGCCCAACCTCTCGCACACCAGGGTGACTCATATCGAAGAGCGGCTGGTAGACGATACCCTTGCGCAGCAATTGGGGCACCTGCATGAGCAGATGCAGCAACGCGCCCACAACCACACCCACGGCTAAACCGTAGACGCCCATCACGGGAGCCAACAGGATGGCACCCCCTATGATGGACAGGTTGTAGATGGCGGGCGCAAGAGCAGGAAGGAGGAAGTGCTGAAAGGAGTTGAGGATGCCCATGACCACACCGCTGACACCGAAGATGACAGGGGACACCAACATGATGCGCATCAGCTGTACGGTGAGCGCTTGATCCTGGGGACTGAAACCCGGCACTACGACACGCGCGACGAGCTGCGGCGCAAAGAAGGCAGCCACGGCCGCACAGGTCGTGAGCACGAGAAAAACGACGTTCATGATCGAGCTAGCCAGCCGCCATGCCTGCCTCTCATCGCCGCGGGCTAGATAGCCAGTGAACGTAGGGATGAACGCTGAGCCCAAAGCGCCTCCAGCAATCAGCTGGAAGATCAGATCCGGAATGCGAAAAGCAGCGAGATAGGCCTCCAGTTCCCGGCTTGTGCCGAATTGACTGCCGATGATTATCTCTCGGCCAAGCCCAAGAACGCGGCTTATGACAAAAGCCACCATGACGATGGTGGCCGCTCGCGCCAACTGTGCCCTGCGAGCATGGTTCATGGGAATCGTTCGCCGGTAAAGGGCTTCCACCGCCCAAGTGGAAAACGACGAACCAGGCAGCGTGTCGTCATTGCGTCTTGCGCGCTCCTGTGATACAATCGTTGAGCAGACAGCCGTGGGCACTTCACAAGACGATCAATCCACATCCATCACTACATTCGAGGCCGACGACCTGGTCCAACAGGGCTTCATCACCCCGGGGGCCCTGGCATTCCTGGGCGCCTGCATCCAGGCCAGACTGAATACTGCTATATCAGGGCCGCCTTGTAGCGGGAAGTGGACGCTACTGCAGGCACTAGTGTCGCTCATGGATGCGGACGGGCAGCTCCTTGCCGTCCAGAATCCCCAGGAACCTCCTCTCGAGCGCAAGAGAGTCACCGCACTGAGGGCCAACCTCCACCCCCCAGAAGGTCTGCAGCGGGTTACGCGCCACTACCTCCTCACCATCGCACCCAAGATGCATCCACAAGGCTTGATTGTTGACAAAGTGGACGGCGCGGAGGCAGTACCGTTGCTCAAGCTGCTTCTGGCGATGGATTTGGTCATCTTTTCTATTGTAGCGGAATCGCCCCAGGATACGCTGTTCAAACTTGAGGACTGGGGACTACTCCATGGTGTCGAGCTGGACAGGCGCATGATCAGAAGAATCCTCTCCACTTCGCTTGACCTGATCATTCATCTCGTCAGAAGCAACGAGGGGTCACCTGTGGTGTCGAGCATTACCGAAGTGATAGAGTGGGAAACTAACGCTCCCACTCTGCGCGACATCTTCCTCCGCGAGGATGTGGAGCCCCAAGAAGGCGAACGCAGCGCTGAACTACGCCCCACCGGCACGAAGCCTCAGTTCCTTGACCGACTAAAGATGCTGGGCATCTCACTACCCGAAGACTTCTTCGTCTAGTCTACCGACAAAAAAACAAGCCGCCTGGCGACCCACAGCCGCCAACCGGCAGCGCTTCCTCGTCGGCAACGTGACCAACTATCCAAGGATGGGTCTAATCCCATAGTACGTGCGCATCTCTTGCCCCAGTAGAATCCGTAAGAGAGTCTTGGGACTACTCTTGCCTATCCTTTTCTGGAGTTCCACGGCTGACAGAGGAGTATTGCCATTGGCTACGAATACGCGGAACATCGCGGCCGGGAGCGGGGTCGTACGCGTGATGTAGTCATCTCTTCGGCTACAACACTCGCGCAAGCAGTATCTCAGTCCGTCAACTACGGTCACCTCACCCGTACTCGGATCCACCCAATCGATATCCTGTGTCTCTGCATGACTGTCAAACTTGGCTCTGCACCCCGGACAAAGCTGCTCCCAAATAAGGATCCGGGCATCGCGGCCCTGTTCAGCCCACCAGTCGTAGTCTATATGGAACTTCGTGTTCACATCCGGACGTAACAACCTGGCCACCCTTACCTCCCGTTCACAGGTCCGAGTTTCCTGCGTCTAGAATAGCCTCATCCCAGCTCAAACGAATTCTATTCGCTTCAGCCTGGCTACGGTTCGGGTCATAGACATAGTAGCCATCGACATCCAGATAGAAGCACGGGTATGCCTCCTGTTCGAAGACCGCGCGTAGGATCGTGCCGGGAAGAGGCCTTTCGATGTTGGTGGCCACGAGAAGGTCGTTGAAGTTGGCTCGGTATACTATGCCTAGTCCCCTCAGAATCTTCTCAGCTACCCGTTGAAACCCAGCGGCCAACAACGACCGAGTCACCCTCTTTTCCCCCTCATCGAGCAACTTGAGCGTCTCCAGCGCGCTAAACCGCGATCTGGGCAGGCTCATCTCTTCATCGATCTCGCACCTGACTGCGATTCTGCGGAATACAGGTTGGCCACTCTCCTCGTAGTCCAGCATCTCTAGCTTTGTGGCCGGCGCTGGATAGTAGTCTATCTTATAGAGGCCTTCGCTCTCGGAGTTGGCCGTGCGCTCAATGACGATGGTCCCTCCTGGCGCCAGTTCCTGGGCCTCAAAGAACGCCCTCAACCCAGCGCTGCCCCACCACCCCATCCGCCGATCAGCAGGGTAGTAGAGAATTACCGGAAAGATCTCACCGTCCTTGGCGAAGCGCAGCTGCAATCTCGTACACCGTTGGTCTTCAAGCAAAGGTCTAACAAGCAGGTCGCTGGCACCTTTGTTATAGGGAAGATGCCCCCAGTGCCAATCGTAGAAGGTCAGCACGTGTGACCAACGCTGGATAGTCCCGCCAGTACCGTTTCTTGGGGATCTGGCTCCCACTAATTCAACCGCGTCGTCCACGAGGTGATCACGCGAGATCTCCTGAGGACCCTTGTCAAAACGCAGCGGCCCTGTCTGTGCAACTCTCGGCAGGCACCACTCCATCCTGCCCTCCGTACCCGCAAACTCGAACCTGCCCTGTTCATCCGTGGCCAAAGCGTAGTTGAGTGAAAACATCTGCACGGCGCGACCACTCTCTTTCGGCACCTCCAGTACGTCCAGTATCTCCTGCGAGCCGGCGAACCCGGCTGCCAAATCAAGGACGGCCTCCGCAAGGTTCAGGTCTCCTTGCTGGATGGGCAATAGGAATCCTCTCAGGAACCACTCCTTGCCAAAGCTCACAAACTCTGGACTCTCCCTCAAGCGTTCCAAGAGGACCGGTATCACATACTGTCCGTATCGCTCGAGGAGCCTCCTGCTCAGTGCGGCTATGTCGTCGAGGCCGAGATCCTCATCTTCATCCACCGCGATGAAGTTCAAAGCATGGGGATGCGAGAGATTAGAGGCAAACTCTCTGATCTCTCCATCCCCTTCCATCCTCACCTGAATCACGTCGAAAGGAGCGTAGTCCGGATGCCGCCCCGGACGCACCGCCACCACCGCGCCGGCCGCGTCTCCCAAGGCCGAGAAGACCAACCGATCCCCTTGGGCATATGCCTCTCGCGGCTGGTAGATGAGCCCCTTGGATTTTCTGTCATCCCACGCCGCTTTCTCCTCTCCGACGCGCCTCTCCATGAGTCGCCGGGCCAAACTCTCAACGCTGAGTGGCGATTCTTCCTCGATGAGCAACTCGGAGAGAAACTCCAAGTCCCCTTCAGCCAGTTTGAAATCCTGCCAATACCTTGAGGTCAGGGTTCCGAGCCGCATCTCGGCCATGACTGTGTAGCGCCTCCAGAGTGCCGACTGTATACAGTGCACATTATACCATCCTTGGATGCGAATGCAAAGTTGGACAAACCTTGAGAAAAGGTGTATTATTATTGGAATGACATAGAACTGAAAGGGGTGAAGCGATTGCCAGTCACCGCGTCAGCCAAGAAGAGGTTGAGACAGGCCGACAAGA